>CANQOR010000017.1 GCA_947625535.1 uncultured Bacilli bacterium
ATAAAAGAGAAAATATTGCATTTTCTCTAGATATTGCAACAAATTAACATTAATTGCATTTTACTATTAAACTAAGTTAAAAAAATATTAAGATTTATTTCTTAATATTTTCTTTAGCTACAGTAAGCATTAACTTAATACGATTAATTTGATTAGTATGACTAGCTCCTGGATCATAATCAATAGCTACTATATTAGCTTCCTTATAAAGAGATCTAATCTTTTTAATAACACTCTTACCTACAATATGATTAGGTAAACAAGCAAATGGTTGAACACATACTATATTAGTAACACCATCTTTAATAAGTTCTACCATTTCAGCTGTTAAAAACCAACCTTCTCCTGTTTGATTGCCGGTAGATAAAATACCATTAACATTATCTGCTAAATGATAAATATTAGTTACATCGCGATACCTAGTACCTTTTAAAGCACTCTTAACTGGTTTTTCATATTTATCAATAATATCTAAAGCTGTCTTATTAAATAAAGCAGGTAATTTCTTTGTTTTAAATAACTTTTCTTTAACAATAGAATTATAACAACAATACTTAACAAAACCCATTAATTCAGGAGAGAATACTTCTGCTCCTTCAGCTTCTAACTTCAATACTAAATCATCATTAGCAAAAGCATGATACTTAACTAATATTTCACCTACTATACCAACTTTAGGTTTATTAACTAATTTAACATTAATATTATTAAAATCATCTACCATCTTTTTAATATTACTTTTATATTCATTAATATGACCATTTTTAATTGATTCACATACTCTCTTTAACCATTTATTATATAACTTTTCACTATCCCCTTTATGTACTTCATAAGGTCTTGTTGCATATAAAAGTTTAGCTAACAAATCACCATATACAACAGCTTGTGCTGCTTTATTAATAAATGATAAAGTAAATTTAAATGCTTGTTCTTTTTCTAAACCAGAAGCATTTAAAGATATAATAGATACTTTAGCAAATCCCGCATCTTTTAAAGCTTTTCTAATAAGTCCTATATAATTAGTAGCCCTACATCCTCCACCTGTTTGAGTAATCATAACAGTTGTTTTATCTAAATCATATTTACCACTCTTTAAAGCATAAATTAACTGTCCTATAACTATAATAGCTGGATAACAAGCATCATTATTAACATATTTTAATCCTGTTTCTACCGTCTTATCAGTAGTCTTTCTAAGATATACAGCATTATATCCTTCACTATTTAATAAACTTTCAAAGATAGGCATATGATTTGGTGACATATCTGGAAATAAAATAGTATTATTCTTTTCATTTTCTTTAAAATAATTCTTTTGATAATTATATGGTTTATACTTTGTACTATCATTTAATCTTTTATTCATTGAAGCTATTAAAGATCTTATTCTTATTTTAACAGCTCCTAAGTTATTAATTTCATCTATTTTAATAGTAGTATATAAACGATTATTAGCTTTTAATATTTCTTCTGCTTGATCAGTAACAATCGCATCTAATCCACAACCAAAAGAATTTAATTCTACTAATTCTAAATTATTATATTGACTAACTACATCAGCAGCATTATATACACGTGAATGATAAGACCATTGATCTACTACTCTTAATTTAGATTTAATCTTACTTAAATGACATATTGAATCTTCAGTTAATACTGCTAAACCTAAACTATTTATCATCGTATCTATTCCATGATTAACTTCTTTATCTAAATGATAAGGTCTACCAGCTAAAACAATAGCTTTTTCATTATGTTCATTAACATAGTTAATAAACTCTTCTCCTTTTTTACGTACATCTTCTTTATATTTATTAAGTTCTATAATACCTTTATGTATTGCCTTTTTAAGTTCATCATGTGTAAAATGATATTCTTTAAATTCAGGTATTTCTAAAAATCTTTGATATAATTTATCTTCTTCCATAGGTAAAAAAGGATTTATATACTTAATATTATTCTTACTTAATTCTTCCATATTTAATTTAATAGCTTCTGAATAACTTTGGACAATAGGACAATTATAGTGATTATCAGAGGTTAAAAATTCATCTCTTTCATACATTAAACATGGATAAAATATTGTTTTAACTCCTTTACTTATTAAATTCATAATATGACCATGAACTAATTTAGCCGGATAACAAACTGATTCACTAGGCATTGACTCAATACCAGTTTCATATAATTTACGATTAGAAGTATCACTTAATATAACTTTAAATCCTAATTCACTAAATATCGTAAACCATAAAGGATAATTTTCATACATATTTAATACTCTTGGTATACCTATTTCTCCTCTATAAGGATTATCTATATTCTTATAACTAAATAATCTATCATACTTCCAAGCATACATATTAGGTAACATATTATGACTACCATTATTACCACTACCTTTTTCACATCTATTACCAGATATAAAAACTTTTTTATCAAACATATTAACTGTTAATGCACAATGGTTTTCACAACCCTTACATCTTGTATGACTTGTTTTAATTTGTAAATTATTTATTTGTTCTAAATTAAGTATAGAACTAACTACTTCTTTATCATCATATTGTTTATAATTATTTAATGCTATTAAAGCTATTCCATAAGCTCCCATTAAACCAGCTATATCAGGTCTTATTACTTCTTTACCAGTAATAATTTCAAAAGCTCTTAATACAGCATCATTTAAGAATGTTCCCCCTTGAACAACTATTTTATTCCCTAAACTACTAATATCTCTTATTTTCATAACTTTAGTTATAGCATTTTTAATTACTGAATAAGCTAAACCTGCAAATATATCTGCTAAAGGTCGACCTTCTTTTTGTGTTTGTTTTATCTTAGAATTCATAAATACTGTACATCTAGAACCTAAATCAATAGGACTTTTTGAAGTAATAGCTAATTTAACAAACTCATTAACATCTATTCCTAAAGATTTAGCTAATGTTTCTATAAAAGAACCACACCCTGAAGAACAAGCTTCATTAAGCATAATACTGTTTACAGAATTATCCTTAATTTTAATATATTTCATATCTTGTCCACCAATATCTATAATACTTTCAACACCTGGTAAAAAGTAGTTAGCTGCTTCAAAATGTGAAATAGTTTCTACTTCTGAAATATCTAAATTAAAAGCTGTTTTAATTAACATTTCTCCATAACCAGTAGAACCAGCATTACGTATAATAATACCTTTAGATAATTGATTATATAAAGTACATAACATATCTTTAATAGTATCAACAGGTGTTCCTTTATTACTTCGATAATCTTCATATAATAAATTACCTTTATCATCTATTAACACTAATTTAGCTGTAGTAGAACCAGCATCTATTCCTATAAAAGCATCACCTTTATATTTACTTAAATCTTTTCTTTTTACTTTATATTCACTATGTCTTAAAACAAATTTATTATAATCTTTTTCATCTTTAAATAAAGGTTCTAAACTATTAGAAGTTTCTTCTTTAAAATTCTTAAGTTTTACTAATATATCTTCTACTTCACTCTTAGTATAATATTTACGATTAACTTTATCTAAAATAGCTCCCATACATACAAATAAATTAGCATCTTTAGGAGATATAACTTCTTCATCTTTTAAATTAAGTGTTTTAACAAATCTATCTTTTAATACAGATAAATAATTTAAAGGTCCTCCTAAAAAGATAACATTGCCTCTAATAGGTTTACCACAAGCTAAACCACTAATAGTTTGATTAACTACAGCTTGCATTATAGATAAAGCAATATCTTCTTTTCTAACTCCTTCATTTAATAAAGGTTGAACATCTGTTTTAGCAAATACACCACAACGAGATGCAATTGGATAAATAGTATCTCCTTTTAAAGCTAAATCGTTTAAACCACTAGTTGTAGTATTTAATAAAATAGCCATTTGATCTAGAAAAGCTCCCGTACCTCCTGCACAAGAACCATTCATTCTTTGTTCTATAGTTTGATCAAAATATATAATCTTGGCATCTTCTCCCCCAAGTTCTATAGCTACATTAGTTTGACTAGCATATTCTTGAATAGCATTTTTACAAGCAATAACTTCTTGTACAAAAGGTATTTTTAAATACTTAGCTACTGAAATAGAGCCACTACCAGTAAATACTAAAGAAAACTTACAATCTTCATCATACTTCTTTAAAGCATTCTTAAATAAACCTATTATTGTTTTCTTAGTATTAGATAAATGTCTTTTATAAGCTTTATATAAAACATTATATTTATTATCCATTATAACTAACTTAACTGTTGTTGATCCAATATCAACACCAATCTTATAATTTTTAATCATATTTACTACCTCTTTTACTGCTTAAAATAATAAATCGACTTCTTATATTATACCACAATTAAAATAAGTTATTTTATCTTATAAACTAAATCCCTATCTACTAAAACTATTGGATCTTTCTTAAACCATTCTGGTAAACTATCTACATCTTCTATATCAGCATCATGATAATCATCTAAATAAAAACAATTAGTACCACCCATACCATTAACTAAATTATCTTCTAATAAATAACCATTTTCTTCTAAGTCTTCTCTCCATTTAGCTAATAAATCTCTTTGGGTAATTAATACTGGTTTACTTAGATATCTTTGTACTTCTATAGCACCAGTTACTTTACCATAATCATTTCTTTTAATTAACTCTTCATAATTCTTAATAATCAAATATATATTAGGACAACTATCTTCTACCATAGAATACTTCTTATCAGAAAACTTTATTACATAATCACCTATTCTATATACATAAGAACAAGTTCCACTACCTACCTTACTTATAACTTTAGTTTTAGTACTCTTTTCTAAATACATATAAGCATACTTCAAAAATTCATCTAATAACCCATTAGCTGAGATACTTTCTAATACATCTTCATAAAATAAACCTTCAAAAGGTTTTATTCTTTTACCAAAATCATTAATTATCTCCTTACTTAAATAATCTTTATAATCTCTATATAATTGCCATTTATAATCTTTTGAAGTAACAAAATATCTATTAATATCTTCTATAAGTAATTCACGAAATAAAAATCTATCTTCTAAAGTAGCATAAGAATCTAATAAAGAACCTAAAGTATTTTTATTATAATTTCTTAATATAAACTCTTTAAATACTTGAAATAACTTAATATCATCTAAATTATTTATTACTAAAATAGCCATTTTAGATAAATAATTTTCATCCATTAATTCACCTTTACTATTTTTAAAATAACTTTCTACATCACTATAAATATTATAAAAATAATAAGCAAAATCATCTAATATAACATACATAGTATGTTCTCTTATAATAATATTTTCATTATTAACTAATCTATTTAATATATCTTGACGATTATGATATAAAGCATATCTAAGTATTGAAAATATATTATCTAAATTAGCTAATAATAAACTATCTAAGTTTTTTAAAACAAAACTTAATCCCCAACTAGATTCTTCTATAAAACGATGAAAGAATCTATTATTAAATAAACAAGAGAAATCTTTTTCTAAGTATTCTAATCCATAATAAGCATATTCTTCTATATCATAAGTAATCATAAAGACATCAAAAGGAAAACTATTTTTAAGATCATTAAAAATAATTTTAATTATGTCTTTACGATAAGGTATAAACCTAAATTCATTCCATAAGTTTTCTCTATCTATATTAGATAAAGATTTTAAAAAACTTATATCCCCTATTTTAAGTTGTTTAATATATCTTTCTATCATTTTAATCCCCCAGAAAACAAAACGTATTATATCATTAACTATTTTACTTAGCAAAATTAAGTAATATAAAAAACCACTATTTAGTGGTTCTATGTAACATTAAATAATTATGTTCTGCTTTTACTGCTTTTTCTTCACTTTCTTTTACATGCCATTCATATACTTCACCAATTTGATAATACATTTCATAAGCATGAACATATTCATGAATATTAATACATAATGTTTTTTCATCAACTATTTCTGGTACTAATATTCTTATATCTCTTAAAATACCATCTTTATCTATTTTAGGAAATACTCCCCATCCTAAAGCATTAAATGGTATTCTATATCTTTTTACTCTTTTATCATTTTCTTTTAAATAATTAAAAAAATTTATATCTGTAATTCCTTCATATTCTAAAGCAACTAAGAATTCACTTTTCCAATAAGTTTCATCATTTATCATATAGTTCACCTCGAAAAGATGTCTATATAATAACATATATTTTATAAATAAGTTTTTAATTTTTCTAAAGCATCTTCTTGCATATCAATATATTCACGAAGTAACTTTAAAATATCTTTATTAGTTCCTTTATGATTTAATAATTTTCTTCCTTCTATAATACCCATATTAGTACCTTGTATTAAAAGTTCTGCTATTTTAGAATTACTATCATTCATCATTAAATTCATTTCTATTCCATACCAAGTCATTACTTTATTTAAATTACTTGTTTCATGTGGTTTCTTATTACTATATTCAGGATATAACTTACATATTCTTTCTTTAATATCCATATATTTATCATATTGCTTTTTTAATACTTCTTTAAATTTTTTATCATCTATTTTATCTATTATAAAGTAAATAGCATCAGCTCCCATACAAGCCCCTTTATGTAATTCATCTAATACATTAACTTCTTTATCTTTTGCCATATTTTCTCCTCCATTAATATTCTTAATAAAGAAAAAAATTTTATACATGAAATTTAAAAATCTCTAGATTTTTTCTAGAGATTTTAAATACCACCAAGTTGATTACTTACAGCAGCATCAGCTTCTTCATTTCTATTAGTTACATTATAAATATGAGTCTTCATATTAACTACATTATTATAAAATACTTCATAGTTTCTTCTTAGTTCTTGGTATCTAGCATTAGAACTTTCAGAACCAAGGCTTCGCCATCCTTCACCATATAATTCATTCATTGTTTTATCAATTGTATCAAATATTTCTTGAATACTATCAGCAATTGATTTAATTGTATCAGCATATCCTCTTGCAGCTGCAAAATCGCTTTGTTCAAATTCAGACATATTAAACTTCCTTTCTCTTATTAATTATCAAATAAAGATCTACCTTCAGCAGCATTTGCTTCTTCAGCATCACTAAATGTATGAGCACCAGTAATAATCTTTTCACCTAATTCATTAATTAAATCTTTAAATGAATTTAAGTTATTAAGTTGTAATTCTACAGATTCATTAAAACTAGTAGCAGAAGCACCTCTCCAAATATCTAATAAGGCATTCTTACTAACTTTTAATTGATTAATTTGTCCTTCAAGTTGATTAGCTAATGCAACAGTGTTATTTCCTTGTTCCTCCATAACTTCTGGAGATACATATATACCATTTCCCATAGTCATTCATCCTCTCTATCTTATTTATAACACACTTTACTTAAATTATAAACTTATTTTACTTTTCTTTTACATTACTTTTATACTTATGTAATAAACTTACAAATTTACCAGCTGGTGTAGCTTTAGTATCTTTTACTTGTTCATATAACTCTTTATCAACATATTGTTTTTCAAGTTCATCTTCTTCCATATCACTAGTTGCTAATTCAAGCATTTCTTCCATAGATTCTTTATCTTGAATTTCATATGTAGTTGCTAATATTAAACCATTCTTAACTAAAGATATAGATGGTTTAAAGTCTTCTTTAGGTTCTTTTACATCATTAACAACTAACTCCATATTATATTCTTCTGCTATTTCTTTAGCTAACTCAATCTTTTTCTTTCTATCTTCTTTTTCTTCTTCAGTTTTTAAATCTTCTTCATTAGGTAAACTTAATACTAATACTGCTTCATCAGTCTTATTTAACTTATCTATCGTATCATCACTAAATAAGCCATCATCTAATAAAGAAGAAATAACTGCTAAAGGAATAGAACCTGCTGTAAAAGTCATACCTCCTTCACTAACAACAGAAGGTTTTTCAGTATTAAATCCTCCAAAACTACTAGGTCTATTATAGTAATTACCATCATAATTATAGCTAGGAGTATAACTTCCATTATTACCACCATTCTTATTACCACTAACTGAATCTTGTAATTCCGTATGTGTAGATACAACTGCATCTAAATACCTATTAGTTAATCTAAATTTAATATAAGTAGCAGAAACATTAGTAACAATAGCATCTTTAGCTCCTGCAAAATTAAAGTTATCATCGTTATCAGTATTATACTTATTAATACTATTTAATACTGTTTTAACATTATTCGAAAGAGATTTTATTGACTCAGATACTGATTCAACACTATCTGTATCTAATAAAAACTTAGTCATTTAAATACCTTCTTTCTTATTCAAAATGTATATTATCCATTACTACATTTAAAGCTTTTTCTAATATCATAACTAATTCATCTTTATCTAATTCATTAATATCTTTTAATAACTTATATCTCTTAGTATCATAAGGACCAGAAGATATTGATAATTGATAAAAATCATTAGTTAAAGGATTAATAAAATAACCATTTAATTG
This sequence comes from uncultured Bacilli bacterium, assembly GCA_947625535.1. GTDB lineage: Bacteria > Bacillota_I > Bacilli_A > RF39 > UBA660 > Coprovivens. Next base: position 8,545 of record CANQOR010000017.1, read on the forward strand.
ACGAAATAACTTTATATCATCTTTTGTTCCAGATAAAACATCTTGTACATATAATTTAAAATTAAATTCTTTATTATTATAATCTTTATAATAAACCATAATTTTATTATCATCATATAATTCATTATTAGCTATATTATCTTTAATACTTTGATATATACTATTTATTCTATCATCAATAGTTTCACTTTCTTCTAAAGGATTATTTTTATAAAATTGTTCTAAATAATTATTATAAAGAGCTACAAAATAAGTTTCATTTTCATTTTCTTTTTTATCTACTATTGTAAAATTATCTAATATAGGAATTACTAAGTTATTAGCATTCATATATTGATTAGCTTTATTAGCTATATCTATAACTAAATCGATTTTATTATTCACTATAATCTACCTTTCTATTTAAACAGTAAATGTATACATTTGAGCAGCTGACTCTCTTGTAATAATAGAAGGGTCGTAAGCTTTATCTGTTCTTTCTCTACTAGCTGGATCAGCTACTATAACTTTACCATCTTCAGTAATACCTTTAAGTACAATATAATGTCCTCCACTAGTAAAAGTTCCAGGTCCCATATGAGCTATAATAACTTTTCCTTCTCTTAAACTATTAACTATATTTTGAACGCTAGGACTCATTCCTTCAGCTGTAATGCCATATTCTTTAGCCATAGCTGGGAACATTGAAGCGGCAGTACCATTATTAGGTATTCTATAACCATGTTGTAAGGCATAAGAAGCAGCATCTACAGGAGTAACTGTTTCTCCTGTTAAATAAGTTAAAATCATTGCCATTGAAGTAGGACCACATCCAGATGAGGCAATTGTTCCAGATGAACCATAAGAATAGTTACGATAATCACCTTGAAAATAATTAACAAAGTCATTTAATGTAACTAAATTTTTATAACTATCTACAGTAGAAACTGCACTTTCTAATCTAGCACTAACTACACTTGATAATAATGAATTAATTTCAGTAGCTAAAGTAGACATTTTTGTCGCATAACCAGATGCTTTATTCCTGTAATAAGCTTTATCGTCATCATCAGTTGCATTATAAGCAGCACTTTCATAAGTACTTTTATTTTGTTTAGCAGTAACATAATCTTGATACTTATTTAAAGCACTAGCAAAATTTGTTAATTGATCTATAACATTACTTTTATATTCCGATACAAAATTATTAGCTAAATTAATACCATTATTCTTAGAAGCTCCTTGCCAAACAGCATCATTATCTACTGATTCCATATATGAAGTATAGTTAGTAAATAAAGATTGTAGTGTTGAAGAATCTCCATTAACTTTACCAACATCAACCATTAAACACTACCTACCTTCCCAGATACATCTGTATCACTTGCTTTATAATTTTCAGCAGTACTAGCTAAAACAGATGCACTATTTTTTAATAAAGAACTACTATCAACAGTTAAAGAAGATAAAGATTGCCATGTTCCTAAACAATAATCAGCAAAAGGTCCAAAAAAAGTTTCTTCAGTAAATATTTCTGTTATTACTTTATTACATTCATTTATACAATCATTAATATTTCTAACAGCAGTTTCAATTACATTAACACCACTAGCTAAATCATCATAATCAGCTTTATAACTATCTGGTGTTACAGAACCATTTTTATTATCATTCATAAACTCACCCCATTAAAACTTAAGAGCTGCTAAAGAATTTTCAGCTTCTTCTATTTTACTAACACTATCTTTTATATACGAAGACATTGCTTTCATAGTTTCTATTTCTTGTTGAATAGTACTAGTTATTCCTTCACTACTAGATTTATAAGCTGTACTAGCTTTTCCACTCCAACTAACTAAATCAGATTCTAAAGAATTCTTATTACTATTTAAATTAGTTTCCATTTCAGCCAACTTATTATCTAATACTTCACAATCAGCTCTTATCGTATCAAAATCACAAACATACTTAGCCATAAGACATCCCTATCTTTCATACTACTTTAATTCTAACATAGATAAAACCCTATTTCAATTTTATAAAAAAACAACTTGTCAATATGTATCATAATATTTTTAATTACTTTGAAACTGAATTAAACAATTAAAGTTAAAGTTTTTTTTAAAAGACATATTTATTAACAAAAGAATATTATTTTCAAAAAATGTTCTTTTTTTTGAACATAAATATTAGTTATTTATATATTGCTTTTTTCAGAAAAGAAAAAGCATCAATTATATTTGATGCTTTATAAAATTTATGAAACTTTTCCATTATTCATCTTAACAACTTTATCAAATTTTACAAAACTTACATCTCCATGAGAAGCAATCACAATTAACTTTCCCTGTTTCTTGGCCTCGTTAATTATCTTAACTATATCTTTTAAGTTATCTTCATCAATTGCATTGAATGGCTCATCAAGTATCAAGACATCAGGATCTTCCATAAAAGCTTGACATAGTGCTAATCTTTGTTTCATACCTAAAGAGAAAGTCTTTACTTTATTATTACGATATTCAAACAAATTGAATTTTTTTAAATATTCCAAAATTGTTTCTTCATTAATTTTATTATTAATTTTAGCTAAAAATTTTAAATTTTCTAAAGCCGTCTCTTGAAGAATAAAAGAAGGATTTTCTATAATAACTCCAAAAGTAGTATTTTCATCCATTTCTACTTCGCCTTTATTAGGTTTAATAAAACCAGCTATTAATCTTAATAACATAGTTTTACCACAACCATTGTGACCTTTTAATAAAACAACACTACCATTTTGTAATTCTAAACTTATATCATCAAGAATAATTTTTCCCTTAATTTCTTTTGTAACATTTTTAATCTTAATCATTATCTTTACCTCCTAAAAACTCCACTCTTTTTGATAAACTAAAGAGAATAATGAATAATATAACATTTAATAAAATCTTTAAAATAATCGCAATTAAATAATTATTAATAAAATAAAGACTAGTAACTGAAAATAAAGATATTTTATTAAATAACAATGATACATAAGTATAAACAAAAATAAATGAAACACTTATAAACAAAACCTTTTTTTGATTTTGTAATAATAAATATAAAATTATAATTGCTAATAACCATATAGATGTAGTAAGTAATAATGAAGATATTATCTTAAAGAATACAACAAATTTAGAGAAATTAAAATGACCTCTAAATAAAATATCACTCACAATTTTTATAAATATAATTGTTATTACCTTAAAATATACATTTTTTGTAAATAATAGTACAACATTTTTATTAGTTCTAGATTTAACATAATAATACATATGGAAATAATTATATAAAGAAAATACAATTGTCGAAATTATTATGTAGATAAAAATATATTCAAAAAATAATGTAATAATACTAATATTATCATCAATGATAGGAACAAATAGTAATTCTAAACTATAGAATGCAAAATCTTCATTAAAAGAACCAACAACCACATAATTTAACAACAAAAATATAATCAAATAAAATATACATGTTTTAATTTTCATTTTTATAGCTCCTTATTGCCAAATTTAAATATTATAAACAATCTTTTTCCATTTTATTTAGATGTATTTTCCAAATAATAAAAGCAATAATTGTATAAATAATATAAGGAATTATAGCTAATATTATAGATTTTGTACTAAAACTCCTTTGAAAAATAAAATAAATATTATAAAGAATATCAAAAGGCGAAAAGAGTGAAAATAATTCTCCTAACGGCCTAATTAAACTACTCATACTTGAAGCTAAGAGTAAAGGCAAAATCAAAAATATAACAAATGGTAAACTTTGAATAATAAATCTTTTTTTAATAAAAACGCATGATAACATACATATAGTATTTGCTAAAATACAAAGCAAAGTAACAATCAAATATTGAGCAAGTAAAACTAAAATGAAAGAGAATAAATTTATAGTGTAATGTCCTATACCATAAAGACCACTACCTATTCCTCCAAAGAAAAATCCTATAATTGAAATAATGAAAAAAGTAATAAATAAAAATACTGCAATATAAGCATTACTAGCAAGTACCTTATTTTTCAAATACTTACTATACTTGGTTCGTGATATTATATAGTTAACATAACCATTTTCTATTTCACCAAATAGATTTGATGAAACAAATACTCCAAGAAATAAGAATAAAATAATAACAAAAATATCTTTAGCATCTGATGTTAAGAAAAAGTCCAAATCAAATTGAATTCCGTTGTAATTATCAATTAATTCTTTCATTCCATCTTGATTAATACTTTCTATTCTTCTATTGTATAAATCTATAAATTCTTGCTTTTCTTTATAAGAAGTATAAAAACTAAACATAGAAATTGAAACTAAAACTACCATAACTATTACTGTTTTAGTAGAAAAAAACAATCTTTTAAATTCTTCTTTGAACATAAATTACCACCTTAAAATAATTATAACACTCACAAATTGAGTAAATATTATTATAAACACATAATAAATAAAATAGTTAAATTTCTAACATATACAATGTTAAAATTATGTCAATTAATGCTATAATAATAACTAACAAGGAGGAGCCTATGTTTAAATTAGTATCTAAATATAAACCTAGTGGTGATCAACCTAAGGCTATTGCTGAATTGGTTAAAGGTCTAAACGAAGGAAAAAAAGAACAAGTCTTATTAGGAGCTACTGGTACTGGTAAAACCTTTACTATAGCTAATGTTATTAAAGAAGTTAATAAACCTACTTTAGTTTTGGCTCATAATAAAACCTTAGCAGGTCAGTTATATGCTGAATTTAAAGAATTATTCCCTGAAAATCATGTTGAATACTTTGTTTCTTATTATGATTATTATCAACCTGAAGCTTATGTCCCACAAAGTGATACATATATCGAAAAAGATGCTTCCATAAATGATGAAATAGATGAATTACGTCATGGTGCTACTAGTGCTTTAATTAACAATCGTGATGTTATTGTTGTTGCTTCTGTTTCTTGTATTTATGGTATTGGTGAAAAAGAAGAATACGAAAAAATGATGCTTACTCTAAATGTTGGTGATACCGTTAAAAGAAACGACATAATAAATAAATTAATCGATATGACTTATGAACGTAATGACCTGGATTTTCATCGTGGTACATTTAGAGTTCGTGGCGATAACATAGATATAATACCAGCTAATGAAAAATCTCATGGTATAAGAATAGAATTGTTTGGTGATGAAGTAGATCGTATATCAACTTTTGATCCTCTAACCGGTGTTATAATTGCTAATAAAAAAACTATTAGTATCTTTCCAGCTTCTCACTTTGTAACTGGACCTGATAAATTACAAGAAGCAATTCGTCGTATTGAAGCTGAACTAGAAAGTCGTTTAAAAGTCTTACATGATAATAATAAATTATTAGAAGAACAAAGATTACGTGAAAGAACCAACTATGATTTAGAAATGCTTAAAGAAACAGGTTTCTGTAGTGGAGTTGAAAACTACTCAAGACATCTAGCTCTTCGTGCTGAAGGAGAAACTCCTTCATGTTTAATTGATTTCTTCCCAGATGATTTCTTACTAGTAGTTGATGAATCCCATGTTACCTTACCCCAAGTAAGAGGAATGTATAATGGTGATAGAATGCGTAAACAAACACTAGTTGATTATGGGTTTAGATTACCTAGTGCTTTAGATAATCGTCCTTTAAAATTTGAAGAATTTGAAAATAAAATAAATCAAGCTATTTATATTTCTGCTACCCCAGGTGATTATGAACTAGAAAAAACTAAGCAACAGTATGTTGAACAGATAATAAGACCAACTGGTTTATTAGATCCTACTATTGAAGTAAAACAAACCGAAGGTCAAATAGATGATATTATAGAGCAAATTAATATTCGTAAAGATAAAAATGAACGTGTTTTAATAACTACATTAACTATTCGTATGGCTGAAGAATTAACTAATTATTTAAAAGATGTCGGTATAAAGGTAGCTTATCTACATAATGAAGTAAAAACTTTAGAAAGATTAAAAATCATTCAAGAATTACGTATGGGTAAATACGATGTTGTTGTAGGTATAAATCTATTACGTGAAGGTATAGATATTCCAGAAGTAAGTTTAATATGTATTATGGATGCTGATAAACAAGGTTTCTTAAGAAGTAGCCGTTCTTTAATTCAAACTATTGGTCGTTGTGCTCGTAATGAAAATGGTCATGTCATCATGTATGCAGATATTATAAGTGAAGCTATGGATGAAGCAATTACTGAAACTAATCGTCGTCGTAAAATCCAAGAAGAATATAATAAAGAACATCATATTATTCCAAAAACTATTATTAAAGAAATAAGAGATGTTGTAAGTAATATTGCTCCAGACAAAGAGGATAAACACGAAAAGACTAAGATGAGTAAAAAAGATAAAGAAGCTTTATTAATTAAGATTGAAGCTGAAATGAAAGAAGCAGCTAAGAACCTAGACTTTGAAAAAGCTATGGAATTAAGAGATATATTATTTGAATTAAAAAGTGAATAATTAATTATTTATTAAATCATAAAAAAAGATAATACCATTTTTGGTATTATCTTTTTATTATTGTTCTTTAAGTTTAGGTAAATCAAGAGAAGTAATTTCATCATCATTACTTGTCTCTTTTAATTTAGGCAAATCTTCTTCTTTTACTTCTTCATTATAAGAATCTTCTGTATTAGTTTCTTCTGTAGTATTTAATTCTTCATTAAATACTTCTTTATCTTCTAATACTTCATTTTCTTCTAATGGTTCATCTTGATTTATTTCACTTTCAGATTTAACAGTTGAATCAACTTCTTTTTCTACAACAATATTATTGTTACTAGAAACATTATCATCTTTAGGTGGATTATCACCTTCAGGTACATCAGAAGTTTTCTTTTCTGGAACTATATAGCTATCATCATCGTTAGCTTTAAATCCATTACTAGCATTTTCTTGTGTATTTTCAAATACTTCTAATACTATTTCTTCTGTACTGATTTTAGAAGCATCTTTTTTATCGAAGATACTCTTAGTGAAGTCATCTGTTTCTTTCTTAACACTCATATAGTATTTTTTCTTAACAGCTTTACTATTACCTAAGCTTCTCTTCGTATCACTAGAGTCTTTAACTAAAGCATCATAGTATGCATCTTCTATTTCTTTAGCATCTAAGTAGTCATATTCATCTTCAAAGTGTTTAGCTACCTCAGCATATTTATCTAGTTTAAACTTTCTGAATGTCATATTTTGATCATCAGTAATATAACGTAATGCAATTAAGTCAGTAGTTTTTAAACCAAGTTGATTAGTTTTAGCAGCTATATAAGATTGACTGAAGTAAGCCATATATCCATCATAGTAACCACCGATACTTGCCATTTCCCAAGCAATCCACTTGAAGTTAGCACCATCTGGACGATCATTATCAGCATGTGGTTGATACCACTTAATGTTATATAATGAATCAGTTACAGCACCAGGAGAATATATTCCAGGTTCTTTTTGACCAGGTCTTAACATAATATGATTATCATATAAGTCATCTATATCTTCTAGTTTCATAGCTTTAATTTGATCAGCAGTTAAGAATCTATAACCAACTACCGAATCACCAGCTTCTTGTTCTTCTTTAGACTTACCTTCTAAGTTAGGATAGTAAGCTTGAACAGCAACAGCAGCTTGTTGTTCAGGAGTTAATCTTAAGAATGCTTTAGCTTCTAGATAATCTAAGTAATCGTTAGCTTCAAACATCTTTTCATAATAATCTTGTAATTTTTCATCAGTATCAATACGTTTGTAACTGAAGTTTTGTGTAATATCTTTAGTACTATCAAAATCTTCCATTACATTAGGACTTATCCATCCTTCATTGAAGTATTGTTGTAAGTTACCAGCTGTATAATCTTCTCCATTACCACGACGTCCATAACCCATTAAGAAGACTTTACTATCTTGGTTATGTAATGTTTCATGTGTTGCTACATTAAATGAACCAATTAATTTAATAACAACCCAATATGTTTCAAAACCATTTGCATAAGCTCCAGAGCCATTAGCTGCTGGCCATTTATTTAATGCTTCAGCAAAGTATTTATGATAATTTTCAGTAGTTGTTAATGGATTATTGAATATTTGAACACCCTTATCATTATAAGTATATCTAACATCATAGTTGATATCATGATATGGATTCATATGTTCTGGTTTAACATATATATAAGCAAATGTATAGAAGTTACCTGCTTGTCTTCTCATGTCTTCTACACCTTTGTAGAAGTTCTTCATACCTTGTGATTCTTTATCAGAAGGATCTTGAGCATATGTTCTTAATGAACCATACATTACTTGAGTAGGCATTGCAATAATATACATTGAATCTTGAGGAACAGTAAATGTTACTAAGAATGTATTTTGAACAGCTGTACTAGCTACTAAATGTTCCCAATAAGATGATATTAAATCACCATTATCTCTAGCTTCAATATGTGTATAGTAACCACCATTCCAGTTATCTTCAAACCATTTTTCACCATCGTGATAATCAGTTAAGTTAACTGCATAGTAATCTAGGAAGGCACCTAAATCTTTCATTTCTGTATATTTAGTTAATGTTCCATTAAAGAAGTTACCAGTTCCATTAGTTGCTGAATTGCTACCCTTTAGAACTTCATCAGTTAAGTTAGCCATCGTCATACGACCACTAAACATTTCATCACCATGGAACATCATTGAATCAGCAACATCAATACCATCCATATTTAAACTATACCAATATTTATAATAGTTATAACCATATAATAATTGTTTTAATTCATTATTATAAACGAATTCTTGCATTATTAAGTTATCTAATACATCACTATTAAATGTTGGCATATAACCGGCATTAACAATAGTTTTTTCAACAAATGCTCTAATATCATTCTTAGTTGCTTTTTCGAAGTATTCTTTATATAATCTACTATCTTTACCTTCAGTTAAAGGATCTAAGTCATTAGTAAAATCATATGTTGAAGCTTCTTCAACTAATTTATTAATAATAACAGCATCTTTATCTATAACAAACTTATTATAATTATATCCAATATTTAAATCACTAATGATATATGAAACAACATTTCCATAATAATCATCGTAATCTACATTGTATTCTTCTTCAGTGCCATCTTCATAAACAACACTTATCTTCGAAATATCTTTATAATTATCAGTTGTTAATACAGATATCATTTGTTCATTCTTATCATAAGATAAGACATATTTAATTATCTTTTTACTTAAATTACTATTAGTACTAATCTTATTACCATCAGTAATTAAGTCTTTAGCATCATAGAAAGGCATCAATTTATACATATTATGATAAATTATTTCTCTTTCTGGTTTGTATGCTTCTAAATGAGATAATCTATTAAAGTCAGGAATATATACATTAGAATTATTTGGTTTATAACCACCATCACTAAATGATACAGTAGCACCTTTTAGTGTAGGTAAATTACTATATGAAGTACCACTTAAATTCCATAGTTTTGTATCAAATCCTAATTGTTTAAAGAATGATTCATTAATATTTTCTTTCTTAACATCTTTAATAGCATCGCCACTATTTTTCTTAGATTTAGAATCTTCTAGTTGATAGTTGTTCATAGAACCACTAGCTAAAGAAGCACCCTTAGCATTATAGATTGTATAAACACTATTAGTTGTACTCATTAAACTTAAGTTATTCTTAAGTACAGCTTGACCTTGTCCTAATAATGAACCATTTCCACCTTGTTGAGAGTCATCAAAATATGGAGTAAAGGCAACATTAAGGATATTATTTGATATTTCAGAGTTACCTGAAGCATTTGATACTAATGCTCCATTATAATGCCATCCAGAAGTAATCTTACCTTCTGCATAACAATTAGTAACTTTTGAATCACTAATATTAGATGCAATAGCTGAATTACGTTGTCCTAAGTAAGTTGTACTTAATACAAAGTTCTTAACACTACATCCATCTATTACAGAATTTTGATATAAGTTAACAGCTATTGTAGCATTATGACTTAAACCAGGAGCATTAATAGTAACATTATCAAAATGAACATTTGAAATAGTTGTATTATAAGCATTTACAGTAAGAGCAGCTTTATTAGAAGCATTATTTAATTCTACACCTTTAATAACTAGATTACTAATCTTAGCATCTCTTAAGTTATTAAATAATGGTTTATGTAAATTACTAATAGTATGTCCATTACCATCAATTTCACCTTTAAAGTCAAAGTCAATAATAGTATCTGTAGTAGTAACATAATCATCTAAGTCATAATCTTTATCTAAAACAAACTTCTCAGTAGGATTATTTCTCATATCTTCTAATAATGATTTAAATGAACCACTATATTCATAATCAGTATCATTTAAGATATCTAATGTTACTTCAAGAGGTATTAATTTACCATCAGTATATATCATTGCATCACTATATGATAATACTAATACTAGTTTACCATCAGATACACGATAACTACTTATTTCACTAAAGAATGTAGGTAAATCTTTCATAGTTACTTTAACTAAACTATTTGTAATAACATCTAAATCATCAACACTTAAACTATGAACTCTTTCAACACTACCATCACTACCATAGTTATATAATTGAACATCTACGATATCCTTCATTTCTATATAACGACTAGTAATAGTAACTATTTCATAATGAATTCTTTGATTTTCATAATGATTATCTTCATCATTTAAATTACTATCTCTATCATAAGTAGAATTAATAGCAACAAAGTATTTACCAGCATTTGTCATTGTAAATGAAACTTTATTATTACCAACAGTTAATTTAGATTTATCAGTTTCTACAACAGCACCAAATTCATCTTTAACAACTAAGTCTAAAGATACATTAGATTTATCTTCATCAGTAATATTAATATCTAATTCTACTTTATCAGCATTAGTTTCATCTACTTTATGTTTAAAGCTATCTACTTTTACTATATCTTTTAATACTTCAATAGTAATCTTTTCATTACTTAAGTTAACAACATTACCACTATTTAAAGTAACACTATTAATCTTAATATCATTATTACCAACCTTATCATAACCTTTAATAGTTAAATAATAAGTATTATCAGTATTTTCATCTTTTAATAAAGGATATTCTTTATTGTCTATTGTAATATATTCTGGATATAAAGAATCAATACCCGTAGTAATATCAAATGTTAATTTAATATCTTCATTCTTTTCAAAATACTTAGTATTATCTCCTTTAGTATTAAATGTCTTTTCATTACTAAACTTAATATCATAGTTAGCTACTAACATAAATGGTTTTTCATAAATATAGTAATCTTTATGTAAGTTTTGATCTCCAGTATCATTATTTAGTTCATTTGAATCTAAATCATAGTTAGCTAGAACTTTAAATTGTAATAACTCATTTGGAGTTACCTCAAATTCAACAGTATTCTTACCAACATCTATTTGTTGTTTCTTACCATTTACTTCCGCAAATAAAGTATTTGGTACTACTACATTATCAGAATCTAATACTTCAAATGTAAATTTAACTTTATTAGAAGCAAGTATGTTTTCTGATTTAAAGTTAACAACACTAGGTTCTTCTTTTAAGACATCAACTGTATCTTCTCTAGTGAAGTATTCAACAGTATCATTACTGAAGTTAAGTTGTGTAATCTTAATATTTTCTAAACCAGCTTCATCTTGAACAGTATAGTAAACTCTATATAATCCATTTTCTAAACGTTCAATATCATAGTTTTCACCATTAATAACAACACTACTAATTATAATAGCATTCTCTTGGTTTTCATGATCTTCTGGATCAATTAAAACTACTTTAGAACTACTAACATCATAATCAATTGTTATTAATTCACCCTTTTTAGGATAACGAGTAGATAATTTACTACTTAAAATAGAAGTATTAACTACTGAATCAAAACTATTTGTAAGTAAAGGTGAACCATATTTTTCTTCTAAGACCATACCAGGTGCTAAATAAACATCAGCATGAACTATTACGTTATATTTAGAAGTTGGTGGATTTGGAATATTAAATTCTATTCTATCATCATCAGGACTAGCTTCTTTCATTTCTATTAATTTATTTGAAGAATCTTTTAAATAGAATCTTAAATTAGAAGCTAATGTTTTATCTGGGTCATTTAATTTATAGAAGAATGTTAATGTTTGAGTATTAATATCTTCACGGAAATCTGTAATTTCAAATGTTGCAGGTGTTAAAATGATAAATAATTTAAGGTCATCATTAACATCAAATGCTGCACCATTTTCTAATATTATCTTTTCTAATTTAATAGTTTCATTATCTAATGATTTTGGTTGATACATAACATCATAGTTATTTGGTCGACTCTTACCAGGATTAAACACAGCTGGATATTCAACACCATCAACTATAACTCTATCTACTTTGTAATTATAAGCATTTGTACTTTCAAAACTAAATGCTAATGGCTCATTCATACTCATTAAGAAACCATATTCAGTATCATGATTTGTATAAGTAAAGTTATAATCAACTTGACCAGTTAGTTTAAAATCTCTATCAAATATTTGAGCAGATTCTACTAAATCAATTGCACTAATACTTCTTACTTTAGAATCAACTAAGTTATAAGAAACATCTACTTTAATATTATAATCAGTATGTAATTTTAATTTTAAATCAGCAATCTTATAAGTATAAACACCATCGCCATTTTTAAGTTCATTAGATACTAAAGTAGTATCTCCTTGGTATATAGTAAATTTAGAATTACCTACTAAAGCCCCATCTTTATCATTTAATCTAAAAGATAAAGTTCCATCTTTTTCATTTACAATGAAATGAGTTAATGTAGGTACATCTTTCTTAACTTGTACTACAACTGGATTAACATCTTCTACATCATAGTAAGCATTACCAAATTGCATTTTAGTAACTTTATAAGGAATATTACCAGCTTTATCACCAAGTAAAACTTTAATTTGATAAATATTATCATCAGTTTCAGAATCTACTTTCGTAACATTATAACTAACTTCACCAATGAATATTTTCTTTAATTCATAATCGATATTAGTATTAATTCTATATGTTAAAGTAGCAGTTTCACCTTTATTTAAAAGTTCTTCTTCTACTTTTTCTTCTAGAATAGTAACTCTTGGATCAGCAACTTTTTCTTTTATAAATAATGAAGTAGTTTCATAAGTCTTACCATCACCAATATCATATTCAGCTTTAAATTCTATAGAATATCTAAATATTCTTAGTAATGTCATACTTAATGAAGTATCACTTAAATCTATTTCTTGTGTCGCAATAACTGCTCCAGCACTATTTTTCATATAAGCAGTTAATTTCTTAATTGAATTATCTGGATCATTTAATTGATAATCAATAGTAGCTACATTAAGTTCTAATTCTTCATTAATATCACTAGCAAATGTCACTGATGGAACAACATTTTCATATATATAAGTTAAATTACGGTTAATTCTAAATTCTTTACCACCCATTGTTACACTTTCAACACGAATAGTATTGTATCCTTTTTGACCATGATCTAACTCTATTTTATAAACATCTTCATCTTTAGTTACTTTGTAATCAACACCATCAACTCTAATAGTATCTACATCATAATAAGATAACATTTCATTTTGGAAAGTAAGTAATACTTTAGAACCATCTTTAACACGACGAGGAACTTGTAAATTTCTAGCTACAAATTTAGGTTCTTCTTTCTTAGCTACATTAATCGGTTCATCTCTTAAGAAATAAGTATCTCTTTCATTTTCATTATCATTATCTAAACTATCTAAGTTATAATTCTTTTCAATAGCATACAAATAATTATTATCTGGATCTAATGTTACTTTAACAGTATTAGTACCAACAACTACTTTTTGTTTAATTACTTCTTTACCACTCTTATCAGTAATAATTAAATAACTATCTACTAAAGCATCATCATTATCAATAACATTAAATTGAATAGTAACGTCATAACCTTCATTAAATACTATTGGTTTTTCAAATACAGGTTCATCTTTAAGAATATCTATTTCTATCTCACTAGGTTTTTCTTTAAACTTATCACTTTCAATAGTTTTACCACCTTCTAAAGTAATAGAAGTGATATTAATCTTTTGTAATCCAGCTTCAGAAACACCTTTAATATCGACATAGTAGTAATCTAAAGTATCATCATCTTTAAGTACTTTAAATACATCATATAAATATCCTTCATTAGTTTCATCTAATAAGTAGTTTACTCTAATATTTTTAATATTTAAATCAGCTACATTACTACTATAGAACCTTAATTGTACATCTTCACCCTTATTGAAATACTTAGTAGCTCTATTATTTTTATAAGTATGAACATTATTAATTACTACTTCGTAATCATCTAATAATTTATATTCTTGTGTAAATGATAATGTTGAATTATTTTCTCCATTACTACTATCAGTATCTAAGTCATAATCAATGTTAATTAAAACAGTCATAGAAACATCTAATTCTACATCAAAGATAAGTGTATTTCTACCAGTAGTAATATCTTTACAATTATCTTTAATACAAATCTTACCACCTATAAATGCACTATCTGGATCATTAACATTAAAACTAAATTGTACTTGCTTAGTTTCAACTCTATCTAATGAATTAAATGAATCAATACTAGGTATAGTTTTTAAAACATCAATTTTTGTTATAAATGGATCTTCTGATATATCAGCAACTTCATTAACAAAGTTAACTTTAGTTATTTTTAAACTAGTAACACCAGCTTCTAAAGGAACAGTATATGTTAATTTATATAATCCCATAGAAACATATGAAACATTATAAACAACATCATCTATTACTAAACTAGTAACTTGTTCATTAGTATTAGATTTAATGTTATATAAGATATCAATAGTTTCTCCTTTATTAGGATAATTCTTAGACATACTATCTAAAGATATTACTACACTAGGTTCTACTACTAAACTATCAAATGCCATAACTTCATTAGCATGACTTTCACCATCTAATAAATTATAGTTAGCACCAATTTCAATAGTATATTCTTGTGCATTAACTACTGAGAATGATACTTCTCTAGCACTAGTATCTAATATCTTTGTATCTAATACTTTACCAGTTTCTGTTTCTTTTAATACTGCATATAAGTTAAGTAATGTATTATCACTATCTGTAACTCTATATGTTGCTTTTAAATTTCCGCCTTTATCATAAGATAAGTATAAATTATCTATTACTGGTTTATTCTTAAATAATACTAGTTTTTCATTTACTTCAAAATTCTTTTCATTTTCAAGTATGACATTTTCTAGTACAACTTCATATCTTTGATCATTAGGAATATCAATATCTGCTAAGTAATTCATATCATTAGTAGTATTATCTAATTCTACACTTTCAGGTCTAACATTATATTTATTACCATTAATAGTTACATATACTAAATCATATAAAGATTCATTATGTACATTAAATTTTAATAAAGCTTTTCTATTATCTAAATCAATAGATACTAAAGATAAATCTTTAACACTTAATTTATAATCAGATTTCTTAAGTACTTTAATTTCTTGATTTAATAATACTTTATCATTAACTATATTTTCATTACCTTCTAAAGAATCTCTATCATAAGTAGCAACTACTTTAAATGTATAAGTATTTTTAGATACAGCTTTAAATGTAATAGTATTTTCACCTTGTTTAATAGTATTAACATCAATACTTACTTCTTTACCATTACTATCTACAATAGTAATTTTACTATTTAATAAAGCTCTATCATTATCATTAACATTAAATTTAACTGTTACTTCAGTTTCTTCTTCATCATTATCATCTTCAGTATAATAGAAGTCACTAATAGATACTTCATCTTTTAAAACATCAATTGTAACAGTATTATTTTCTGTTATTTCAATTTCTTCATTATTAGTTAGAATTACACCATCTATTTGAATAGTTTGTTCTCCAGCATCTTCATAACCTGGTAAAACAAAAGTATATTCATCACCATTTTGTGTTAGTTCATATTGTTCTCCATTTACTAAAACATATTTAGGAGGATAAATAGAATCTTTACCATCTAAATCTTGATGTACAGAAGTAGCTTTAAATGTTACAGTAACATTTAAACCTTTATCAAAGTATTTAGTAAGAACACCATTATTATAAGTTTTAATTTCATGAACATTAACTGTAGTAGGAGGTATTAACATAGCAATAATACTAGTAACAGTTGTTTTATCATAGTAATTATCACCATTAATAACACTATCTAAATCATAAGTAGCAAATACATTAAATCTACGCATTACAAGTTCTTGAACATTAGTAAATTTAACTTCATTATGACCAACTTTAACATTAACACTTTGTCCATTAGCTCCAGCATATGTTGCATAAGCTTGAACCAAGTTACCATCACTATCTTTAACTAAAGCTCCATCTGGATCATTTAAATCAAAATTAAATATTAAAGTATGATTTTTATAATCAGATACAGATAAATAATTAGTTACATAAGGTTTTTTCTTTAATACTTCAACTTCTACTGTTGTTTTAATATAATCATTAGTTTCTGTAATTTCATATTCTTCAGTATCATAGATAATCTTTTCTACAGTAATAGTTTCTTTACCATAGTTATCTTGTACTTTATAACTTACTTGATAAATATCAGTATCTATCTTAGTAGCATTATAAGTTTTACCATTAATAACTAAAGATTTAACATCTTCTTTTGTATTAGCTTTAATAACATAAGTTAAAATAGAATTTTGTTTATTTTCTTTTTCACTAGCTAATGCATTACGATGATCATTATATTTATTATTTATCTTAGATGTTAATGATTCTAATATAACTTTAACATGTAATCTATCATTAGCTAAAGCTTGTGAATTATAAACATTACCATCTACTAAGTCATAATCAGCTAGAATAACTACTTGGTATTCTCCAACTTCTAAGTCAGTAAATGTTACTTCACGAGCATTTAAATCTAAATCTTTAGAATCTAATTCATTACCTAAACTATCTCTTAATTTAGCTACTAACTTCGTAACAGTCTTAGATTCATCAATTAGTTTAAATGTTGCTTTTAATGTATTAGCATTATCATTACTTAAATATAAATCTTTTACAGTAGGAGCATTCTTAAATACTACACATTCATTATTCTCTGTAATTTCAAAAGAATGTCCATTTCTTAATACTACATTAGTAAGAGTTAACTTAGTTTCAGTAGTATCATCTAATACAACTTTAACAGTATATAAATTACCTTCTCTAGTAACACTATAATCAGTTCCATTAATAGTTACTCTATCAATATTAAATAATGTTGCATTAGTACTAGTAAATTGTAATGTAACTTCTTTATCTTTCTTACTTATATTAGTAATATGTAAATCTTTAAATTCAAAATTATAATCATGTACAACTTCTAGATATCCATTTAATAGATTAGTAGTATATTCATTTTGTTCATCAGTTACCTTATTTAATTTATCTGTATCTAAATCATAAGATACTTCAATAACATAACTATAGATTTCATTTTCTTTTAAACCATCTATTTCATAAGTACTACTATCTTTATTAATATTAATTTCTTTTACTTTTTCCCCTAATTGATTAGTAATAATTATCTTACCACTAATGAATGCTTTATCTTTATCATTTAAATTAAATGATAATGTAGGAATTTCACTTTCATCATCAAAGATTGGTGAATCCATAGTAGGAGCATCTTTTAAGACATCAACTTGTGTATTTAAATTAACCTCTACTACAGTATCGCCCACTTTAACACTAGTTAAATTAATATCTTTAACCCCAGCTTCATCATAACCTGGTAATGTAATCATATACTTATTACCTTCAGGTAATGAAGCAGTATATTCATGACCATTAACAGTAAAGCTTGAAATATTTTCTATAGCATTAGTATCTACAGTATATTGAACTACTATATCATTATTCTTGTTAGGATAGTAATTAACTTCTACTGAAACTACTTTAAGTTTTAATTCTATAGTAAATTCCCCTGTAACTAATTCTTCTTGTAGATGAGTTTTACCATCTACTAAGTCATAATCAGCACATAATGAAACAGTATATTTACCAGCTTTAACTACATTATCAAAAGTAATACCAGTAGCTACTGGAGACATTTCTTTAGTCTCTACAATATTACCATTTTTATCTTTTAATACTGCATATTGTTTAGTTATTACTTTATCTGGATCAGTAAATTTATAATTAACAACTGCTTTATTATCATTTAATTCTATATTAACATCACTCATAGTAGGTTTAGTTTTAAATATATCAAATGAAGCATTAACTCCATCACTTAAAGCTTTATTATTTTCTAAAACTAATCCTTCAATATGTAATGTTCTTTTATTAGTATTTTCTAAAGGAACTACAACAGTATATTTATCACCATCTCTAGTTACTTCATATTCTTTACCATCAATAACTACTTTAGAAACCCCATACTTAGATACATTAGTACTATTAAATTCTAAAGTAACTTTCTTACTATCAGCATTAACATTAACTACTTTAGTATCTTTAAATGTTAATTGATAATCAACTACTACATCAACACTTTGTTTAATAGTTTCTTTATCTTGATTCTTATCCCCAGTAATACTATTTAATTCATTACTATCTAAATCATATTCTAATTCTACTTGAATATTATAATTACCATTACTAGGTATATCTAAAGTAATATCATTCTTACCATCTTTAACTTCTTTAGTAAAGACTACTTCATTATTTTGATTAAGTACTTTTAAAGTACCTTTAAGTAATGATTCATTACCTAAAACATTAAATGATACTTTATTATTACTATCATCAAATTTAAATTCATTTATAGAAGGTTTATCTTTTAATACATCTACACTAGCTGTATAACTAGTTTCTACTTTATTATCAGTAAGAACTATTTCTGAAATATTAATTTCATCTATTCCACTATTATCTTTTACAGTATAACTAGTACTATATTTACCATCTTCACCCTTAGTTACTAAGTATTCATTACCATTAATAACTAAAGATTTAACATCTTCTCCATAAGTATTTAAAATATTAAAAGTTAAACTGATTACTTCACCCTTAGTAGGATAATAAGTACTAGGTATAGCACTTAATACTCTAACTTCTTTTTTAACTGGTACACTAGGATCCACTGGTTCTTCTGAACCACTAGAACCACCTGTTTCACTTTCATCCCCAGTATTAGGTTTTTCATTATTATCAGTATTTTCATTATTATTTGGTTTTTGATTATTATTAGGTTTTTCGTTGTTATTAGGTTTTTCTTCTTCCTCTTCTGGTTCTTTATTATCAGAAACAACATTAATTAAATCTAAATTATAATTAACTTTATCTTCTTTATCATTATTTTTAATTAAAGTAAAGATTAATGAACCTAAAGCAAATACTAAGATAGCTACTCCTAAAGTAATATTTACTTTCTTTCTATCTTTAGCTTTAGCAAATTTAACATTATAAAGAACTAATACAATAAGACCTATACCAGCTATAACACCTAGTACTATAGGTAATGTATTACTACTTTCTTTAACATCAGTTATTACTACATTAAATTTAATATTATCTAATTTAGTTTCTTTATCATCTACTTTAGAAACTACATCAGTTAAATTAACTTCTGTTTCTTTAACATTAACATCTTTTTTAACTTTAAATTTAATTTCAATAACATCTTTAGTAGCACTATCAGAAGTTGTTACTAAAACAAACTTTTTATTATCTTTTTCATAACTAACTTCACTCAAGCTATTAGCGTTACTATTATCGTTAATAAAACTATCTTCATTAAGTACTTCTAAAACATTATTATCATAACTTAATAAAGCTGAATAATTGTATTTGTTATTATTATTTGGATCCAAATCAACAAATACTGTAAGTTCTTCCCCTTTCTTAACATCATAACTGCTTTGATTTACTAAACTTTGAGCATTAACATTTACCATTAAAATAGATAAAAATAATACTAATAAATTTAGTACTCTTTTACTGCATTTCATATAAAAACCTCCCATACTTCTCAACTAATGATATTATAATAAATCATATTGTTTAATTCAACAAATTTTGCTACATTTTTAGCAAAAAAATTTATAAAAAAAAGACCATCAGGTCTTATTTTTTTAATGTACGATAAACTTTTAATAAAATAGGTAATACTAAATACCATATTGGTTTATTAACTAAATCAAATTCTCCTATAAATTCTATAAAAGTATCTCCATATTTCTTTTTATAAGCATGTAATCCACCTAGGTTACGGAATTTTGTATTAGGATCTCCTACTGTTCCATATAAATCTAAGAAACGATATTTATGTTCAAAACAATATTGAATAGTTTCATAATAAATTCTATTAACAGCAAATAAATCTTCACCTAATTTATTATTACCTATATACATTGTCCACATCATATCATTAGCTATACCATTAATTAATGAACATATAACCATATCATCTTCATTTTTATATGGTTCAAACATTTCTAATTCTTTTTCTAATCTTTTAACTTTATCTAAAGCATCTGGTTTTTGTTTCTTAGTAATTTTACCATTTTCAAAATCTTCATTTATTTGATCTAAAGCTTTCTTAGTATCATTATATAACTTCTTACCATTCGCAGTTACATCAAATACTAACACATTACCTTCTTCTTTACCATGTTTATATAAAGCTTTATAAAAATCATCTGAATATTGTACAAATCCATCTTTACTAGCATTAGATTTATTAAGTTCAAAGAAATGATCTACATTACTATCAAAATTAATCTTTAAATCATAAGAATAACTACGATGCACTGTTTGCATAAAAGTCTTAGATATACTTTTCTTAATATCATCCATACTTTCATATTGTTCAAAATATCTTCTAAAAGTATACCTAGGTTCATTATTTTCATATAATTTAACAAACCCTTTATGTTTATAACCTAAATTAAGTAAATTATTATATATATCTATATTATTCTTACCATCAGGTACTCTATTACCATCTTTATCTATTTCTTGATACATTATTTCAGGATTTATCTTAACATAAATACCATTAGTTCTTTTTAAATACTTTTTCATTTCTTCAGTAAAAGTTTTAACTAAATCTTTATCTTTAAAATCAATTAAGTATCCTCTAGAACAATAATAGTAACATAAACCTAAAGGCATATCTTTTCTTAGTAATAAAGCTGCTGCTACTAACTTGCCTTTTTCATCTTTAAGTCCCACATAACATGGTACTTTACCCCTTGTTTCTTTAATAGCTTCTCCCCAAGCATGAGATTGCAAAAAATGACTATAAGGAAAACTATTAAAAAACTTCATATATTCTTCTTTTGTTAAATTTTCAACAAATTTCATATATTCAACTCATTTCTTTAATTATAATTCAAAATATTCTTTTGGTCCCATTAATAAAATATTATCGTTCTCATCTAAAAACATCGACATATAGAAAGTTAAATTACTAAAATCACCAACTAAGTCCTCTTTACCACTAGCTTCTATACAAGTATTAGAAGAATCATTACATGTATAATTTATTTCTACCATATAAGAATCAGCATATGTCGTTCCTCTAAATTTATATTTACCATGATTCTCTACTAAATTAATATCTACATAACTTAAATTATCTTCTATAACTTTACCATTACTCTTTAAATATTCTAATATCTTAGGTGTATAATTCTCTTTTAAACTATCATAGTAAGTACCACTAGTTTTAAATGGTGTCATTGCATATATTTCATTATATCTATTTAATCTTATATACACTTTAATATTTAATGGATCATTATATTCTTTTTCTGTTTTAAAACATTTATCACTACCATCTTTACAAGTAAATGCTATATCAACTATATAATCTCCACCATCTTCTTCATTTTCTTCATCATAAGCAATATTAGTTATTTCAAATTTATCTAATTTACTACGATCTAAAGCTTTAGTATCTTCGGCATATTTAATAATCTTTTCATACATAACATTAGCAAATGTTCTTTCATCAAATTGATCACAACTTTTATATAAGACTGAGCCTATATATCTTTCACCATTTTGACAATATAAAACTTTATAACCTAAACCCGTAAACAAAGTACCACGTTCAACTCTTTTAGATATTGCAAATAAAGGTTTGCCACCTAAGTAATTAACACGACAGAAATCAACAATAACTAAACTTAAAGCAAATAAAACAATAATAACCATAATCGTTATATTACGATGTTTCTTTCTTAATCTTTCATATTCTACTCTAACTGCTTCTTTATCATTAACATTTACACCATAAAAGTAGTTCGCTGAAGTATCTCTTCTTTTCTTACCTATAATATCCATTTTAACACCTCTATATATACCTTAATTATATCATTAACCAAAAAAAGATAAATAATTCTTTATTTATCTTTACAATTTTTATCTATCATCTGAATATAAACTAAGTAATCTAATTAAATTAAGTATTGAAGATAATACTGAAGCTACATAAGTTAAAGCTGCCGCTTTTAATACTTTTTCACTACCTTCATGTTCTTCTTTACTAACTAAATTATATTTAGTTAACATTTTTAAAGCTCTTTTACTAGCATCAAATTCAACTGGTAATGTAACTAATTGAAATATTAAACTTAAAAATACTATAACAACCGCTATCATTAATAAGTCTACTATTTGTAAAAGTAAACTAATAAACAATAGTATATAAGCCATATAAGTACCAAAATTAACAATTGGAAATATTGCTGCTCTAAATCTCATCCAAGTATAATCTTCTTTATCTTGAATAGCATGACCACATTCATGTGCTGCAATAGCCACAGCAGCTACTGATTCACCATGAAATACTGAAGATGATAATCTTACTACTTTCTGTGATGAATCATAATGATCACTTAATTCTCCTCTTACTTCAACAATATACATATCTTTTAAACCATTTTCATCAAGTATCTTTCTCGCTGCTTCAAACCCACTAATTTTTTTCTTATTACTTATACTTTTATATTTCGTATAAACTGTATTAATATTAATACTTGCTATAAGTGGTAATATTAATGCTAATAAATACAAAGTTATATTCTCCAAATAAATTCACCTCTAAATAATATTTTTATCTACTAATATTGCTCTTAAACGATCAGCATTTTCAAAATCTTTATTCTTACGATATTCATTCCATTCATTATATAATTTAATATCTTCTTTACTCATAGTTGGTAAATCATATTTAAGTCCTAATATTTTATTAACTAAATTAATTTTATCAAATACTTCACCAATATTACCATTATTTCTTAAAGCTCCATTAAGTTCTTTAATTAAATCATTTAAGTAAGTAATTAAATTAGGTGTATTAAAATCTTCATCCATTATTTGATTAATCTTTTCATCTTTTAATACTTTACCTACTTCAATATTTTCTGTTTGAATCTTTAAATTAGCTTGTCTTAAAGCATCATATATCTTTTTATCAACAATTACTGCTTCATTAAATAAATCATCAGTTAAATTTAAAGGCAAACGATAATGTGTTTTAAATAAAGCTATTTTAATAACATTTGGACTATGTAATTTAACAAAATCTTTAGCTAAGATAAAGTTACCTAATGATTTACTCATCTTTTCACCATCTATATTAATATGCCCATTATGCATCCAGTAATTAGCTAAATGAGTATTATTTAAAGCCATACTTTGAGCTATTTCATTTTCATGATGTGGGAATTTTAAATCTACTCCTCCTCCATGAATATCTATCTTTTCCCCAAATAAACTATTTATCATAACAACACATTCTGTATGCCATCCAGGTATACCTTTACCCCAAGGTGAATCAAATTGTTCCCCTTCTGTTGTCTTACGCCATAAAGCAAAATCTAAAGGACTTTCTTTCTTTTCATCTACTTCAACTCTTGCTCCAGCAATTAATTCTTCTTTATCTTGATTAGATAAAATACCATAATCTTTTATTTTATTAACTCTAAAGTAAACATCTCCATCTACTTCATAAGCCATATCTTTCTCAATTAACTTCGTAATAAAATCATATATATGATCCATATGTTCTATTACTCTAGGTCGATAATCTATAGTAGAACAGTTATAAGACTCCAAATCATTTAAGTATGCTTTAATAAACTTATCTGCAACTTCTCTTTCTGTAATACCTAACTCTTTAGCTGCATTAATAATCTTAGGATTTACATCAGTAAAATTAGATGCATAAGTCACCTCATAACCTAAATACTTAAAATAATTATATACCATATCAAAAGTCATAACAGGACGCATATTACCAATATGAACATAGTTATATACTGTTGGTCCACATACATACATCGTTACTTTTCCTTCTTTAATTGGTACAAACTCTTCTACTTTGTCTGTCAAAGGATTATAGATTCTCATAACTTTTCCACCTTTCATAATCTTGAGTGCCTTTATTTTATCACATTTTTATCAAGAAAAAAATACTAATTACTAGTATTTATCTCCTCTTCAATTGAAAAGTTAAATTTCAGTTAATAAAAAAGAAATGAAAATAAATCTTGCAATAAAAACATATAGAAAAA
>CANQOR010000018.1 GCA_947625535.1 uncultured Bacilli bacterium
CACGCGGACACCCTTTATTGTGTCTTCATGAACATTGCCAGCATCCTTGTAAACTCCTTTCAGGACACTTGCATCAGTCTTGAAAACATACTTGCTTGCAATATCCTTGCCAAGCTTTTCAAATATGCTGTAAACATACTTGCAATAATTGGCAATCACTTCACCTGCCTTTTCCGCTGTCTTGCCTGGTGCATAAATGAAGTCAAGCTTTTCAGAGGTCTTGTCGAAAGTGAAGTACACAAATTCATGTCCAAAATATACGTTCTTATTAACATATATATTCAAGTGCATACAAGCTGTCAGAATGTCTCCCTTGAAATGAAAGCCCTCAAGAGTACCCTTTACTTTTACGTTGCTTTTCATGCCTGCCAAGGGTTGAAAGTGATTTATGCTGCCTTTGCCTTGTACTCCTTGTCGCAGACAATGCGAACGATTACCAGCTCAGTGACCTCTTCCAGGTAGTGCATTGTGGCTTCCTTGTACGCACAAGACAAAGCAAGTTTGGCTGCCTTGTTTCCAAGTATCTTTGCAAGGAAGCTTTCAATCCTCTCTTCTGGCTTGGGAAGTTGTGCAACGATATGCAAAATGTCTTTGTACTCGTTTTTATTGGCTCCTGGGGTGCTCTCCCAAGTGTAGTCAAACTCATCTGTACGAGCATCAAATACCTTGTTGTACTCGCTTTCAGTGACCTTCAACGCGCGGAATTCCTCGTTGTAGTAGTTAGTCACAGTTTCGATGGTGTGTGTCTTTTTCATGGCTGTTTGGTGTGTTAGTTGTTTCAGGTGTCTTTGCAACTCCCTTGTTGCTCTTGACGATTACTATATATCACATTTCATTCACGATTGCAAGAAAAAATTCTGTTATTGAAAAATATTTTTCACAGTACCCGCACAAAAGACTTCCCCTTTAGTCCAGTCTCTGATTATACACCTTTGCATGGCTCTTGTCAAGATTAAATTCATTTATTGCAAACTTTTTCTGAATAACTGTTATTTGCGGGCTCTAAAAAAATAAATTGTCATAATGTAACTTTTTTTTCTTGCAATACCTGCCAACTTATGCTATATATGGAAGCGTCAAGAGGCAATGGGGCTTCAAGACAACTTAAAACAACTAACTTATTCACACCATGAAATACACAGTTACACCTCGTAGATTATATGTTGAGAGCTTCGACGAAAATCTCCTGCCATGCAAAGTGGCGTATCAAATCACAGACGAACTCGGAGAAATTACCGGTGAATTTTTATCTGTCTCTACTCCCAAGGGCAATTTGCAATTAAAGAATCAGAGTGTGAAAGACAAGGAGCTTTTGCAATCTATCCGCAAGGGCCGGAAAGAAGCCTTGCAAACGAACTTTGAACATGGACAATGGAAGTCTGCTCAAATCTTTGATGGAAAATACACATGGCAGATTGAAGATATACTTGCAACTTCTATTAACGGGTACTTTGCTCTGAAAATCCCCGTGCGTTTCTCTGATGGTATCTGCTTTGCAAATCAGATGAAAGAGCTTGCCAAGGTCAAGGGGTACTTAAACTATAACAAAAAGGATGAAAAAGGAAATTATGGCCGGTATGACTTCGCAGATTCGAATGAATTTTGGCTTGTACTTCGTTTAGCTTGCACCATTGACAGCTTGACGCGCGCTTTTTCTCAAGTCGATAGCATACCTACAAGGTACTATGTTTCCTTTGAGGGTGAGCATTCTAGCTTGATGTTGGCAAAGTTTGGAGGAAGCTCCCTTGAAATCTCAAATGATGCTGCATACAAATCCTATGATGACGGCAATTCCCTTGAAGAGAATAAAGAGTTATTTGAGCAACGTATTAAAGAGTTGCTTGAAAAGTACTACGTTTCACAGTTTGCGAAAGTATTTGCCAAGGCTGATTTGGATAGCTTCATGATAGAAGCCTGATTCACGATTCCCGCAAGGCTTGCAACGGTCTTGCGGGATTCTTTTACCCTCGTTTCAATAACTGTTATTCACGAAAAAAAATAATTCATTTTAGATGAATTTAATCTTGACAGGAGGTATTAAAAGGTGTATAATGCAAGATGGACTGAAACGGGGAAGCTTTTATCTCCTACTTCTACAAACTATTTTCAAATAACAAAAGATTTTTCTTGCAGATTCGCGCTTCTCAAGGCGTTGAAATAAATGAATGCCTTGACTTCTTAAAAGCTCAACTGTAAACAAACTAACCCATTAAAACATCATGGAAAAGTATCACCATATAAAGACTCTTGAAGACTATCGCTATACTTGGTTCGCTCATGTTCAAGAGATAACTCCGGCTGAACTTCAAGATATGATTGAAGCCTCTAAGAATAACGATATGATAACTTATAAAAAGGTTGAAGTTGAACGTGGAAATTATAATTGTTATCATGAGTTTACGGTCAACCGTTACCCCGGAAAAACTGAAATACTTGAAGACTTCTTGAAGGCTGCTAACTTTCCTCAACCTGCAATTGGCACGGCTTTACTCCTACGAGACAATAGCGGTTCAGCAAGTGAGCGCGACCCATATATTCAGGATGTCATGTTCCTCCTTAAAGAAGAAAGGTGTCAAGTTAAATGAATGCCTTGACTTCCTGAAGGCTCAACTGTAATTACCTTTCAAATTAACTAATGGACACTTTAAAAGCATGGCAATACACACTTGACAAGCTCTCTTCCTTGCGTCAGTTTGTCCACGCCTAACTTTCCATAACTTCCAACTTCTCTCTTTCAGGGGACTTGCAAATTAAATGCAAGTCCCCTTCATTTTACCCTCTAATTGTTATTTCAGGCCTGCTCTATTTGTTAGAGACTTCTATATAACAATTTTTCTGTTATTAAAATCTCTATTAAAAAATGCTTTTCTCCGGGTGCTTGCATGTTTCACTGAATGGGGCTTAATACAAAAATTTTCCTTGTAAAATTTTCCTTATAAAAATTTCCTGAAAAAATTCTGCAAAAAAAATCTGGAAAATTTTGAAAGTGATTATTGAAAATGAATTGAAGTTCCCTGTTGAAAATATTGTTGGTTCCCAAAGGAGTTTCGGATAGGCGGGTGAATTTTAGTTTCAATCTACTTTAAACAGTTCTTCTCGTCTTTTTTATTTCATCCACCATCTTTCTTGCAAGCAAATCAAACACTATGGCGGGGAAGAGCCAATGTTTTTGTGTTATAATGAGTTTAGATGAACGAAGAAGAAGACTATTGGGAACATTTAGAAGATTTTGAAACGCTTTATGAATTATGTTGTTATTATTGTGAGGAAGCTTTAGCAAAAAGACTTGGTTATACCGATGGAAGAGGATTGGAGTTAAAGGATTACGGAAAAGCTCTTAAAATCCTAGAAGACAATTGGGAAGAAATCGAAAATGAAATTTGTAAAGAACATTGGGAAGAGGAAAATAAGAGATTCCCTTGGGGGATAGTTGATGAGGATGATTTCAGACTCGAAGTTGTGGACGGTATGGAGGAGTGCCAGAATGAATTAAAAGGCCGTTGGAATAATTATTGTGATTATTCTATGAATGATAAGAAATGACAAGAAGACTGAATTATAAATGATAAAATTGATAAAATGTTGAGCAAAAAAAACTTGCCTATTAAATAACCATAACAATGAAAACAAGAATCATTAAAGGGCACAGTGTTTTGAGGGAAGCTTTTAAAGAGTCTTTAGGGAGGAAGCGGGAGAGTTTGGTTGAGGCGACAATGGATTCTTTTAGAAAGAAAGAGTTAAAGAATAATTCTCAGGGAAACAATACAGCAGAAGATAAGCTTTATGGTGACACAGATTTAACCAAAGCTTTATCGTCTTATCAAAAATATATACAGTTTACACAAGAAGCAGACAAGAATGTGAAACTTGTGAATTACGCAAAACGTTACAACAGGCTGATGGCTTTGATTGAATATCTCACATCAATTTACAAGGAAAAAGGTTATGATAAAATAACAAAAAAGGAAGCGGCAGAAGTTGTTAAAACATACCATGCTGTTGATAATGATTTAGAAGCAGTCCTAGAAATCATCGACAGAAATACTTATATAGATAGAAGTCATGAAGCTAGATGGTACAACGATTATGTAAGAAAAGAAATATATAAAGCAGATAAAAACGCAAGAGAAATGTTCAATAAATTTCAAAAGGTTATTGATGCAGAGGATACAGA
The DNA here is from genome assembly GCA_947625535.1 of uncultured Bacilli bacterium. Taxonomy (GTDB): domain Bacteria; phylum Bacillota_I; class Bacilli_A; order RF39; family UBA660; genus Coprovivens. Next base: position 4,175 of record CANQOR010000018.1, read on the forward strand.
TGAAGGTATGGAAAATCTTGCTAAAAAACGAAGACAAAGAATGAAAAGAGAAGAAAAATACAATTCTGCCACATAAGGGATAAAGCTCCCTGTTGGGGAGACAAATCTAGCTATGATAAACTTTACACTATTGGAGTCCTCTGATACTCCCTTAGGACTAACCTTAGCCATTATTAGTTTTGTGCTCATATTAGCGATAAATCTCAGCAGTGAAGGTCTCTTCCAAAAACATGGGCTTCTTAGTTTCCCAGATTTGTTCTATCATGGCATAAAGCTCCCCGGAGTCCTGACCAATTATTTTGAGTATGGCTAACACTATTCCCTCAAATACTAATCCATCCTCTCGATTAGTCCATTTATACTTCATATCACTATCCTCCCAGTCAAATTCCATAACACTGCTGTAATCCATTAGACTAGTAAGTTTCTCTCCCTCTTCCCCAAGTATATTCACTTCTAATCTAGCCTTAACACAGTTATTAGTCCCATTCACTGGTTCAGTACTCAGTACTATTTCTCTCTTCTTTGTCTTCATATATTCAATTCTATTTGATGTATGTTTGATGTCAGAAAACTAACATTTCATCAATTTTCATGACTTTTAGTAACTATTATATCACAGTTTTATCAAAAATTATGGCAATTAGTTCACAAATCAATCGTAAACTTAAATTTCTTACCCTATCTCTTTTCCTGAAAACACTTGGCTATCTTCTATTTCTTCTACTGCATTGTCTACTAATGCTTCTACCCATGCATCTGCCTCATTTAAGTTAGTTCCGAGATTGACATTGATAGATTTCTTTTTCATGGTGTGTTACCTCTTCTTTCATGATTTGTTAGTTGTGATTTTTGTGATAATTGGCGTTGGAATAGACGAATAGGTGGTTTCAATAAACTCAAGCTCCTCGTGAAGTTTGAACATCTCAAAAGAAGCTTTCATAATTTCTTCTTTTGTCATGCCAACGACCATGAGAATCGTGTCAATTTTGTCATTTTGTGCGCATTCAAATTCGGAGAAAGCATCTTCATCCAATGGAACAAACTCGTTTTCTTTCAGTTGCAAATTCATTCTTGCAACTGTTTCAAACTTGTCGTCTTGAAGTTTTGTTATAAATAAGAACCTTTCACCATTAAATCCGTGTTCTTTGTTGATTCGGGTGACGATTGTGAGTTGTCTTGTGTTATGTTTCATGGCAAGATGATTAAGACAAATTTTTCTAAATTTGTCAAGAAAAAAAATCACAAACTCAAAAATTCAACAATGACAAGCTCTCTATCCTTTTTCCAAAAAGAAATACCTCCAATTCTATTCCTTAAATTTGATTTCTCTACAGAATCAACAATCTTTTGAATTGACAGGCTGGATTCTATTGGACAAGACTCTAAATCGTTTTCATCTCCTAATCTCTTTCCTTTGAAAATACTGTGGCCCTTATACCAATTATAATATTGAAGCTCATCTGTTTTGCCGCCTAAAGCAAATTCGTTCTTGCTGGTTTTTGCGGACACCACAGCTTCTTCTTCAAGAATACAGGTAAGTTGAATGAAAGATGCAAAACATTTCTCCTTCCAAAAATCTGTTTCCTTAATAAGATTGCAAAATGATTCTATCTCGTCCTTCAATTCATCGGATATTGTTGGCGGATCAACTTCAACCATCTTCCCATGGTCTATACTATATTCGAACCACCTCCAAGGTTCATTTTGGGCACGGTAGACATAACATTCTAAAATGGTGTGCGGTTCCATTTCACTGTTTTTAATATCCTCTTTCATATCTGATGTTCCTCTTCAAACTCTTCAAGATTTTCTTGTTGCATCTTCCATGAAAGGTCTATGAGGTGTAAAGCCCAATACTTTTTAGTGATAGCATCCAGCATATCTAAAACTCCGTAAGTATAACCATCGCATTGAGGTTCCTCTTGAAAGAACTCTCCGAGTTTGAATTTATAGAGACGGACTTTACACGTTGTTTGAATGCGGTCTTGTGGACGACCGTTTTCAACATATATTGTGAACAACACATAGTCATGGGTCAACTTATGAAATGACTTGACCATGGTCCCCTTAATTGTTACAGTAATACCTGTCATAGTTGTGATGAATTAGATTGTTTAAGAGATTTAACGAGGCAACCATATCACAGGATTGTCTCTTTGTCAAGGAAAATGTTTGGAAAGTTGAAAGATGGGTGGAAGAGGGGATTGAAGATTTCTAAATATGGGGGATGCAGAGTAGTCAGCAAGAGGCTTATGATGAATTCATAGAATGGATCTTGGAGTCGAGGGAGATGGAGACACCTGAAGAATATTGGAAGAGGAAAGAGGTTGAAAGATTAGATGAGAGGTACAATTCAACGAGGGGAGAAATCAGGAAAGTAGCTAACAAGATTATTGCAGATTGGATCAACTCGATGGAATCACATATAAGACATGAAGCAGATTCGAAGGATTGGACATCTACAATCAAACACAATGGCAGGGAGATTATGATGAAGGATTTTACGGAGATGATAAAGAAGTCTCAGAAGTTACCTGACAAACTCTTGAGATACATAATAGCGGATTACAGAAAACCACGCATAAAGCTGCCTCCCTTCAGGGTGGCGGTAGTTCACATCAAAGATTATGAAATGGAAGCTATGTTCAACGAAGCTTATGCAACCTATAAGAGGCGTGGGAAATACGATTCAAATTCTAAAAGTGATAGGAGGGTAAAGAAGAAAAACTTTGTTGAAGTCTTGTTAGAGGATATATTGTCGTACAGATTTGGCCGTACTGACCTGTGGGAGAAATATAAGAATGGTGACATTGGTTGGGAAGGACTTCTTAACAAGCTTTCAGCGTCTAACAGGTTATTGTTGTTGTGGTCAATTTTTTGCTATGGCATGAGAACAAATTTTAAGGATTTGATTTTGAGAGATGATAAAGATGGGATAATGAAGTCTCTTGATCTGGAAGTTATCAATCAAAATGTGAACAACATAAGAAGTGCGTTTAGGGATGTTTTTGAACATAGAACTGTAACAAAGCTCTTTATAAGGAACATTGAAACATATGCAGATACTGATGATAAGCGCAATGAATTTCTTTCAGATTTGTTTTCAGTGACAAAAAGCAACAACGAGCTGTTTCGTGGAATAATTGGGGAACTATCCACTTAACTGCACAAGAAATGTGGTATAATAAAAAAGATGGACGAGAGAAATATGCCCTCATCCATCTGCTACCTTAAATTAAGTTAAGGTATTCCAATCTGTGTATTAGAGAAGGCCAGTTCCACGCGCACACGTGGAAGTCGTTGGCGAACTCTATGCACAGATAATACCCGAATATATGCTTCTTGAGCATTATCGGGTATGTTTTATTGTTAATTTCTTATCATAATCTGAGAAGGGCTCTGGAGCAAAATTCTGGAGTCCTTCTTTTTGTTTCAAATATGCTCAAATTCTTGGACATTTTCATCAGATATGAGACAAAGTTGGAATTCTCTCAAAATTTTCCTTGACAAGAGTTGGAGAGTGTGCATAATCGAATCCAGCCACCAACGAAACTATCATGAACACAATTGAACCAGATCCAGAAGACTTGAAGAAGCTTGTCAAAGACTTGAAACGTCTTGGAAAGCTTAAATTGAAAGCCACAAGGAATTCAGAATATGAGCTGTTTTACTCTCCTTTCAATCATTGTTATTTCTTGAAAGCGGGCAATGAGGATATAGGAATTGCAGTGTCTGATGGAAACGATTTTGTTGATGTTGCTCATGGTGTTTTAATAGGTTTTTGCAACAGGGAGACTTATAGGAAGAATCAACGAAAGATTGACAAGGTTGTTAAGGACTTCTTGAAGAAATATGTTCCTGACGCAAAATTTATGTGAGATTCAACTTATTCAAGAGAATTGAAGAAAGACTTTAGATAGTTACTAAAAATCATGCAAATTGATGAAATGTTAGTTTTCTGGTATCAAACATAGTCTCTACCAGTGGCGTACTACACACCTTTATTGAGTACTTAAATTCCCCAATTACTTTTCTTAGTATATTAAGCGAACCGTTCAGGTCTGCGTTGATTAGCTTACCGCTTGCGCTTCTAAACAGACCACGTTTGATTCGCTTTCCTGCGTATTCACCATCGGCATGCTTACATATCTTTTCGTTGTCCAAGAAAGAACATTTTGAGGTATAACTCTCTTCGGTTATAACTACATTTATTCCTTCTAGGTTACACTTATACGTAAGCATGTCGATGAAACGAGAATGTGGTATCTCCACAAAGTTTTGGTTGTTACGCCTGCCGATATTTGTCTCTTGTTTCCAGTCGTTGTTCTTCCCAACGATCAGAGTATGTATTTCATTGGAAACTAATTGATTAACAATAAATCGGCTTGCCTTGTGAAGATAATTGTTTACCTTGTTATCTCGCTTGTGAAAAATTTTGTGTTTTTGCTCTATTAGGTTATTCTTCCCGTTTCCCTCCTTTGTGGTGTCTATTTCCTGTTGAAGTTGTGCTGCTTTCTTGTTGGCGTATTGGTTTATGGATTTAAGTGGCCGGCCGTTGACAATGTATGGTTTTACCACATTAGAAGAAACAGTGGCAAGGTTGTTCACGCCAAGGTCAATTGCCGCATACCGCCCATTATCCTTCTTCTTCGGTTTTTCCGTGACGGTGTAAACCACCTCAACCTTGTAATACCCGTTTCTAGGAACGACTCTTGCTTGGTCAATACAAAGTGGATTAACCTTGGTTTTAAATTCACAATCCACACCAGAAAGCTTAATAACTCCCTTGTTGAGTCCTTTCTTGGATATTGCCTGAATGGTGAAGGTCGCTGTGAATCTTCCCTTAACCTTGTCAAGATAATCAGGAATTGACTTCTTTTTGCCCTTTGCCTTCTCTGACTTTAGAGACCCAAAGAAGCCTTTAAAGTTCCTGTCAATAGACCGTAACACCTGCTGAGAAACCTTGGTCGGTAAGGCGTAGTATTCTTCCTTCTTTTCTGTATTAAACTTCTTATCAAGTGAGTTACAGTTCAGAAACTTCTTCGTTTCAAAGTAGTGTTGCCTTACTTCATAAAGACCTGAGTTATAGAGGTTCTTTGCACAAAAGCACAGGTCATCCAGCAACGCGTATCGCGGGTCGCTCTTCTTTATGACTGTGCTTTCCACTAACTGCATTATTATTCTCCCTTCTCTAGCTGTTCTATGAGTTTTTCTGTTTTTCTCTTGCTCCGTCTCTGCCCATAAATTCTGGCACAAAATGATGTAATAATAGAAACAAAATCTTGTACAAGATCCTCCTTGTCGTCTTCAGCAGGATTTACTATTTCAATTTCTCTGTTATTAAGAGATAGTAATTTCTGAATGTAGTTTAACCCGAATCTACACAAGCGGTCTTTATGTTCAACCACTATAACATCGATGCTTTTATCTTCTAAAAGTTTCTCTAACTTTGGCCTTTTGTCATTCAATCCAGAACCAACTTCTGTCACAATCTGTGCCACTTTGTATCCCTTGGCATTACAAAAGGAAACAAGCCTGTCCTTTTGCTTTTCAAGATTGTCTTTGTTTTCAGAAGAAGAAACACGCGCATATACAGCAACGGTTTTCTCTTTATAAGGATTATCTATAACAATCTTAATTCTTCCTGTCGGTGTTTTACGTGTCTTTAATTCACCGTTATATATCCAGTTCCACACGGTCCTTGTACAAACATCGCGCATTCTGGCATATTCTGAAATTTTGTACTCCATTTATCTTATTATAACATTATTTATGGGAATACGTGTAAAATTGTTGTAAAAGTTCATTATTATGACACAAATTTGTTTTTTTTGTGTTGACTTTTTGAAAATTTCTTGTACACTAAACCTGTTAAGTGAAACATTACACCAATTATTCATCAAATTTCATCATTATAAATGACTTGTTATAATACAAAACAAAAACGCCATGAATACAACAGAAACAGAAGAAAAAGTGCAACCTTCTTGGATGAGTTCTTGGGAAAGGATTCGTGCAAAGATGGCTGCAAGACGGGCTGAAAAAGATGTCTTAAAAGACATGGGGATAATTTCAAATGAAGAAAATATCAAAACCGAACAACCAAAAACTTCAAAAGAACGAAAGAAGAACAGGCAGGAAAAGAGAGAAAAGAAACTTGCAAAACTAAAAGAGAAGAGAATTGAAGCTTCTAAACCAAAGGTTGTTCCTGTATTGGAAGATTCAAAGGCTTCTCTTTTGCGCGGAGCCAACATAGAAGACGATAATGAATGGCTGTCCAACAAAAGAGTTTCTGAAATTCTTGGTGTGAGGAATCCAAGTCAAAGTTCATATGACCTTAAAAAGAGAAACAAGTGGAAAAAAGGCCCTGTAGAATTTCTTAAAAGAAGTGTTAGAGAAGCTGTTGAAAAGAAAATCGACCAGTCTCTTTTAAGAAAGACAACAGCTTGGATTGCAGAATATTTGCAGGAACCAATTGTGGATTCTGTTCCAGATGGGTGGATTGAAATTCACGCGGCTGCCGAACAGGCTAAGGTTTCCATGCGAACTTTCATTAAGAGGAAGGAAAAGAATCATTGGACCTTTCGACATTTGCGAATTCGTCAGGAAGATGGAAGAGTTAAAATTTGCACTTTAATCAATGAAGGAACATTGAAGAAATATATTTATGACCGAGAAAAGCAGGTCTATGGAAAGAGTGATTGGGAATATAGGCTTGCAAGACATGCGCAAGGAAGAAACAACCGACGCAGACGATGAATCCCACTGAAGACAAAGAATCTTTCATGATTTTTCATGATTTTTAGTAACGGTCAAGCAAATCTTGAATGAACTTGCAGGAAGAGAAGACTGGAAGGAAATTGCGATCAGGATTATAACTAGTCATTTATAATAATGAAATTTGGTGAATAATTGGTGTAGTGTTTCACTTAACAGGTTTAATATACAAGAAATTTTCAAAAAGTCAAGAAAATTCACAAAAAATACGATTCTTTTGTCATGAAGCCCCTAAATAGGATAGAAGAGATAAATGATTCTACGTACAACAAGCCACACCATGAAATATATGAACTCTGGAAAGGAGAGTTTGTACTGGCGAATTGTGCGTGATTACACTGAATTGGTACAGCTCTATATCGACATGATTCACAATAAAAAGCTTCCTCTTAAAACGTTCTTATCAAGCAAGCAGTTGCCAATCCTGAACGATATAGAGAGGTCATCATGGAGAGCCGTGTGTTATAAAGAAGCCTCAATGGCTTATAGGAGTGTATTAAATCTGACTAAAGACAAGAAGAAGTTTACTAAACCCGTTGTTAAGGCTCATTCTATCAATTTAGAGTATCGTTTGTGGAACATTCAGAAGTGTGATAGTGGTGAGTTTAATTACTTCATTAAGATTGTTTCTCCTTATAAGAAGTCAGAATACAGATACTTGTCTTTTAATGTTCCTATCAAATTTCATAGGGTAAACCGAATCCTAATTGAACAGGGATTCAATATGAATTCTGCCACAATGATGCTTACTGATAAAGGAAACATTAAACTCTACTGGGAGAAAGAAGAGGTTGCAAAGAGGGAGGGAAAGCCCATTGGTGTGGATTGCGGTTACAAGAAGCTTTTAGCATGTTCTGATAATACAACTTACGGTGAAGAGTTAGAGCAGATTTATGAGAAGATTTCTAGGAAGAAACAAGGCTCAAAAGCTTTTAAGCGTGCCCTTATAGAGCGTGACCAAGCTATCAATAAAACAGTAAAAGATTTCTACAACGACCACAAGGATTGTGGTTTAGTTGCTTGTGAGAACTTAAAGTGCGTAAAGCACAAGTCTAAGTTTTCCAAAAAGTTTAACAATAAGTTACAGCGTTGGAGTTATCCTAAGGTACTTACTAAGCTTGAGCGTCTTAGCGAAACGGAAGGTTTCCGATTGGTTAAGATTCCTCCTGCTTACACATCTCAAAGATGCCATGTCTGTAATACTGTTGATAAGTCAAGTAGGCAAGGAGAGAAATTTCATTGCCAAACTTGTGGAGCTGAGTGTGATGCCGACATCAACGCGGCCATCAACATTCTCCGCTTGGGAGTATATAGTCCCCAAGGCTTAATAAACTAATTTTCATCGTTTTTCATGATTTTTAGTAACGATTCACGCAAGAAGCTGCTAAAACAATGACTGCTGCAACAATTTCTCAAAAGGACCGTGAAGAGCTGCACGGAACAATATGGAAAATTTCCAACAAACTTCGTGGAGCTGTTTCAGGTTGGGACTTTAAGCAGTTTGTCCTAGGAACAATGTTTTATAGGTATATTTCAGAAAACATTGTAGAACATGTCAACAAGAAATTTGGATTAGATTATGCAAACCTGACTGACAAGGAAGCTGAAAACTTGAGGAAAGAAGTTCTGGAAGCAAAAGGATTTTTCATTCTTCCATCAGAGTTGTTTTGCAACGTGCTTAAGGACTCTGAAAGCAATGACATCAGCGAAAGGTTAGACACAATCTTAAAGAACATTGAAGAGTCTGCCAAAGAGACTGAAGAGGCAGAGAATTTTACAGGCTTGTTTTCAGATATAGACGTCAACTCCAGCAAGCTTGGCAAAGACTCGAAAGAAAGAAATGAAAGACTTTCACAATTGCTTCAAGGAATTGCAGAGATGAAGTTATCTTGCAAAAACAATTCTATTGATGCTTTTGGAGATGCTTATGAATTCTTGATGTCAATGTACGCCTTCAACGCAGGTAAATCAGGCGGAGAATACTTTACTCCGTCAGAGGTTTCTGAACTTGTAGCGTGCATTGCAACAGTAGGAAAAACTGATGTCAAAAACGTGTATGATCCCACTTGCGGCTCAGGTTCACTTCTTTTAAAGGCAGCTAAAATTATTGGAAAGGACCATGTTAAGAATGGCTTTTATGGTCAGGAAATCAATTCAACGTCCTACAATCTCTGCCGAATGAACATGTTTCTCCATGACATCAGCTACAAGAAATTCAAAATTGCTTATGGAGACACCTTGTTAAATCCCCAGCTTCAAAACGAGAAGCCGTTTGAAGTTATTGTTTCCAATCCTCCTTATTCTATTGAATGGGCATGTGATAAGAATTCGGAATTGATTAAAGATTCGAGGTTTGCACCGGCCGGAGTTTTAGCACCAAGGTCAAAGGCTGATTTGGCTTTTGTAATGCACTGTGCTTCATGGTTGGCAGATAATGGAACAGCAGCTATTGTATGTTTTCCTGGAATCTTGTATAGAAGTGGAGCCGAAAAGAAGATTCGCAAGTACCTTGTAGATAGCAACTTCATTGATTGTATCATTTCTCTTCCTCAAAATCTCTTCTTTGGAACATCTGTTGCAACTGCTATCATGGTGTTGAAAAAGTCCAAGGAAGATAACAATGTGCTTTTCATTGACGCCTCCAAGGAATGCACTAAGGTGAAAAATAAGAACAAGCTCACAGAAAAGAACATTAACAACATCCTTCAGGCGTTCACTGAAAGAACTGACAAGGACTATTTTTGCAAGCTTGTTTCCAAGGAGGTTGTTGCTGAGAATGATTACAATCTTTCCGTTTCAACTTATGTCCAACAGGAAGATACAAGAGAAAAGATTGACATCAAAAAGTTGAACGCTGAAATCAAGAGAATGGAAGAGAGACGTAGATTCCTTTGCGCTGAACTTGACAAACTAATTGCAGAGATTGAAGGTGATTGAATCAATCTTGTTGCGGATGTGATTCGCGATAGATTCTTGCCCTCTCTTTCCAACTGTATTGCCAGTCATCATCTGTTTTGGCTTTCCAGCCTCCAATTTGTTCTTTATTGGGTTTCTGCTTATGAAGTGTGCATCCTTTAAAAATTCCTGGCCTTCGTTCCATTTCTGCTAAAGATTTCAAGAAAGGAATTGCGCGGTCTGCGTCAAAGACAATGACGTTGTGAGTATCCCATCTTTTGAAACATCTCTCAGCAACATTCTCATCTCTTAGATATTCGCTTATTAAAGTAGTGGTATAAGGGAACCCGTGAACAAAATGCAGTTCAACAGGATGCACAAAATGAGGCCTACTCTTAAGTATTTTGGATGCTTTTTCTATTTTGACTATCGGAGTCACAACACCATCAAAATAGCGAACGAGTTTAAAGGCTTTGTTTTTCTGGAGCTTTTTAACATGCTTTGTTAAAGGTTGACCAAAATGCTCTTCGGCATTTGTCAAGGTCTCCCATCCTTGTGGAATTTCCTTTTCTTCCGGAAGTCTCTTTATTGCCTTTATAATCCTGTCAATTTCATCTTCTTTGCCAGTGTTAAGTTTGTTGCCGTCACTTGACTTAAAGTTGAATAGAGATAGAATTAACCTGTGATTATACTTACTTCCTAACATATCACAAAGTTGTTCTCGCTTCCTGTTAGCTCTCCCCTTAGGAGAAAACCCGTCATTTAACCTTTTTCCATTATTGTTTATCTTAGAGCGCACGCTGTGTTTTCTAACATAGTTCTTCAGGATAGGAATACAAACCTTTTTATCGACAACTCTCACGCAAGTTCCATTCCACATGCGAAAACGAATACTTGATATTTCCTCTCCCTGAAAGAATTTTTGTGGATCGTTTTTGTATTTTTTACTAAATTCTCCAGTACACACGAAGTGCGGTTTTGTGCCTAAAATTTTAGAAACAATTTTTGTCTGCACAATAGGAGTTACAACATTTTGTGCATTTCTGACAAGCTTAAAGCCTCCAGCTTCATCAATCTTTTTAAGATGTTCTGACAAAGGTTGTCCAAAATGCTTTTCGGCATCTGATAATGTTTTCCAACCTGTTTTTGCTGTTACGGTCATTTTGGGAAGATTCTTAATAATTCCAAGAAGTCTATCTGCTTCTTGTGATCCACACTTACAGACTTGGTTGTTGTAAGACGTGTTTCCAAGGTACTTCAAAATGAGATGGGTACCATTGGAAACACCAAGATATTTCCGCAATTCAGCGCGTTTCTGTTGTAGTTGCTCTATGCTCATGGTTTAATCTTGTTGAGGGTGTGACTCACGATAGATTTTTGCTTTCTCTCTCCAACTGTATTGCCAGTCATCATCTGTTTTGGCTTTCCAGCCTCCAATTTGTTCTTTATTGGGTTTCTGCTTGTTGAGTAATGTCCCCTTAAAAACACCAGGACGATGGTTCATTTCTCTTAAAGATTGCAAGAATGGAATTGCTCGGTCAGCATCGAACACAACAATTTCAAAACCATCCCATCTTTTAAAACGTCTCTCAAAAACATTCTCTTCCCTCAGGTACTTCCTTATTAAACTGATTGCATAAGGAAAACCGTGAACAAAACGCAATTCAAATGGATGTACAAAATGCGGTTTGATTTTGAGTGCTTTAGAAGCTCTTTCTATGTTGACTATTATAGTTACAACACCATCAAAATATCGAATCAGCTTGAAAGCTTTATCCTTTTTCAGCTTTTTAATGTGTGGGATAAGAGGTATAGCAAAATGAGCCTCAGCATCTGTCAGTGGCTCCCAACCTTGAGGAATTTCTTTTTCTTCTGGAAGTTTCTCGATCGCCGTTATTACCCTATCGACTTCATCTTCTTTACCTTTGCAAAGCTTATTTCCTGGTGATTTGAATTCAAACAAAGAAAGAATTAGCCTCTGATTATATTTGCTTCCTAACATGTCACGGAGTTGTTCTCGCTTCCTGTTAGCTCTACCCTTAGGAGAAAATCCATCATTTAACCTTTTACAATTGTTGTTAGTTTTGGACCGCTTGCCAGAGTTTCTAACGTATTTTTTAAGACGAGCGACAAAAACATTCTTGTCAATTGCACGAACTGTAACGTCATTCCATGCACGAAAACGAATATCTGGAATTTCTTCATCTCTAAGAAATTTATATGGATTGTCCTTATACTTCATGCGAAGTTCTGTAAGGCTTATGAAATGTGGGTTAATGCCCAAAAGTTCAGAAACTATTTTTGTTCGCACAATAGGAGTGACAACATCTTTTGAATTTCTCACAAGCTTAAAACCACCTGCTTTATCAAGATTTTTTACATATGCTGACAAAGGTTGTCCAAAATGTTTTTCTGCATCTGACAATGTTTGCCAGCCAGTTTTAATCATTCTTGTCATTTTGGGGAGTTTCTTAAAAATTCCAAGAAGCCTATCTGTTTCTTGCCAACCACACTGACAAATGTTGTTGTTATAAGCAGTGTTGCCCAGATATTTTAGAATGAGCTTAGCACCATTTGAGGCACCAAGATATTTCCGTAATTCCGAACGTTTTTGTTGCAGTTTTTCCTTGTCCATGAACTCAATCTTGTTTGGGGTGCAATTTTCTATATTGCTTGGCTCCCTCTCGCCAATTATATTTCCAGTCATCTTCGCATTTAATTTTCCACCCTCCGAGCTGATCCTGTGGATTTTTGCTGTTAAGTTTACGACCCTTGAAAACTCCTGGCCTCCGTTCCATTTCTGTCAAAGATTGAAGAAAAGGAATTGCAAAATCAGCATCAAAAGTAATGACGTTGTGAGCATCCCACCTTTTGAAACGCTTTTTTGGTACATTGCCTTTTATAAGATATTTCATCATGCAGTCGGGGGCATAAGGGAATTGATTAACGAAATGAAGTTCGTGAATAGATGTGAAATGTGGGTTAATCTTCAGTATGCTTGATGCTCTTTCTATATTGACTATCGGAGTTACAACGCCATCAAAATAACGGATAAGTTTAAATGCGTTGCCCTTCTTGAGCTTTTTAACATGCTTTGTTAAAGGTTCACCAAAATGAACCTCGGCCATTGAAAGAGTTTCCCAGCCTTGAGGAATTTCCTTTTCTTCAGGAAGTCTATTAAGAACTTTAATCATTCTGTCGAGTTCATCTTCTGTTGCCCTGCAAATCACGTTGCCAGCTGCTCTGCAATTAAATAGAGAAAGAATGAACTTGTGCTGATACGAAGAACCAAACATTTCCCTGAGTTCTTTTTGTTTCTTGTATATTCTTCCTTCTGGAGATAACCAATCATCCAACCTCTTTTTGTTATTATTTGACTTGCTCCGTGTTTTCGTTTCTATAACATATTTCTTGAGATATGGAAGAAAGATGTTTTTGTCGTAAACGCGCGCATACTTGTTTGTCCATAAGAGAACACGAACATATTGAAAACCTGCTTCTCGAAGGAATTTTTGAGGCTGGTTTTTATAGTTTATGTCTATTTCAGAACTGCTTATGAAATGAGGTTTGATCCCCAAAATTTCAGAAACCGTTTTTGTCCGTACAATAGGTGTCACCACATTGTTCTCATTTCTAACCATCTTAAAACCTCCTGCCTCATCAATTCTTGTAACATAATCAGACAAAGGTTGACCAAAATGAATTTCTGCATTTGTTAAGGTCTGCCATCCTGTTCTGTCTGTTGGGCTCATTTTAGGTAACTTATTAAAAATTTCAAGAAGCCTATCCGTTTCACGAAGTCGACATCCACTAATTTGGTTTCTGTAAGAGTTGTTGCCAAAGTACTTCAGAATGAGTTTAGCACCAGTGGTTGCTCCAAGATACTTTCGAAGCTCTGCTTGCTTCTGTTTGTATTTCTCCTTATAGGTACTAGTAATCATAGTTCACTAATCTTGTTGTGGGTGAGACTCACGATAGATTTTTGCTTTCTCTCTCCAACTATGCCCTTCTTCATCTCCTATCACAGCCTTCCATCCCCCAATCTTGGACGTTGGCTTCTTTTTATTCAAGAGACCTCCATTCTTTTTACCGGGACGACAAGTCATTTCCATTAGCTCTTGAAGAAAAGGAATTGAAAGGGTAGCATCAAACACACAAATCTTTTGAAAGTCCCATCTAGTGAATTTCTTGTCTTTAATTCCTGCTTCTCTTAGGTACTTTTTGCAAATATGGTAATAAGGAAAATTGTAAACATGTTCAAGCTCGAAAGCATCTGTGAAGTGAGGTTTTATCCCAAGAATTTCAGAGGTCTTTTCAGTGTGTACTATTGGAGTAATAACCTTGTCAAAATTAAGAACAAGCTTAAATGCTTTGTTCTTCTTAAGCCTATTGACATGACGTGACAAAGATTTTCCAAAATGAGTTTCAGCAGAAGATAAAGTTTCCCAACCAGATGGAATATCTAATTCAACAGGAAGCTTGTCAATAATGCGGATAATTCTGTCAAGTTCCTTCTCCTTTCCTCTGCTGATGAAGTTTCTATAGCTTTTGAAACCTAATTGAGCCAAGATGAATGGCCGGTGTTTTTTAGGTCCGACCGCGTGGTAAATCTTCACTCTTTTCTTGTCAATCCGTGCAGCAGGTGTCACTTCATGTTCTAAAAGTGTTGGCTTTTTCTTCTTTTTGGCCTCTTTTGCTTTCTCTTTTTGCTGTTCCAATTTCACAATCTCTTTCCAACAAGATATGGATAATTTCTTGTCAAATGAGCAGCCATGACAATTATCCCATCTGGTGAATTTGTGTTCTGGAACTCCTTTCTTTCTGAGAGAATTTTTAATGTTGGACTCGTCTCTTTCAAACTTATATTTGTGCTTGAGTTCATAAGTGTCAGTGAAAACAGGAAGAACACCAAGCGACTTGGAAGCCTTATCCATGTGAATAATTGGAACAAGAATTCCATCCAAGTTTTTAATCAGCTTCAAAGCTCCACCAGACTTCAGCTTGTCTATGTGTTGGAACAATGCCATTCCAAAATGTGTCTCAGCGTCTGAAATACTTTCCCACCCTTTGTGGATTTTCTTTTCAACTGGTGTTGACCTGACGATTTCAACGACCCTTGCAATTTCTTCTGACGTCCCCCGTGAAATATACCCTTTATAGCCCTTGTATCCTAAACATGCAAGGATGAATTTGTGACGTCTCTCCTGCCCGCAGCTATATTGCAGCTCCTCTCTTTTCGTTTTGAAAGTTTGTTTCATGGTTCGTTTTGATGAGGTAACCATAACAACAAATTTAAATTCTGTCAACCCAAAAAGAAAATTTCTTGCAATTTTTCTGAAATTTTCTTATAATATAGGCAACCACAATGAAACGACCTACTGATTTATACGATGATTTAATGAAGCGAGAAGGAGCTTCAAAGTTTTCAAGAGAGGGAATTTTTGGAATTGCAAACTATATCTACGACGTCTATAAGAGGGAATTGACAGAAGATGAAATGGATGACCTACTTGCAAGAAGTCATGAAATCATTGACAGGAACTACAAAGAGAAACTTCCGCATATGAATGGCTATCAAAACTGGAATGACTTTAAAGAAGCTTTCCATGTGGTTGGAATTCCATCATGGAACTGGGTTCTAGCAATCAGAATGAATGAATTTGAAAAGCAGTTTGATTGGGATGAGTTTTTATATTCAAAGAGCGGGAGTCTTGCGAAGCTCAAGGAAGAATCAGATAAATGGAAGAAAGAACAGAAGAAGATGGATATTGAAAATCTCGAACATGTTGGGTATATCCGTTTCACATCAGTTGGAAAAGATAACCAAGGTGTTACAATTCTCAACTTTGAATGGATAATTAGAGACGGTCATCAAACAGGCTATGTTATGTTTCGTGGAGGAGAAATCTTAGACCGTACTTTAAATTGTCCAGCGGATGAACATCGGATTAAAAGCCTTCCATGGGTCCACAGTGTTAGTTTTAAAAAATTCTTAGATCAAGTTGCGGTTCATCCTGAAAGCTATATCAATCGGATTTACAAAATTGTCTCAGAAAGATGACACCTTTCAAGGTGTCGTATAAATTAGACCTACAAAGCTCTGTTCATCCTTGATTTTCAATATATCTAGTTAATGTTTCTTCGGAGACTTCACCAATAGAAGTACAGAAATATCCACGTGTCCACAAATAATGCTTTCCACTCCAATAGAGACGTCTCATGTAGGAATTGTGTTTCTGCCACACATTGTATGTGGAAACCTGCTTAAGTTTGTGGATGATGTCAAAGACACGCGCCTTGGGAGTGGCACGAATCAGAAAATGAATGTGGTCAGCCTTTTCTTTGTCTATCTCCATAACCTCGATCGACCAATCTTTCGTCATCGACGCCGCCTGTTCCATGCTGGATGTGACGGTCTCGGCAATCGGACCAAGCAATCGCTTCCTGTATTTCGTGGACAATATGATGTGATAACGAATCTTAAATTTCTCATGGTTACACCTCTCGTATCGATTTTTCTTCACTACGTGTATATTTATTTTAGAATTTTGCAAATTTTTAGCACGTCTTGTACATGTACGTGCTAAATAAGAATAGAGCAAATGGACGAAGAAAGACGTTTGGCAAAGAACAAGCTAATCTCCCTCAGCAAGAAGGAGACGCTTCTTCGTCACGAGAACATGGTCACCAAGACCTATGAAGTCAAGATACAGGAAAATAAGCTAAGGAAGAGACAACGCGAAGATATAGAGAGAATTTTTCTCGAGGCAAAGTGGTACAAGAACTACATCCTGAACTGGATGAACGAGAGCAAAGACAATAAACTCTCCAAATTCAACACGAAGCAGACCGAGATTACCAAGAAGGACAAGGATATGAATGACGTGGCGGTTGAGATTAAGAGGCTCCCCGCCCAATCGCGCCAGTGTCTCATTTCCCGCATGGTTGCCAACCTGAGAACTATGGCTGCTCTTCGCAAGAGGGGTCTGCAAAAGTCAGGGAAACTAAAGTTTTCCAAAGAAGAAACAGCCATTGATTACAAACAGATCGGCAATAGCCACAAAATCATCAACAAGAAACGTATCCGTTTGCAGGGGATTAAGGGTGATTTGTTAGTCAATGGTCTTGAGCAGTTTTATAATATCCCGGGTGTAGAGGTTGCCAACGCAAGGCTGCTGCACCGAGCAACGGGATATTTCGTACAATTTGTTTGTTTTCTCCCGAAGGCGTGTTCGCAAGAGCAACCGGGTGAGGAGAAGAAAATAGTAGGTGTAGATTTTGGATGCTCCACCGCATTCACCCTGTCAACAGGGGAAAAGATCCAAGCCACGGTTCCAGAAAGTGAGCGATTGAAAAGGGTGCAACGTGATTTATCACGGAAGCAGAAAGGCTCAAAGAATCGGGTTAGGGCGGTGTGGAAGGTCCGAAAAGAACACCAGAAGATAACCAATCGTAAGAATGACATGGCTAACAAGATTGTTCGTAACCTGACCAAGAATTATCTTGTAATAATTCAGGATGAACAGCTTGCATCGTGGCATAAGGGTAACCACAGCAAGGCAGTGCAATACGGTGTTTTAGGCAGGGTGAAAGCCAAGCTTAAACAACACAGTAACGTGATTGTGCTTCCGAAGAATTACCCAACCACGAAGCTGTGTACGAAGTGTGGCCGGTGGCACGATGAACTCAAGCTCTGGAACAGGACATTTAAGTGTCAGTGTGGAGTGGAAGAGGATCGTGACGTCCACGCTACACAGAACATGATTTGGTTATACGAGCATCTTAAAGTAGGTACGGAACATACCAAACTAACGCGTGTGGAGATGGAGTCCCTAGTCAAAGGAATAATTCATTCCAATGGTCAAACACCGTCAGTGAAGCACGAAGCTGCCTCCCTTTAGGGTGGCGGTAGTTCACATCGTTCAAACCTCTAAATAATTGCGATGAAAATAAAATGTAGAATTATTTCTGGACACAGAATCTTGAAAGAAGCTTTCAAGGCAGGTTATAAAAAGGCACTCAAAGAATCGAGCAAATACCCTCCTTATGAATATGTTCCAGAAGAACCAGATTTCTATGTGAATGGCGAACCATGTACTGCCGGAACTCGACCAGAAAGTGTGATAGGAGATAAAGTGTTGAAACACTTTCATTATGACTACAACGCATTCCAAGCTCTTTTTCAACTTCTTTCATCAGAGACATTTGAAGGGGTTTCTCCAAAGGAACTTCAAATCACAGATGAAGACATCTTGAACAATTTGCAAGTACACGATCAAGAGCCAGGAGCTGAGGAAGGGGAATCGTTGGAGTGGAAGACTTCAGATGGCCGTTGGATTTCTTGGCCATGGAATTGGTGAAGAACTAACTTGAAAACAGAATAAAATTCAAGAAAATTGAAAATAAATCTTGACTTTTGAATGAATCTTTGCTAGTTTCTGTCTGTCGCCTCTGAGGTTCTTAATGGGGTTGTGACCGTCAGAGCGGCCCCATCCCGTGATACGGTTTCACGGGATGGGCTTAACAAAAACTGCCAACTCTAAATACAAGAAACTTATTATGGCAATAAGAGTGATTTCAGGGAATAGTGTTTTGCAAGAGGCTTTTGAATTCTCAGCAAGAAAGAACGCTGAAAGAAGAAGGAAACTTTTAAGAGAATCACAAGGGGATGACAGTGAAGTTAGAAAAACAGATGACATCATTAAAGGAACTGCAACAGCGAGCAGCTTTGAGAAATTTGAAAAAGCTGTGAAGCTACTGAACCGTAGATTAGAGGAAGAAGGAAAGCCTAAAGTTCTTTGCAAAGCCTCAAAACGCAGATATGAAAAACTAGGAAAGTTGCTTCCTAAACTAGTCACTAAAGATAGCCCTTATTACAGTTATTATGTCGAGGTGGTGGATTATGAAATTTCATCAGGAATTGGAAGTTACCTTGAAGATTCTGGATATGAGGTTGTGGCAGTTGTGGATCACAAGGAAAATATCATTCATAATATCAGCAATTATCCCGGTGTGGAGAAGTTCCGCAACAGAACAGACTGCGATTTTTGCCACAAACCCAGGTATCGTATAACAACATTCATTTTAAGAGATTTAAAGACAGATGAACTGACTCAAATTGGTTCAAATTGTGTCAAAGCTTTCACTGGAATTGACCCAAAGACTTTATTGAAAGAAGTTGATGTTGTTTATCACGAACTCAAAAACCTTGAAGAATTAGAAGCAATACCAGAAGGGGAAGGATGGGGAGGATTGATACCATCTAATGATATTCAACCATCTACTAGGACGGCAATCAGAAACATCATTCTTATCATCAATCGTTGGGGATTTGTTCCGCAATCAAAGGAAGATGTAATAGCTGGAGTAATCCCAACAAAATCCAAGGCAATTGATTCATTTATTCCTCCTCCAAAGGGAATGCCAGAAAAGGGATTTTTTAACAAATATGAGATAACAGATGAAGAAATAGAACAGGCAGAAAAATATGTTGATGATGTTCTTGATTGGATGAAGAACCTTTATGTTGGTGACGACGACTTTAAGGGTAACTTAAAGCAAATGGCACAAAACAAATTTGTGACCAACAAGTCTATTGGATATTTGTGTGCAGGTGTGAACCTATACTTCAGATCAAAGAAATTTGAAGAAGATACAAAAGAAGAAGGACAAGAATTCTACGGAAATGTAGGTGAAAGAGTTGAACTCAAGTCTCTGGACGTTCTTTCAATAAGAGGATATGACAATGCCTACGGTGGCGGATTTGTTATAACAATGAAAGACCCGCAGCAGAGATTGTTTGTTTGGTTCTGCTCAACGAATAACCATCCCGGAATTGGTGATAAGGTTGACCTTGTTGGAACTATTAAAGACCACAAAGAGTTCCGCGGTAAGAAACAGACTTACTTGAGTCGTTGCAAGATTGTTAAAACAATAGAAAAGCCAAAAGAAGAAGCTTATTTTCCATGGCGGAGTCCAGAAGCTTATAGACTTCATCTTAATGATGAAATACTCGATAAAATTGCAAAAAATGTAGATGAATTATACATAACAAAATGCAAAGGAGATCAAGACAAAATTAACAATTTAGCTTTTATTAAAAAGGCCGCTTTCATTAAATATAAATCGCGTGTGAAGCAAAAAATTTTGCACATGAAGGAGGACGACCTAACACTAAACAAGGTAGAAACTATTATCGATTATTATAAAGAAGGCATTGGAGAATTTATTGAAGATGAGATTGAACATGGGTATAAGCAGGCAACCAACTGAACTCAGTTTAATCAATATCAAGTTTCTCCACTTCTTCCATCTTTTCAACAAGCCACTTCCCACGCACCCAAATTGGTTTGATAGGAGTTGAAAGGAGTGCAAGGCAGACGTTTAGGTCATCATCATAGTGAGTTTTAATGGGGAACGGAATGTACTTCCTCAAGCAGAAAACCTTGTCAAAACCATTGGTTGCAAAGACTTGAACTTCAGGAAACAACTCTCTGATGATTTCTGTTTCATTTGTGCCCCTCAAAGTTGTGATGCAGACATTTTCCTCCTCTTCAATCAACTTGCGGAGGATTTTTGAAGTTTCTTGAATGATTTCTCTTGTTTCAGGATTATAGAGCGTGTAATCGAAGTCAAATGAGACATATGGTTTCATGGTGCTTTATTTAGCATTATAAACAAACTTGAATTCTGCGCTTGACTTCTCTTCAAAGGTGTGGTTCAATTTCCTCATCTAAATAGTTCAGTATGACAAGAGTTATCAAAGGTCACAGGTTTTTAAGAGAGGCATTTCAACCACAGCAACAGCTTAATGTGAACATGCAAGATGTCTATGATTCAATACTCATACATTGTGAATTTAGTGATGACATGCTTCTACCAAAAACTACAAAAAGATATGAATTCTATGTTCCTTGTTCTAAGTCAACAATAGAAAGTTCGGTTGAGGATTACATCGGAGAAGATACACCTTTGCCTGAAATTATCAAACTTGCAAAGAAGTTTGATAGAGATGTTGTGGAATTTTATCTGAAGAAAGTGAAGGAAAATGGGAGGAAGAATCAAACAATCAACCTGTATTTCCAAATTTCCAATAACAGGTTGTATTCCTTGTATATGGATGCCGTAAAAAATGCCCTTGATAAAGTTTCTCCCAATGGAAATGTTGGCCAAATTTGGACGATTGAACAACATGGAAGCAATGAAGCTATTGCTTGCGTCTTAGAGAATGGTGGTGACAGTGTTCTTGAATTTCTTGAAACGAATGTGAAAGAAACCGAAATGTTCAGATATCTTGCAGAAGCATTGGACATCTGGGGGCCACGTCTTGAAGACCCAAAATTCCTATTGCAAATTGCTGTGTATATAGGAGCCGCAAGACTCCTTGGACACAATGTCTATGATGTGAGAGAAGAAGAGGTTGATGGCATTATGGGAGAAGTCAATGACTGGCTTGAGGAAGAATTTAAGAAAAAACTCAAAGAGACCGGCCTCACCATCGTTAAAGGAGTCACTCTTCCTGTGAGGCAATGATCACTGAAGAAATCTGACTCTCATCTGGAGTGGAGGAATTTCATTCTTCTTCATCATCGATAGAGGCTGAAAGAATTTCTCCATCTTTTCCAATTAGCATAACCAGCATCCTGTCTTCTGAAATAATAATGGAACCTATATCATTGAAAACGGATTCGGGAAGGTTTTCTTTTCCTTCAGGATTCAGTGAAAGAAAATCTTGCAAGCTCACCTCAAGACCAATAGTTGTGAAAGATTCAGCCAAGACAACATAAGCCAGCGTCGACCATTTTGGTGGAAGTGTTCCCATATCTTCTTCAATATGTTCAACTGTTGCCAAGACTCGTTGGATGATAGATTTCAAACCATTGAGAATTCCTGTTTCAATCTGTTCGTCTGTGATTGGGACGTCTTTCAAATCGGTCAAAGCGATATATTCCGTGGCACTGAAAATGTTATCCAACTTGCAGGATTTGATTTCACCTTCTTTTGTGAGTTTGATGACATCTTTGAGAATCTTCCCGTTGAATTCATTTTTGATTGTCATCTTCCAAGTCTTGGTTGAGAGACTCACATCGATTGGGATTCGGATGATGTTTTCAGTTTCAATGTATTTCATGGCCGATTTGACAATATCACAATATGCTCGGCTTTGTCAAGGTGAAAATTCCAACAAATAAAAATTTAAGAATTTTTGAATTTTCTTCTTGACGAACGTTCAAAAATGTGATATGAAGGACTTGTTCAAACCAAAACACACCATGACAAACCTATACAAATTGCTTAAACGGCAAAACATCACATTCTCCCTATTCGTGATTTTGAATCTCTTAGAGAAAAATGGAAGTCGAACCATTGACCAAATTGCAAAAGCTATGGGAACATCAAGGACGCCAGTTCATAACAAGTTGCACAGACTTCGTCTTTTGAATTTGATCAAGACTTCAAAATCAAAGAAGTTGTCGGATTCAAGAAAAGTTCGAGTTTCCCTTAGTGAAAACGGCCTGATTCTTGTAGGAAGGTCAAAGGAAATTTTAGAAATCATTAACCAGTGAAGCAACATGAAACTGTTCACCGATATATATAACATTGTTTATTTTGGACGGTTGGTCTGGAAATTAGGCAAAACTGTTGAAGGCTCATTTGACATTGTTCAAATTCTTCGGAAACAATTGGAAAAGCTCTCAAATTCGGTGACTTTTAAGCAGGCCGTGGAAGCAGCTTTAAAAGAAAGGGAAGGTCGTTCAACGCGGACTATTCAAGATTTTAAGTGGCTTTCTAATCGTTTCCTGAAGAATTGTGAAGGCTTAGCCGACAAGAAGATTAGAACTCTGACAAAGGAAGACTGTGAGATGATGATTAAAAAATCGTTCAACACTCCTGTTTAAAGGAATAAGGGACGTCTTGTTTTAAGTGGCATATTCTCCACGGCTTTCAAGAATGGCTGGGTTGATGGAAACATCATCCGACTCATCCATCCCTCAAAGATTTAAAAAAAATTGGCTCTGTCCTACCAAAGTGTTGATTTTTTTGAATTTGGTGCATTTTTTGGGGAACTATCCACTTGACTGCACCAACAGGTTTTTTGGAGGGGGTTAGGATTTTGTTAGTTGTGATTTTTTTCTTGTCGTAGGTAGTGAGGTGGGGTATATTACGCTTGAGGTATACTATATATAGTTATGCAAAGTACTGAAATCAACATATCGGGGGGGGGTGGTAACCCATTAAGGAAGAATAAGTTAGGAAGTTGGTGTGAAATTTGCACGCAGCGGGAGGAGGTTGAAAATGAGCCGCTGCAACAGGGGGAATGTTTTGAGAGGAAGGTAACGCTTCGCCAGCTCCTTGATCAAATAAGGGAGGCGACGAAGGATTTGTCGGAGCGAGAAAAGGGGACACGTTTTGAGGAGCTGATTTGTCGATTCCTTCAGGATGATCCGATATACAAGGAGCGTTTTTCGGAGGTTTGGCTTTGGGGGGATTGGCCTTATGCAGATGGGCCTGATCGTGGCATTGACTTAGTAGCCAAGGAGGCTGATTCTGACCGTTATGTAGCCATTCAATGCAAGTTCTACGAGCCAAACCATCTCATGAGTCTCCCTGATGTTGGGACTTTTTTCGCTGCTCTTAATACTACGATCAAGACAGAGCACAGCAAGATGGATTCATTCGTGCAGGGAATTATCATAGCCACGACTAACCATTGGAATGGGGTGCTGCTGGGAACGATGCATGATCAGAATATCCCCTGCCAACGCGTCGGGCTGGCTGAGTTGGAAAGATCAGCCGTGGATTGGAATGCTCTCGCCAAGGGGAAATTAAGCGAAGTAACCAAGCATCCTATTAAGGAGCATCAGCGCGAAGCCATCAATGCAGTGTTGGAGGGGTTCAAGTCGGCAGACCGTGGTAAGCTCATCATGGCTTGCGGCACGGGTAAGACTTTCACTGCTCTGCGATTGACGGAGGAATACACAAAGGGCGTAGGTTGTGTCCTGTTTCTTGCTCCGAGCATCGCTCTCGTGGCTCAAAGTCTTCGCGAGTGGATGGCTCAAACCAACTGCCGTATTCATCCCATTGCCGTGTGCTCTGATGGTTCAGCATCTTCCATAGGGGATTTGGCGGATTTGTCCGCTCGTGACCTCCCTGCTCGTGCTACCACAGACCCCGCGACCATTGCTCAACTCTACTCCAAGTTCAAGGACTCCCGCTTGACCGTCATTTTCTCCACCTATCAATCCATCGAGAAGCTGCATGAGGCCCAAAAGGTCGGTGCTCTGCCCGAATTCGACCTCTGCATTTGTGATGAAGCCCACCGTACGACCGGTGTCTCCCTGTATGATGAGAAAGAGGGTAAGCACATCGAATCCCATTTCGTGAAGGTTCACGATCAGAACTACATCGCTTGTCGTAAGCGAGTCTATATGACCGCCACTCCCAAGATTTATGCAGAATCCGCCCGTAAAAAAGTGAAGGACGCCAATGCTGAGCTGGCTTCCATGGATAACCGTGAGCAATTCGGCGATGAATTCTTCCGTCTGCCTTTCTCTCGTGCTGTTCGTGAAGGATTGCTCACAGATTACAAGGTCCTTGTACTCTGCGTTGATGAGGAGTACGTGAAGGAAATCATGAAAGAACACCTCACTCAGGATGAGACAGGTGCCATTGAACTTGATGATGCCGTCCGTCTTGTCGGCTGCTACAATGGTTTGCGCAAGAAAGTATTATTGCCCGTTAAACCCGATGCAGGCAACTCGGATGACGACTCATACGATCCCACTCTACCGGATACGTCGGATCAGGATGAGGATTTTCTCACCTCCGATCCGGGGCCAATGAGGCGCGCCGTGTCCTTTGCTAATATCATCGCGGCTTCCAAGAACTACACGGCCATGTGGAAAGAGGTTGTAAACGCGATCCGCAAGGATGAGGGAGACGCCCCTGACTTCCTTGACAGCGAGATGCAACACGTGGACGGGAACATGGACATGGGGGAGCGTGCCGCTCTCCTTAGTTGGCTCAAGGACAACTCGGACACAAATGCTTCACAAGGCGCGAAAGGGTGTCGTATTCTCTCCAACGCTCGCTGTCTATCCGAAGGTGTGGATGTTCCGTCGCTGGATGCCGTCATGTTCCTTGCCCCTCGTAAATCACAAGTGGACGTGGTACAATCTGTGGGGCGTGTGATGCGAAAATCACCGGGTAAAAAGTTCGGGTACATCATTCTCCCCATCGGTGTATCTCCCAAGGATGACCCCAAAGAGGTCCTCGACAAAGACGAAAAATACAAGGTTGTGTGGGATGTTCTCCAAGCCCTGCGTTCTCACGATGACCGATTCAATGCAGAAATCAACTCCATTGAACTCAACAACGGCCGTGGTAAGCGTATCGTAGTGGGAGGCATTACACGTCCCACCAAGGGAAAGAAACGCCCCTTCAAAGATAAAGGAGACGAGAAAGAAAACCCAGACATAGGCATCCCAATCCAGGGCACCTTCGATTTTGATAAAGAACTTTCTTCCTGGACGGACGGAATTCTCGTAAGAACCGTTCAAAAATGTGGCGACAGGCGATATTGGGATATTTGGGCAAAGAACATTGGCGAAATTGCAAAGCGTCAGATAGCCTCTATCAATGAGTTCCTTGATAAAGGCATTGGCTCGGAGGAATTTGACCTCTTCCTGTCTGGTTTGCAAAAGAATACAAATCCCGCTATTGAAAGGCAAGATGCCATTGAAATGTTGGCACAGCAGTACATCTCTCGTCCTGTATTCAATGCCCTGTTTGAGAAATATCAGTTCGCCGAGAGCAACCCTGTCTCCCAGACGATGAACCGTATGCTTGACATCGTGCAGCAGAACACCGATGCCAATGACTTGCGAGAACTGCAACGCTTCTACGACTCAGTGAAAGACCGCGCGCAGAGCATTGATAACGCCGCCGGTCGTCAACAGGTGATTGTGGAACTCTACGATAAATTCTTCAAGATGGCATTCCCCCGCTTGGCAGAGAAACTGGGCATCGTCTATACACCCCTTCCTGTGGTGGACTTCATTATCCATTCCGTCCACAAGGTGCTGCAAAAGGAGTTCGGCGTGAAAGATGGTCTCGGAGCGCAAGGTGTTAAAATTCTCGACCCCTTCACAGGCACGGGCACCTTCATCGTCCGCGCTATCCAGAGCGGGCTGATCAAACGCAGCCAACTGCCATACAAGTACCACAATGAACTCTTTGCTTGTGAAATCGTGCTGCTCGCTTACTACATCGCTTGTGTGAACATCGAAGTCGCCTACCACGGCGTGATGAAGCAGGAAGAATACGACCCATTCAAAGGCATTTGCCTGACCGATACGTTCCGAATGGACGGCAGCAAAGCGAATGACGGCCAACTCCCCCTGAACTTTGGAGACAACGGAAAGCGGGTGAAAGACCTTTGCGAACAGGACATCCGCGTCATCATCAGCAACCCGCCGTATTCTGCTGGGCAAAAATCTGCCAACGACAACAACCAGAATGAAAAATATCCAGAGCTTGATAAGAAAATCACGGAGACGTATGTCGCTCGAAGCACGGCAGAACTAAATAAAGGCCTCTACGATTCCTACATCCGTGCGTTCCGTTGGGCATCTGATCGAATCACGGATGATGGCATTATCTCTTTCATAACCAACAGTTCCTACATCGATGGCAATGCTATGGCAGGCTTCCGCAAGTGCCTCATGGAAGAATTTGATTCCATCTATTGCTTCAATCTCCGTGGAGCAATTCGTGGAAAAAGCGGTGATGCCGCGAAGAAAGAGGGGCAAAATGTGTTCGACATCATGACTGGCGTGGCAATTATACTCCTCGTCAAGAAAAAGACTCACACCGCAGGGGAACAAGCCACACTTCATTATTACGACATCGGCGATTATTTGTCTCGTGAGGATAAATTTGAAGAGCTCCATAAATTCGAAGATTTCACCAACATACCCTGGCAAATCCTTACTCCTGATGAACACGGTGATTGGATTAACCACCGTACCGAGGGATATGAGCAATTTATGCCGATTGGCGACAAAAAGGCAAAAGGTAAGGGAACAGCAAAGGCTTTGTTTGATATCTTTTCTCCTGGTGTTTCGACCAATCGCGATGCTTGGTGCTACAATTTTTCGGAGAAAGAATTGGTTAAGATCATGTCTGATCAAATACAGCAGTACAATGAGTACGTCGAAAAATACGCAAGTTATGGCAATGGACAGGATGCCGCAGATTTTGTTGATGATGGGAAAAATTCCGTGAAGTGGACTCGTGCGCTCAGAAATGATTTGAGTAAAGGGAGAAAAGCAAATTTCGGCAATGGCAAACTGCGCATGGCTACTTATAGACCTTTTCAGAAAGAATGGCTATATTTCTCCGCTCAGTTCAATGAAGCTGCTGGGTTAAGCTATTTATTTTTCCCGACACCGAAGCTGAAGAATCTTGTGATTCATCTGACGGGAGTTGGATCGTCTAAAGATTTCTCCTGCCTTATCTGTGATACTATTCCAGATATTCAGAGATTATTTAACGGTCAATGCTTCCCGCTTTACTGGTACGAGGAAAGGAACGCCGATTCACCCATGCTTGATCTCGATCTAGAAGCTGATACTGGTGATTACATCCGTCACGATGGCATCACGGATTGGGGTCACAAGGAATTCAAGCAAGCCTATGGCGACCCGAAGATCGGCAAGGAGGACATCTTCTACTACGTGTACGGACTGCTGCACAGCGAAGAATACCGCACCAAGTACGCCAACGACTTGAAAAAGGAACTGCCGCGCATACCTTTCGCCAAGGACTTCTGGGGCTTCAGCAAAGCCGGGCGCGAGCTCGCCGCGCTACATCTCAATTACGAAACGGTAACCCCCTATCCGTTGGAAGAGGAACACAACGGCGGGGACTACCGCATCGAGGGCAAAATGCGCTTTCCCGAGAAAGGCGAAAAGGACGCCATCATCTACAACAGCAGCACCATCCTGCGCGGCATACCGGAAGAAGCTTACGAGTACATCGTGAACGGCAAATCCGCTATCGAATGGCTGATGGACCGTTACGCCGTCACCACGGACAAGGATAGTGGCATTGTGAACGACCCGAACGACTGGTGTACGGAACACAACAACCCGCGCTACATCATCGACCTCATCAAACGCATCGTCACCGTCAGCGTAGAAACCGTCAAAATCACCCGCGCCCTCCCCAAACTGGAAGAGTTATGAACAGCGCAAAACTTTCCTCACAAAATTCAATTTTTGTGCTTGACATCGGTGGGAAGTGTGGTAAACTGCACTCAAGTTTGCAAGGGGTGTACATGCCTTTAACCTTGTGAGCGTAGTCCTTCAGCGATGATACCGCTGTTGGAAGTGATTAAAACCTAGGTTATAGATGGGGCGGGGAGTTCATACTCCTTGCTCCCGCAAACCCAAGAATACGGGGGCTGGGTCTCTGTGAAACTAAAAAGAATTGTCGCTTTTAGTGGAGAGTCCTTGTGCAGGAATTCTTTTCCTGCACCTTACCCTGAGTTCTTGGGCTTTTGCTTTATCCTTGGAAATATACACCCATTTTAGCGGCAAGACTCATCAGCGCGTTGGTTTCTCCCTGAGTTTTAAGTCTAAAGTATGTCGTGACGCAGTTTGCGTGTTCTCCATCTAGTGCAATGATTATTTTCCCGTAACGGGAAGGACCTGTTCTTTCTGGGTTGTACGTGTAACAGGTCAAAACAGGTTCTTGTGTCGTGTGATTTTTCTCTCTAGTCGCTAAGATGATGTTGTGTAAATCTGCACGTAAACCACTAAGAACATTGGCGGAATTGGCTCTATAACGCGATACTAATTTTTTGATAACTTGACCTTTAATATACACCTCACCATTCGTAATTCCGTATTTCTCTAAATTCTTGTTAATCAATAAGAAAAATACTTCTTTATCAGGAAAGACTTGGTTCAATTTTGCTTTCCTTAACTCTTCGTTTGACAGTATCGGTTTGTATTTTGCCTCAGGATACACCTGCGTCTTTACTTTCGGCTTCCAATACTCTACACCACTTACGCCAACTACTCTTTCCCTATTATCTGGTTTTACCCTCTTTACCTTCTTTTTCTCCGCCAGAATGCCGTATTCGCGCTGCTTCCTCCCGACATACTCTTCATACGCCTCCTGTGCTTCTGACTCCAATAACCATTCAATAAAATTGTCATAGGCTTCCTGCTGTCCTGCTACGCTTCGTACCATTCCTCATATTTAGCGACCCAACCACTTCAATTCACACCGATTTCTCAAAAATCAACACTGTGGTAGGACAGAGCCTT
>CANQOR010000019.1 GCA_947625535.1 uncultured Bacilli bacterium
CACACTTTGTCCAAAAAGAAAAGCCTAATTTCAATAAAAATTAAACTTTTTTCTTTTCTTAAACTGTCAAACTTGGGTTATAACATAATTCATTATATATTGGCAGATAAACATCAATTATTTTAATATCATCTAAACTACAATCATTTTCTTTATCATACAAAACAAATTCAGATTTACGAACACTTCTATTTTTATTATAAAATCCATTTAAATTTACTTGAGTAACATCTATATTATCTAGATACTTAGTATCACTTCTAGATGCATAAAAATCACCAGCGATTTTAAATATATAGCTATTATTTTTATTTCTCATTGTAAAACTTCTAATACAATTTACTTCAACATTTATTTTTTTTAATTTATCAGATGATTCTAAAAATACATCTATTCTATTTTTTATACTTTTTTTACTTTGAATAGGTAGTTCATTCGTAAATAAATTAAAATCAGTAATATCATAATGAACTATATTTGAAACAACTCTTTTCATAAATTTAATAACATCTGTATTATTGCATTGCCAAACAGTTTTAAAAACATCATCTTGAATTAATGAAACAAATGGAATGTCTTCATTAGCTTCCATAGATTTCTCCTTTCACCCTATATTTACTAGGTAAAAGTTAGAAATCCTTTTTAAACTACATCTTTAAAGCTTTATCAATGTCTTCTTGTGACATACCGAATTTAAGTAATTTGTCAATTATGTTCTTTCTTTCATGTTTAATACCTTGTTTTATTCCATTTTTTTCTCCAAGTTCAAAACCTTGTTTTTTGCCTTTATCAAAAGCTCTAGCTTCTCGTCTTCTACGTTCTTCATCTAGTTCGGTATGTAATGCATTTAAATATTCTTCATAATCATAAGTAGGAACATTTTTATCGAACACTATATGATTAAAATTATCCATAATCTCCTCCTTTCACCCTATATATTATAGATAAAAGTTTAAAATCCTTTTAAAAATTAAAAAAAGTAATAATTATTTATTACTTTTCTGTAATTTCATTGCTTCATCTGCTCCAAAATTTACTTCTTTACTTAATAAATCTATCATCTTTTTTTCAAAAGATAATCCTAACTTAGAATCTCCTAATATAGTACCAATATCTTCTAAACTATAATAAGTTCCATTTAAAAGACCAAATCTTAATAAGATATATATTGTAAATCTTTTATCAATTTCATAATCAATTAAATCTAAAATACCAGTATCTAATACCTTATTTACAAATTCATCTTTTACTAAACTACCATTTAAACCTTTTAAATCAATATCATAACTTAAACTATTATCTATTCTAGTAGGTTTTAATGCTACATTTTTAATCTTTTTCTTATTTTTCTTACCTTTTCCTTTACTAGGTATTTCTTGCTCTTGTTTAACTACTATATTCTTTTCTTTTAAAACAAAAGGTACCCCTCTTATTTTAGCCATTACATACCTTGTAATAAAAGTATCTAAACTTTCTTCCCCATTAAAACTTAATAATGCATCAATTAAATAATCTTCTTTCTTAGTTTCATCTGTAAAATTTAATTTACGTCCAATCATATTGACTATCTTACGACGATCTTCTACTAACATTAACAAAATATCAGCATCTTCATTAGCTAAACGACATAACTTTAAATATATAAATGACTGAATCTTAAAAGATACAAATAGATATGGATTAGTATCTAAAGGACAATCTTCATTACCAAAATCAAATCCATCATAATGTCCATCTCCATTAACATAAGCATTAACAAAACCTTCTATATATTCTTCTGTAATACAATCAAATAAAGCAAACTTCTTTATTAAAACATTAACAACTTCCCTTTTTTCTCCATCAGTTAAAACCAAATAACATCACCTATTCTAAATTATTTTCTTATCCTTAAATCTTATAAATTCCATAATCACCCTTAACTTTATAACTTAGTTTAACAAAAAATATTTTAAAGAGCAATAAAAATAAAAAGACCCTAAGGTCTTTTAAATAAAATAAGTAATAAATATTAAAAAACTAATCATTATAAAGACAAAAGAAATACTAACAATTGTTAACTTTAAAGGAACATATTTATAATTTTTAATAACATTCTTTTGATACTTTTCTTCTATTAATTCTAAATGTCTATTTACACTATCACTTATACTATTACCAAATCTATTAGCTTCTCTAATATTAAGTATTATATTATTAATTATTTCACTTGGTATTCTATCTTCTAATAGTAATAAGGCTTCTTCTAGTGATTTGCCTATATTAATATCATTTAATACTTTTTCAAATTCTTTAGATAAAGAATTATTTACAATAGAAGTACTTAATATAATAGCTTTCTTAATATTTCTTCCTCCATTTAAACTAAGTAAAAATACAGGGAAGAACTCTAAAGCATCATATTCTAATCTTAAAGATCTTTTATATATT
The DNA here is from genome assembly GCA_947625535.1 of uncultured Bacilli bacterium. Taxonomy (GTDB): domain Bacteria; phylum Bacillota_I; class Bacilli_A; order RF39; family UBA660; genus Coprovivens. The sequence goes on from CANQOR010000019.1 coordinate 2,431, forward strand.
TCTAAATCAATAAATATATATTCTACTAATACATAATATATAACTGTTATAATAGGAGCTAATAAGTAACCTACTTTACTAATAAATAATAAAATAATAAATAATACTAAACTACTAATTATTTTAAAAGTAACAAATACATTAGCTTTCATATTTATTCCTAATAATTTAAGTTTTTTTTGTAAAGTACTTACTTTATTATTCATAAGTATCTCCCCCTAACTATCTTATTAATGATTAATATATATAAAGCATAAATAATTATTAAAACAGGAATAACTATATAACCACCATTACTAATTAATAAATCTAAATATATTTGGTTACTTACTATAACAAATATAATAAATATAAATGGTAATATTAAAAATACCCAATAAGCTAATTTATTAATACTTTGTAACATTTTTACTTCATTATCAAACTTTTCATAATTAATTAATTTCTTTTCTATTTCTTCAAATTCTGGTGTAATATAAATACTTGTTTTATTAGTAAGTGATAACATATTGGCTATTTCTAAGATAATATCTATCTTTGTACGATCATACATTCTTTTAAAAGCATCACTAATACTTAAGCCAACTTTTATATCACTTAATACTTTTTTAAATTCATCTTTTAAAGCTCCATTAGTTCTCTTAATAACATCATTAATTACTTGTTCATTACTTCTATTAACACGATAACTATTACGTATAATAATTATTGCTCCCAATAAATCTTTTGTTTTTATATCTTTTTCACGATGATACTTAAAATAACAATAAAAATCTGGTATTACATAACCTAATACTAAAGTAATAACTCCTATAATAGGATTTACTTTATCTTTATATAACATCATCATAAAACAATATAATAAAACAAAACCTATACTAAATAATATTTTAATCGCAATATAATCTATACCCTTACGTACTTTACTATCTTCATCAACGTATTTATCATAAGTTCTAGCTATACCATTAAAAATAACCATATCTTCTAATAAATTAGCAAAACGATATAAAAACTTATATCTAAAGCTAACTGTTTTATCAGTATCTTTTAATTCTAAGCCAAAATCACTTAATCTATTTCTACGATAAAGTAAAACTAATATCTTATAAAAAAGGTATACTATAAAACATATAGCTAAAATAGCAACTATATATAAGACAGTTTCATAATCGTCCATAATATACCTCCTTATTTATTCTTTTTAAATTTAAACATATCATCTAAATCATTAATACCTGCATTTCTTATTTTATTTAATACTTTAGGTATTCTTTCATTTAATATGAATTCTCCTTGTACTATTCCTGTATCAGATACTCCATCACTTTTAAATTCAAAAATAGGATTTAAAATAATTTCATTATCTTTAACACCTACTACCTCAGATATTTCTGTTATTTTACGACGTCCATCTCTAAGTCTCGTAAAATGAATTACTAAATCTATAGCATTAGACATATATTCTCTAATAGCATACATAGGTACTTTTAAACCATCCATTAATATCATTGTTTCTAATCTACTTAAAGCATCTTTACATCCATTAGCATGTAATGTTGTAATAGAGCCTTCATGTCCAGTATTCATTGCTTGTAATAAATCAAATGCTTCAGCACCTCTAACTTCACCTATTATAATACGATCAGGTCTCATTCTAAGACTATTACGTACTAAATCTCTAATAGTAACTTCACCTGTTCCATCATAATTAGCGGCTTTAGTTTCTAATGAAACAACATGATTTTGTTTTAAATTAAGTTCTAAAACATCTTCAATTGTTATAATACGTTCATCATCTGGTATAAAATTACTTAAGATATTTAATAGAGTTGTTTTACCACTACCAGCTGATCCTGACACAATAATATTTAATTTAGCTTTAACACTAGCTTCTAAAAATCTAGCCATATAAGGAGTTAAACTACCATTACCTATTAATGTATCCATATCATCTACAGTTTTAGTAAATTTTCTTATTGTAATAATTGGATTCTTAGAAAGTGGTGGAATAATAGCATTTATTCTACTACCATCATCTAATCTAGCATCTACCATTGGATTATTAACATCTATAGATTTACCAGATGGTTCTATTAATCTTTCAATAGTTCTAATAATATGTTCATCATTAATAAATGAAACACTTTTATCTTGTCTTAAAACCCCATCAATTTCTATATATACTTCAGATGGACTATTAACCATTATTTCTGTTACATTATCTTCATTTAATAATTCTGTAATAGGTCCATAACCATTAACTTCACCATCAATTAAATTATATAAATACATTCTCTCACTATTAGATAAATCATATCCATAAGTAATATCATCTATTTCACTATTTATAATATCTTTACTTAAATATGTACTAGCAATACCTTTATCACTAATATCTTCTAATATTTTAATTCTAAAACTATCTAATAAATCTTTATCTTTAAAGACCATATAATCATTAGTTTCATAATATTTACTTTTATGTTTAACATTAAATTCTTCTAATAATTTACTCATCTTATTTATCCCCCTCTAATAAATCAGTTGCCATTACAACAAAAGTTTGATAATCTCCTGTCATAATATCAGCAAATTTAATATCTAATGATACTATTACACCTTTCATAACTAATTTATCCATATCTTTAAGAAATAAATCTGTAGATAAAGTATAATCAATATTATGTTCTATTATTTTCTTTATTTCATAAGTACTAAAATAACTCTTAAATGGATCACGACTATTATTTAATAATATTTTATAATTATCTATTTCTAAATTTTTAAATATTGTAATTAAAGATTTAATATTTTTTAAATCTAAAGGATCATTAGTAATAACAAAGTTTATTTGATCTACATTATCTAGTATTGTTAAATTTATATCGTTTAAAGCATGATTAGTATCAATTAATACTACATCATAATTAAGTTTAGCATTTTTAATAATTGTTGGTATGATACCAGCATCTATTTTATTAGCATCACGAGGATCTTTAGGAGCACAAATAATATCAATAAAATCATCTACTTGAACAGTATAATTATCTAAATCATCGTATTTACCATTTTCCATATCAAAAGCTAAATGATAAATACTTTTATCAAATTTTTTATTTAAGTAAGTAGCTATTCCTCCACTATATAAGTCCATATCTATTATTAAAACACTTTTACCCAATTGTTCTAATATACCAGCTAAATTAAGTAAATTAGTTGTTTTACCTACTCCACCTTTAGCTGAAAAGAAACATAAACTTTTACCCATTTTTTCACTCATAATATTATTAGCCTCCCTTATTATTCATCATAATCTATTATATCATTTAATAGACAAGAAAAAAAGATTAATTTCTTTCGAAACTAATCTTTATTCACCTTTATTAATCGTAAATGTTATATCTTTAGAAGTTAATAAAGTACCATCTTCTTTTTCTATCTTTAATTTAATTGTCTTTGTAAGAGCTTCACTATCTACTTCATCATTATAATTTATTTTAAATTTAAATGATTCATTATATTTTAAATCAAATGTTTCATTTGAATTATTAAAATAGTATTTAGTAGATTCTGCATTTATAGCTTGATAACTTTCACCTTGATAGTAATTTAAAGAATTAGGTTTACTTGCTTCTTCTATTTCAAAGTAAGCTTTAACTTTTTCTTTTTCATAATCTAAAGCTTTTATATCAACAGTAAATTCAATATCATTACCTGTTGTTGCTTCATATGCTTCTTTATCTAAAGTTATCTCAATACTTCTTTTCCATACAGCTACTAAAACCATATCTTTTGTAACTGTATAGTTATTATTTCTAACATCTACTTTATGTCCTTCAACATCTTGCCATTCTACAAAGTCGTAGCCTTCTCTAGTTGGATTATTAATTGTAATAGAATTTTCTGAAGCTTTTACTTCTTTAGGAGGTTCAACGTCAAAATGACCACCACCTAAATAGTATTGCATTGAATATTTAACTTCTTCTTTCCATTTAGGAATTAAGATTAAGTCTTCATTAACTTGAATTTCTTCTAATACATTATTAGCAGCATCTTCAAGTTTCATACCCTTATCAGATGGAACTAATTTAGACCATCCTTCAAAAGTATAACCAGTCTTAGTTACTTTAGGTAATTTTAAGTTTTCACCCTTTTTAACTAAAGAAGTTAATTCATCAGATGTTTCACCACCATCTAAATAGTATCTAACATTATATTCATTAGCTTCCCATTTAGCAACTAATGAAACGTTTTCTTTAATACCATCAATTGATTCACCATCTACTTTATCTAAACCACCATTAGTATTAACTTTATACCATCCTTCAAGTTTATAAGAAACTCCAGATTCATCATTATCTCTACTAACATCAGGTAAAGTTAGGTTATCACCTTCATCAATAGTATATTTTATAGAATCACTAAGAGTGAATTTACCACCATTTAAATCATAACTAATAGCATATTTAGTTTTCCATACTGCTACTAATATTAAATCTTCATTAATATTAGAAATATTATCAGTATACTTAGTTTCATCTAACTTACCATCTACTAGTTTATACCAGCCATCTAAAACATAACCTTCTTTTTCTATTTCAGGTAATGTTAATGTACCATCTTTTTCTACTTTATCAGTATGGCTATCTTTAAATGATCCACCATCTAAGTAATATTTAACATTATATTCATTAATAGAATAACTTGCTGTAAATGAAACGTTTCCTTTTACTTGGTATTCACTATTAGCAGTTAAAAGACTATCTTTTTTATTACCATTTTCTAAAACATACCATCCATCAAATTTATAACCTTCCATTGGATTAACATCAGGTAATGTAATAGATACACTTTCTTCTTCTAAGCCTTTATCTACTTCATATTTAGCATTACCATCTTTAAATGTTCCACCATTTAAATCATAACTGATAGAATATTTAGTTTTCCATTTAGCAACTAGTGTTGTATCATCAGTAATTTCCATTTTATCTACTTCTACAACATTTACTTTATTAGTTGTTTTACCATCTTTATCTAATGTATACCAGCCATCAAAGACATATGTATCTTTCTTAACTTTTGGTAATGTTAATTTTTCACCAGCTTTAACTTTAGTTGCACCTTCAGCCCCATCAAAACTACCACCATCTAAAACATAAGAAATATGATGAGATGTATAAGTCCATTTAGCAACTAAAACAGTATCTTTTGTAATTTCCATCTTGCCATTGCCATCTTCGTCAGCTTTAACATCAGATGTACCATTTTCTTCATTTAAAACATACCAACCATCAAAGTGATAATCTTCTCTATCATTAAATGTTGGAAGAGTAAGTTCTTTATATCCTTCATTATCACTTCTTGTTTTTTGTTCATCTGTTAATGAAGTTTGTAACTCACCACCATTTAAAATATATTTAACTTGATAATGTTTAGTAGCATCTTCAGTTACAGCATAAAGATTAATAACTAATTTATCTTCCTCTTCTTTAAATGAAAACATATTTTCAATAACTACATTATCTTTATAATCAATATTCTTAGAATCTTTAGTTAATGACCAACCTTTTAATTTAATATTTTGATCAGCACTAGAAGTAAACTTACTAGCATTATCACCTAAATTACAACTTTGACCATAAGTACAACTATCTACTTTACCTTTAGATTCATTACCAGAATTATCATATAAATTAATTTCATATTTCTTAGGAATCCAATGCGCATATAAAGTATGATTTTTCATTTCTGAAATACTAGTAACTTTATGTTCTGGTGAATATGATTCATTTTCAGAATACCATCCATCAAATGTATAACCTACTTTATTAATGCCTTCTTTATCAGGTAATGTAACTTCATCATTATGTGTAAAGATAGATTGTGGTGTCTTAGTAAATTTACCACCATCTAATTCATAAGTAATATTATATTTAGTATTTTTATCGTACCAAACAGCAGTTAATGTTTGATCACCAACTACAACATTATTAATAGTTTCACCAGCAGAATATAAATAACCATGGGCATCTTTCCATCCCCCAAATTCATATTCATCTCTTGTAATAGCATCAGCTATCTTACATTCAGTATATTTACAAGTTGCACTAGTACTTACAACATCATCAATATCGTAGCCTTTTTTATAAGTAATTGTATATTCATTTTCATTCCATAAAGCTTTAACTTTAATATTTTTAAGTTCTGTAATAGTTAAGTTATTTTCTTCTACTGTTGCTCCCCCATCATCTATAACTTCCCATTTGTTAAATGTATAACCAACTTTAGTAGGAGCAACTAATGTAATTTGTTGATTTAACTTAGAAACATCAAACTTAGTAGGTTCATTACTATCTAACTTACCACCATCTAATTCATATGTAATAGAATATTCAATAGGAATCCATACTGCATATAAAGTAACGTTTTCCTCTAAACCTAATAAACTTTTTAAATCTGTTTCAGCTTTAAAGTATTGTAAATCAGCATTATTATCTTTATTAGTAGACCATCCACCAAATGTATAACCAGGTTTATTTTTACTAGGAGCAGCTGCAAACTTACATCCTTGGTAAGCAACAAAATCAGAATCATCTAAGAAATTACATGTATGAGAATCAACTGATGTATCAGCACCATCCCAATTTAAATCATAAGATATTTCGTAATTAAGACTCTCCCATTTTGTCTCTAAAGTAATATCTTCAACAATTGGCGTTTTTAAATCAAAACATTCTTCTTCATCTTTTTTAGTCCAACACACAAATTTAAAACCAGGTCTTACTAAAGAAGATGCTGAAGGTAATTCAGCAGAAGGAATTGGATTATTATAAATTACCTTTGCTTCAGTTTTACCAGTATATTTATATCCACCTTTATTATGTGATGCAAATGTAACAGTAAATTCTTTCTTAGAAAGTTCTCCACATACTTCATCATCTACACATTTACCATTAACATGTGTAATATTAAAAGTTTCAGGAACTTCTTCTAATTCTATGTCATTACCTGTTATAGAATTAGTCCAAAATTTATCAAAAAGATGATAGTAAATAACTAAATCATCTAATGATTCAATATCTTCTGCATTTAAACTAGCAGCACCATATATAACTTGAGCTGTACCAACAGCACCACTAAAGTAATCAGTAAGTTCTTCGGAATTAGTAAACATCTGTGAACCAATTATATAACTATCTTCAGGAATTTCACTATCTCTTTGATAAGTCTTAGCTCCAGGCGAAGTAACAAATAAAGTAAATAATAAAACTAAGAACAAATTATATTTAATACTATTTTTCATCTTTTACCTCACCTCAACTATCTATGTGCTGTAAACTCTTCACCTTTAAGAGTAATTTTAAATTCATCAGCTTTTGTAAATTCAGACCCATAGTTAAAAATATAACGTCCACTATTTACAGCTTTAGTTCTCCATACACCTTTAATATGGTACTCAACTTTTTCAATATCACTAGTAGCTACACCATTAACAGTAAGTAAGCAACTTTGTGCTCCACCACCTTGGTCAACTAAAGTACATGTAACTTTAAATGTATTCTTTTGCCATCTTGCATAGAATTTTGTATTTTCAACAATTTTTAAATTTCTAGCATTAGTACCACCATTTAATTGCTTAGTATTAAACCAACCAACAAATGTATAGTATTGTTTAGAACGTGAAGGAATATTAGGAGTTATCTGTCCTTCAGTAACATTACGAGTAGCAACTGTCGTAGTATCATCAATAAATGTAACTGTATAAGTATTCTTTGGTACAGCTTTCCAACTAGCATATATTGTTATATTTGAATTAACTGCTTCATTAAATGTATAAGCTTTACCTTTAGCAGAGCCTAACTTCCATCCTTCAAATGTATAACCACTTCTTGTAGGATTCTTAGATGGTTTAGTAGCTTTTTCTCCTGCTTTAACAGTTTGTGTAGGGAAAGATCCACTACCTCCACCTAAATTAAATCTAACTGTATATGTTTGATCCTCAGGATTAACTGGAACTTTTTCCCATTCAGCAGATAAAGTAATGTCTTGGGTAATCGGCGTATTAAAATCAAATGGTTCCCCATTATAATACCAACCTTTAAAATTATAACCATCTCTAACTGGTACCCCAGGGTCAGTAGCTAAACTACCTTCTACTAAGACTTGTCTAGGAAAAGCAGTACCTCCATTAGCAGCAAAAGTAACATTATAATAAGTATAAGTTGGATTTAATTCTTTCCATTCGGCTTTTAAAGTAATATCACCTTCTACTTCTTTACTAAAATCATAAAGTTCATCATTTAACATCCAACCAACGAACTCATATCCATCTCTTTTAGGGACTTCTGGTTCAGAAGCTTTTTCTCCTTCTTCTATTTCTAAAGTGGCAATGTAATTGCCATCTCCTGTATCAAAATTAACTGTATATTTTTCTAAAACTTTTGTCCTATTTGGTGTCATACAAAATAATGCAATTATTACAACACAAAATATTAACATCAAAGTGTTAAGAATTAGTGTTTTTGTTCTTTTACTTTCCATACTAAAACCACTCTTCCTATGCTATAAAAAAATTATATCACTCAATATTAAAATTGTAAATCGAAAAAGAAGTAAATTCTTATATAATTAAATTAATATTCTCTATTAATATTATGACTAATTTACCTTAAAATAATACAAAAAGTACTTAAAAAAGTACTTTTATTTAGACTTATCTAAAATATCTCTTGCTGCTACTAATCCTGTTGCTGCAGCTGTAACAATATTACCAGCTTTACCAGCTCCATCACCAATAAAATATAGATTATCATTTTCTAATCTAAACTTATTATTAGTTTGAATTTCATTACTAAAGAACTTTATCTCTGGTCCATATAATAATGTATCATCATTAGCAACGCCAGGTATTATCTTATTTAAAGTTTCTAATCCTTCTAAGATATTAGTAATTATACGATGCGGTAAAACTAATGCTAAATCCCCCGCAACACAATCTTTTAAAGTCGGTTCTATAAAACCTTTATTAATACGATGCCATTCGCTACGACGACCTTGTTTTAAATCTTTTAATGATTGAATAATTGGTTTACCATCCCCTAGTACATTAGCAATACGTGCAATAGATTCCCCATATAATCTAGTATTTGTAACTGGTTCTGTTAAATTAACTTTAGATATAAAAGCAAAATTAGTATTATTACTCTTAACATCTTTTAAAGCATGACCATTAACGCATATAAAACCATAATAATTTTCTTTAGCTACAAATCCTCCAGGATTAGTACAGAATGTTCTTATTTCATCACCATAAGTATTAGTTTTAATAAAAATAGTTGGATCATATATTACATTTGTAATTTCTTCCATAATATCTTTTCTAACTTCTACTCTAACACCTATTTCAATACTTTGAGAAAGATAAGGAATATTATAAGCATCAGCTAATTCTTGTATCCATTTAGCACCAGTTCGACCAGGAGCTATAACCACATTCTTAGCTTTAAGTGTTACTTCCTTTTTCTCATTTTTATAAACTACTTCATGTTCATCTTCTTTAATCGTTTTAATATCTGTAACATCAGCACGATCTATTAAAGTAACTCCATTCTTACTTAAATTTTCACAAATACCATCTATATATTCTGGTAAATGATCACTACCTAAATGTTTTTGTTTAATTACCAGTAATTTAGCTCCAGCTATTGCTACTTGTTTCTTTATCTCATTAGCTTCATCCATATTACTTGGATAAACTTCAGCATCCATTTTAAATTTATTAAATATTTCTTCCGTTTCATCTATTAATTTATAACTTTCAGATTCAGACATATACTTAGTTAAATCACTTTTACCTAATCTAGGTATAAAATTAAGTTTACCATCAGAGAAAGTACCTGCTCCACCATAACCAGATAAAATTGCACAAGGATTACAATTTTGACAAGGTATTCCTAACTTATTCATTGGACATACTCTTTTAGAAACTCTAAAACCTCTATCTAGTACAGCTACCTTTAATTTTTTATTATTATTTATTAATTCGTAAGCACAAAAAAGACCTGCTGGTCCAGCACCTACTATTACTACATCATAATTCATATTCTACCTCCATTGTCATTTTATCACAAAAAAAGACTAACCTACTAGTCTTTTTTATATAACTATATGATTTTATCTTCTATTTATAAACTTTTTTTAAGCTCATTAATTTCATTTATTACTATATTATCATTATCTTTACCATAAAGACCTAAAGTAGTTAATAAATCCATTGTTGTCATTTCATGATTTAAGACTTTCTTAACTAAGTTTAATACTAATTCTTGATCATCTAAATAAATATTATATAAAACTATTGCATAATAAAAACTATTTAAATATTGACCAGATCTAGTAGCTATTAATTTATATAAATCTTTATCTCTAAAACTTTCTTTCATTCTTAATCTAGTTTCTACAAAAGTATCTTTAGAATCTAAAAGTAATTCAAATCTTGAATTTACCCAATTATCATAAACAGTTTTAGTATCTCCTTTAGCTTGTAATAATTCATAAAATAAAGGTATTACATCCCCTATTCTTTGAGTATCTTTATATTCTTGATAATTAGTTTCTTTTAATGCATGAATATGTTCATGGCCTAAAAATATTGGTGATACTTGATTATATTTACGAGGTATTTTATAGTGATCAACTGTTCCTGTATCTTCTAATACTTTGCCTTCATCTACAGAGAAAGTAATATGACAAGCATACATTAATTCACTATCATAGCAAGCATAACAAGCAGCATTAGCTATTATATCATTTAATCGACGTAATATATCTTCTCCAAATATACCGATACCTATTAAACTTTCTAAAGTTACTGAACTTAATGATTTTTTAACAAATTGACAACCTGTTTTTTCTATACCTTTTAATTGTTGCACCATAAAATAAGCATTTTTAATATCATCACTATTCATATAGTTAATTCCTAACATATCTAATGCTTTCTTTTGCATCATAATTTGTTTTTTTAATATTGCATCCATAAATAATCCCCCTAAAACGCGATTTATTATATCACTAAGATTAATAATAGTAAAACAAAAAAAGAATAGATAAACTATTCTTTAAAAGTAAACATAAAATCTAAGATTTGAACGTCGTCTCCTCTATTAGCTCCTAACCTTTCAAGTTCATCTTCAACACCCATACCTTTAAGTTTACGAGCAAATCTTTGAACTGATTCATCTTCTTGAAATTTAGTCATTTTAAGTAATTTTTCTATTTCAGCCCCTTTAATAATCCAAACTCCTGTATCATCTCTAGTAATAGTATATGGTTTTTCATTTTTAAATTTATAAATAACATGACTTTCTAATTTATCTTCTTCAAAGACTGGTTCATCTGGAATAGTAAGAAGTAAATCAGCTAATAAAATAATCATCTTATCTAAACCTTGTCTATTAATCGCACTAAGTTCAATTATTTCTTTATCTGGATATTCTTTTTTAAACTTTTCTAAGTTATCTTTAGCATTAGGTAAATCCATTTTATTAGCTATTATTATTTCTTTTTTCTTAGCTAGTATATTACTATAATTTTCAAGTTCCGTACGAATTGCTTTATAATCTTCTATTGGATTTCTTCCTTCAAAAGCCCCCATATCTAAGACATGAGCTATTATACGAGTACGCATAGCATGTTTTAAGAATTTTTCTCCTAACCCTGCTCCTTTAGAAGCTCCTTCAATTAAACCCGGTAAATCTGCCATTACAAAGGTACGATTATCTTTTAATTTAACTACTCCTAAATTAGGACTTAGAGTCGTAAAATGATAAGCAGCAATCTTTGGATTAGCTCCACTTATTAAGGATAATATTGTACTTTTACCTACAGAAGGCATTCCAATTAAACCGACATCAGCTAAAACTTTTAATTCACATTTAACGATTCTTTCTTCTCCCGGTTCTCCGTATTCACTCATTTTAGGTGCTGGATCTTCTTGCGTAGCAAAAGCCTTATTTCCACGACCTCCACGTCCTCCATGACATACAACAAAGGAATCTCCCTCTTTAACTAAATCACAAATAACTAATCCTGTTTCATCATCAATTAAAGTCGTTCCTTCAGGTACTTTAACAATTACATCAGTCGCATTAGCTCCATGTTTGTTACTACCTTTACCATTAACGCCTTTCTCCCCTTTAATAATCTTTTTATATTTTAAATCAACTAATGTTTTTAATCCTTTTTCAACAACAAAAATAATATCTGAACCTTTTCCTCCGTTGCCTCCATTAGGGCCGCCAAAAGGAATGAATTTTTCTCTTCTAAAAGATGTACAACCATCTCCACCTTTACCAGCTATTAATTTTATTACTACTTCATCAACAAACATAAAATCACCCACTTTTTAAGTTTTCAATTAGATTATATCATAAATAAAAGACCTATATAAGGTCTTATTATTAAGCTTCGTAAACACTTACTTTTTTCTTATCTCTACCTAGTCTTTCATATTTAACTACACCAGAGATTTTAGCAAATAAAGTATGATCTTTACCCATTCCAACATTAACGCCAGGATAAATCTTAGTTCCTCTTTGACGGTATAAAATGCTTCCTGCTGTTACAGTTTCGCCATCACTAGCTTTAGCACCTAATCTACGACCTCTTGAATCTCTACCGTTTTGAGTAGAACCTTGAGCTTTAACGTGAGCGAATAATTGGATATTTAATTTCATAAAATTCATATTCTAAACCTCATTTCTAATCTCAATATTTTTAGGATACTGTTCTGTTAATTCTTCTAACATTCTAATTAAGTTATTTAATAATTTTTCATTAACAATAGTATCTTTTAATACTCTGATTTTTATATAACCAGAATTATCTTCGTAATCAATAGATTCATCTAATGAGATGATATTATTAATAGTAGTAATAGCCATTGTACTAACAGCAGCACATACTATATCTTTACCCATATCATCATAATCAGCATGACCTCTAATCACAATCTCATAGACTTTATTATTAGTTTTTTTTACACTAACTTTTATCATAACTATTTAACAATTTTCTTAACAGTTAATTTAGTGTATGGTTGTCTATGACCTTGAGTATTACGGAATTTTTTCTTAGGTCTGTATTTGAAAACAATAACCTTTTTTTGTTTTCCTTGTTTTTCAACAGAACAAACAACTTTAGCACCATCAACTACTGGAGTACCAGCAACACCATCAACATATAATACTTCAGTAAAAGTAACTTCTTTACCTACTTCAGCATCTAATTTTTCTACATAAATAGTATCGCCTTCAGTAACATAATATTGTTTTCCACCAGTTACAAATATAGCTTTCATCTTCATACCTCCTTATAAATTTAAGACGCGCCCTTAAGGCAACAAGAATGTTTTATAAACCTTTTTAGTGCGGTTTTGATGAGTAAGCCCTCCAAAACATCTCAAATTATAACAAATTATCTATTATTAGTCAAACAAAATTAACGACTAAAAGCATTCTCTTTGTCATTACATTCATCATGATAATTAGATAAAACATATTCTAATTCAGCAATTGTTTTTAATTGTGATAAAATATGACGATAAAAACTACGTATATAAGATAATTTTTGTTCAAATAAAACATTGGCACGATACCTAGAAGCATCTACTATTCTTTGATTAAGTTGGGCATTCTTAGCCTTCATAACCCCTACTAAATTATCATAATTAACATGTTTTCTTTGCTCTATTAATGAATTATATCCAATTATATAACGAGCTAAAGTTAAATTTTCACCTATTATAGTAGCAAAATTATCATTACTATCAAACATTGCTATTTTTTCCCAAGTAGGATCTACTATATATTTACCATATCTATCTTTAACACATACAACAGCATGATTCATGCGATGTGGCATCAACCTACTATCTAAATAACCACCAAAATTTCCTTTAGCTCCTTTAACTGCTAAATAACTAGCTGTATATCCATAAGCATCATATATATCTTTTAAATTCATTGCCATATGTCGACATACTGCTCTACCACTAGTAACACGAGCTCCATATAATTCTTGGCAATAATCTTTATCTACATCATATTTATGATAAGTAAATTCTCCAGTTGCTGATAAATAACCATTATAAAGTAATTCATTATAAAACATCGCAATATCTAAACTATCTCTAATACCTAAATCATACATTAAAGAAGCTACTTCATTAACTAAATTATAATATGTATCCAAGCATTCATTATATTCTTGAGTATTTCTAATAAGTTCAATACGATAATCTCTTGAAAATTTCTTTGTTTCTTTAACGGCCTTAAAAAAAGAAGATACCATTGCATATCCTGCAGCTCCTGTTATCATTGGAAGTAATACCCCAGGATCACTAGAAGCATTAGTTAAACCTAATCCTGTTGCAAATGCTGCAGCACTAATAATATTACTTTTATCAGTTAAAAAACGTAATAATTGACCATTATAAGAACTAGATACTTTTCTATCAATATCTTCTAATCTAACCGTTTTCATACAAAACCCCTTTTTCAAACATTTAAATAATACTAAAAAACCATAAAAATGTCAAAAATTCCCCTTATAATAAGACTTCTTTAAATAATCTTTTTCATTAACATATTTATTCCTATCCCAAAAATAATAATACTTATCAATTCTCATATAATCTAAATTAATCTTACCAGATATAATCTTATTATAATAATTATCATAAATTATTCTTTCTAAATAAAACTTCTTCTTAACTAATTTATATTCTTTAATTACTTCTATTAATTTAATTATTAAATAAATATTTAATACTAAATCATTTAATCTAAAAAACATCTTATATAATATAAAACTAAATAAACTAATACTTCCTATTATAATCATTAATATATAACTAACTTGAAATGCTAAATATTTACTTAATATACTTAAAACTATCTTACTACCATCCAAAGGTATTATAGGTATTAAATTAAATAAAATAATATTCTTATTATATAAATTAAATAATTTATAAGTACTATTAATTAATAAACCATTCTTATATAAATAATTAATTATTATTCCAAGTATTAATTGAAATAGTATTCCTCCTAAACTCATTAAAATACTTTTATATATTCTCTCATGTATTTTACTATTTATATAAGTAATACCTCCAAATGGATATATAATTATTTTTTCTATTTCAATATTAAATAATTTAAAGAAAAATACATGACCTAATTCATGTATAAAAACAATAATTAATATAATAGTAATATTTTTTATATAACCAGCTAATAAAGCTAAGAATATTAAGATATATGTCGAATAATCAATCTTTACTTTAGGCCATATATTCACTATATTCAAGACTTTTACCATCTTTCATAATTGTTATCATATAATAATCATCTTTATTTACTCCTAATATACTACCTTCTTTTACATAATCATATAAACTATATTCAGTTACATCTATATTACTATACCAAATATCTATTCCATCATTTCCTTGAACTATAACTGTCTTACCTAAATCATCTTTATCTCCAATATAAACTATAATACCCGATTTTAACAAACTAATTGGATATTCTACTCCTACCTTAAATTTAAAAGAATTATTTACTTTTTCATAATTATTAACATCATTTATCACATTAGCTACTACTTCTTCTTCCTTACTTTGACTAATAAATTTTTTATATAATTTATTAATACTATTAAAATTAATATTTTTATTTAAAATATCACCTATATAATAATTTTTAACTTTCATACTTAAATTAGTAGCTATTAAACTTCCCAGTATTAAAATAATTGATAATAGTAATCTTGTTAACCAACTATAATTATTATGTTTTTCTTTTAATATCTTTTTCTTATAATACTTGCTATCTTTCATCTTATCACCACTATATAATATGTTTAATTACTCAATTTAATAACCAATCACTATAAAACATATATATAATTTGTAATATAAAAGATATTCCTAATTGATAAAAATATAACTTAGTATTAAAACCTAACATAAAAAACATTAAATTAAAATATATTAAAAAACTAATAATTCTTTTTAAAAATAAATATTTTTTCTTTACTTTAATAATCTTTAAACTTATATAAAATATTAATAAAATAATTAAATTAAATAAATTATTTAAATATAATAAATCTAATATAATACCTATTACTACTATTTTAAATAAACTATTCTTATCCAAATTATCTATAATAAAATATGAATCTATAGGTAAAAATAAAGCTATTAAGTAATCTAAAATAAAACCTAGATAAATCATTCTATCTTACTTATTATTCCTACATATATTAAATTACTATTATCTACTAAAGTTACTTCTAGTTCTTTACCTAAACCATTCTGATCCATTTTTACTTTATCTATTCTCCCTACATAAATACCTTCTGGTATATTAGTTAATCCTGAAGTATAAATTAAATCTCCTTCCCTAAATTCACTATATTTATTAAGTAAATCTACTTTATTACCTTTTAAATTACCATAAGTATCATTTACTTTAACTGATAAATTATAACTATTATCTAATAATTTTACATAAGAAACATCTTTTTTAACTTCTTTAATTATTCCTATTAAACCATCTTCGTTAATAACAGCATCCCCTTCTTTAACCTCGTTATCTCCAACATTAATAACTATTTCATTATAAAAATTATGTATATCCCTTAAAATAACTCTTGCTATTACATAATCTTCTTTAAAATTACTTATTTTCTTACTTTTATTTAATTCTTCTTTTAATACTTCATTAGTTTGTCTTAATACTTCTGTTTCTATAATATCTTTATTATTATAAGTAATAAAATTAAAGTAATAACCGCTACATACTATAAATAAAATTAATAAAATAGTAATAAATATTTTATTATATATTTTCTTATGCAAACATATCACCATTACTTTCTAAGAAACTATAATATTTATTCTTCCCTATTATTAAATGATCTATAACTAAAATCCCCATCATTTTACCTAATTTAATAAATTCATTAGTTAAATAGACATCTTGATAACTAGGTACTACACTTCCAGCTGGATGATTATGAACAATAATCATCGAAGCTGCATTACATTTAACTGCTTCCCTAAATACATCTCTTGCTGTTACATTACTACTATTTACTGTTCCAATAAAGATTACTTTCTTGGCTATAACAAACTTTCTTGTATCTAAATAAATAGCTACAAACTTTTCTTGTAATTCATTTTCTAATTCATCTTTAACTAAATTATAAATATCTAAACTTTCTTTAATTTGTAAAACTAAATCTTCCTTAGTTAAAACTCTTCTTCCAAATTCAATAGCTGAAAGAATACTAATTGCTTTAACTTCACCAACTCCTTTAATACTTTTTAAATAACTATAATCTATACTACTAAAATCATGTATTTTAATAATCTTTAAGATATCTGTACTTAAATCTTTTACAGATTTATTTTTAGTACCAGTTCTAATTAAAATACTTAATAATTCCTCATTACTTAAAGCTTTTACGCCATACTTTTTAAACCTTTCACGAGGTCTTTCTTCCATTGGTAACTCTTTTATTAAAAAACTCATAATAACTCTTGATACTTCCTTAAAACATCTAAATTAATAGTAGTATATGTTTCTTCATCACTCTTCTTAATTAACTCTTCATTATCTTTAATATCTATAATAAAATCTTTCTTAACATTAATCTCTTTTAAATAATAATTTAAACCTATTCTTTTATAATATTCACTTACTTTATTAATTGCTTCCTTATCATTTAATATAGCTACATACACTCTATATAAATCATTATCTAATACTACAATTCCATTATTTTTATTAGCTACCTTTAAAGCATTACTATAATTACTAAAAACCCCTACTTGAAAAGCCATAACTGAACTACTACTTAATATTTCATCATCTTTAAAAACTACTTTATTAAAGACAAAATAAGCAATACCTCCTCCAATTAAAATTGCCAATAATATAATAATTAAATATCTTTTCATTCTATCACCACCATTTATATATCAAATAATATTTACTTAATATGTCGAAGAATGTATCCTTTCACTTTATATATTATCTATTAATTACTTATTTCCTTTTAACAAAAAAAATTAGAATAAAATTATTCTAATTTTCTTTATCCATATTTATACTATCGTAAGCTCCTAAATCATATACATCATAACCTAATTCTTTTAAACTATTATAAGCTATCTTACTTCTTTGACCACTACGACAATAAACTAATATTGTTTTATCTTTATCTAAATTAATATCTTTATTAATTTCATCATACGGAATATTAATAGCATCAAGAACATGTCCACTATCAAATTCTTCTTTTGTTCTAACATCAACTACAATATAATTATTTTCTTTTAATATATCATCTAAAGTTTTTTCTTTAGAACACCCTAATAATAAAATTAAAAACATTAAAAGAATTAAAATCTTTTTCATAACTACCTCATTAATTCTCTAATTTAACACTAACAATTTTAGATACTCCAGATTCTTGCATAGTAACTCCATATAAAGCATCGGCATATTCCATAGTTCTCTTTTTATGTGTAATTAAAATAAATTGACTACGTTCCTTACAAGAAACTAAATAATTACCAAAAGTATCTACATTAGCTTCATCTAAAGCAGCTTCTACTTCATCTAGAATAACAAATGGTACTGGTTTAACATTTAAAATAGCAAATAATAAAGCTATTGCTGTTAAAGTCATTTCTCCTCCAGATAATAAAGCAATTGATTTAAGTTTCTTTCCTGGTGGAATAGCTGATATTTCAATACCAGAATTTAAAATATCTTCTGGATTAGTTAATTCTAAAATACCTTCGCCGCCCTTAAATAATTTCTTAAAGACAACTTTAAATTCATTACGTATAAGTTCAAAAGTCTCCTTAAACTTCGTTTTCATTATTTCATCCATTTCTGAAATAACTCCTAATAAACTACTTACAGAAGTTTCAAGATCATTTCTTTGATTAATTAAGAAAGTATAACGTTCATTAATTCTTTCATATTCACTTATACTTCCTGTATTAACATCTCCTAATGATTTTATTTTAGCTTTTAAATTACTAACCGTAATTCTTGCTGTTTCAAAATCTTCTTCTAATGTATAACTTTCTTTAGCTTTTTCAAAAGTTAAACTATAATTTTCATTTAAATTAAGTAATAAACTATCTAATTTAACATCCATCTTACCCATTTTAACTTCTTCTACTTTTAATTCATTTTGTTTCTGCGTAATTTTAGAGTTCATATCACGATATAATTTTTCTAAATTATATATTTCTTCTGTTAAACTTGATTTATCACTTTTAATTTTATTAACTTCTTTAACTAAATTATCTTTTATAGCTACCTTTTCATAATATTCATTAATAATATTATCTAATTCTTTATCTAAAGTATTATTACTTTTATTTTCAGTTCCAATAAGTTCACTATTCTTATTATTAAGATTTACTTTTAACTCTTCTAAATGATTATTCTTTATATTAAATTCTTCCGTCATCATTACAACTGTACGTTGATTATCTTCTAAATCATCAGAAGCTTTCTTTAAATCATTATTAACTTTATTTAATTCACTTTCTAATTTACTTAAAGCATTTTTTTCAACTAATAATTCTTTATTTAAACTTTCTAATTCATATTTTTGATTTAAAAGACCATTACTACTTTTTAAATTACCACCTGTAATAGCACCACCACTATATTGTATCTCACCTTCTAATGAAACTATTTTATATTTATAATTTAATATTTTACCAATCTTATTTAAAGTATCAATATTATCTACAACAATAACATTACCTAATTGATTATAAACAATACTACGATACTTTTCTTCATATTTAACTAAAGATTCTCCTGTACCAATATAACCATCTATATCTTTTATCTTTTCTAAATCTTCAAATAAAACATTTCTTGATTTAATAATTGATATAGGAAAGAAAGTTGCTCTTCCTAATTTATTTTCTTTTAAATAATTAATTGCTTCTTTAGCACATCCTTCATCATCTACAACAATAACATTACTATTAGCTCCTAATGATGTTTCAATAGCTAAAACATATTTTTCTGGTACTTCAATTAACTTACCTAATACACCATGAATACCTCTAAGTCTTATATTATTAATAACATTCTTAACACTATAAGGTAACTTAGTATCACTATTAATATTTTCTTGTAAAATATCTATTTTATTATTTAAATTCATTATTTCTTTAGTTTTAGTATTAATTTCATTACTCAAACTATTCTTTTTATTTTTATTATCTTCATTAAGTTTAATAAGTTCCATACTTTTAAGTTGTTTAACTTCTAATTCTCTTTTTAAAGAAGAAACTTCTTTACTACTAGCTTCAATAGCATTATTTAAACTTAATACTTCTTCTTTTAAAGCAACAATACTTTCTTGTAATCTATCGCCATTAACTTCATATTTTTGTCTTTCAATAGTAATTTGTTTTTTACTTTGTAAAGTTGCTATTTCTTCAGTTAACTTAGTTATTTCATTATTCTTTTCTTCAATTTCACCATCATATTTTAAAGATTGTAATTTTAATTGTTCTACTTTAGATGAATCAACATTATTAGATGAATCTAAATCTATTAATTCATCATTTAATTTCTTAATATGTTCTTTTACTTCTAAATACTCTGTATTTAATTTTTCAATTTCAGTTGTAATTAAAGCAACTTCTATATTAGCTAGTTCATCTTTATATTCTAAATATTTACGTGCTTTACTAGCTTGTTCTTTTAATGGCTCTAAAGTAATTAATAATTCATCAATAAGTAAATTAACTCTTTCTAAATTTTCATTAGTACGATCTAATTTTCTAAAAGATTCTTCTTTACGTTTTTTATATTTTAAAACTCCAGCTGCTTCTTCAAATATTACTCTTCTTTCTTCCGGTTTATTATTTATAATATCAGCAACAGCCCCTTGAGAAATAATATTAAATGATTCTTTACCAGCTCCACTATCTAAAAATAAATCCGTAATATCTTTAAGTCTTACTTTTGTATTATTAATATAGTATTCATTTTCTCCTGTTTTATAAACTACTCTTTTAATCTCTATTTCATTAAATTCACTATTTAAATAATGATCACTATTATCAAAAACTAAACTAACACTAGCTCTAGTTTGACCTTCTCTTGAAGCTGAACCTGAAAAGATAACATCAATCATTGAAGTATCTCCACGTAAAGCTTTAACTGATTGCTCACCTAAAACCCATCTAACAGCATCTACAATATTACTTTTACCTGACCCATTAGGACCAACAATTCCTGTAATACCTTTATCAATATCTAATTCTATTTTATTAGCAAACGACTTAAACCCATTTGCTCTAATACACTTCAAATACATTCAAATCACCTGATTGTCGCTTGTTTATTATAAGCATCCATAGCTGCTCTTTGTTCTGCTTCCTTTTTTGATTTGCCTTGACCATGACCAAAGATAATACCATCAATAACAACTTCAACTTCAAATCTCTTATCATGAGCAGGTCCAGATTCCCCAACTAATTTATATTCTAAAGATTTCTTCGTTGTTTGAACTAACTCTTGTAATTTACTCTTATAATCACCTAAAAAGACATCATGATGCTTAATATAAGGGACTACTACTTGATTAAATAAACTACGAGCTACCTCTAATCCTTGATCTAAATAAATACAACCCATGATACTTTCAAATATATCAGCAATAATTGTTTCATTAATATTATTTAATTGACCATGTCCTACCCTAATATAAGGTTTATACATAATAGCTTCTGCATATTTAGCACATGCACTTTCACAAACATATGAAGCCCTTATCTTACTCATTTCTCCTTCAGATAATTCCATATTATTATATAAATAATCACTTACTAAAATTTGTAAAACTGCATCTCCCAAAAATTCTAATCTTTCATAATTAGCACATTCATGTTCATTAGAATATGAAGAATGTGTAAGAGCTCTTAAAAGTAAATCCTTATTATTAATTACAATTCCAAATTTTTCTAAAAAATCCATCATAATCACCTTAATCATTATAACAAAGATTAACAACTTTTACTAGCATTGTCTTTCTTTTTATCTTTAACATCTAAAATCAAATTTACAAAAATTATAAAATATAGTAAAATTAACTTGTTATATAATATAATTATTCACGGAGGAATTATGAAAAAAAGAATTATTAATTTACTAATATTAAGTTTTATAATCTTATCATTTACAACAGGTTGTTTTGATAACGATAAACTAGAAGGATCTAAAATAACTACTACAGTATATCCAATTGAATATTTAGTAGAACGTTTATATGGTAATAGTGAAACAGTAAGTATTTATCCTAATGATATAAATGTTAATGAATATAAATTAACTGAAAAACAATTAAATGATTATTCAAAAACTACTAACTTATTTGTCTATAATGGTCTTACAGATGAAAAAGAAATAGCTAAAACATTAATTGAAAAAAATAAAAATATTCAAATTATCGATGTCTCATATGGTTTAAAATATAAATATGGTATTGAAGAACTATGGTTAAGTCCAAATAACTATTTAATGTTAGCACATACTATTAAAAATAATCTGCAAGAACTAAGTACATCTAAGTATGCTGCTGAAGAAATAGAAAAGAATTATGGTAAACTACAAGAAGACTTATCTTCACTAGATGCTGACTTACGTAATCTTGCTAAATCAGCAGCTAAAAATAATAGTGAAACAATTGTTATCGCTTATGATTCATTTGGTTTCTTAGAAAAATATGGTTTTAATGTTATTAATATTTCTAATGAAACAAGTATTACTACTTCAATTAAAAATAAATTTAAAGATAAAACTTATACTCATATCTTTGTTGCTGATAAAAATCATGTTGAAGATAGTATTAAAGATCTCGTCGATAATTATAATGTTGAATTAGTTGAAATTAAAACTATGTCAACTCTTACTGATACTGAAAGAAATAACAATGATAATTATCTTACTATAATGCGTGATTTTATCTCTGATTTATCAAATGTTGTCTTAAAATAAAAAGAAACTTTTAATTAAGTTTCTTTTTTAAATACCTTTTTAAATCTTTTAAAATAACTTTCTTTTTTAACTATTTCTTCTTCTAAACATAAAACTAAATAATCCCCTTTATCGATAATTCTTCCCTTTATTATAGAACCTCTTTTTTCTTTAATTTTATCTATAACCGAATTAATAAAATCTTGATAAGAAATATTATTTATTTTATTACCATCTACCATTTTAATTACATAATAATTATCAAATATAGTACTTTCACATACTACTTTTAAATTACTATCTTCATATCTTTCTTTACCATTAGGTATAAGTGGTATTGCATAAGGTAATTTACCATTTTTAAAAGCAATAATATCTCTTATAGCATCAGCTTTATGTTCAACATAAACTTTTTCTTTATCGTTATTGCAAACTCCTGTATACATCGTTACTAAATAACTACCTAAAGCAGTTATACTAGAGTCTCTAAAATCATCAAAATTAATAATCGCTCCATTTTCTAAAGCTTCTTTAAGTTTATTACTAGTTACTTTAATAAAATCAACATCAACTTTACCATTATTAATTAATTCTAAATACTTATTCATAAATACTTTACTATTATAAATCTTAGCTAAAAAAAGAATGTCTCTTACTTGCACATAGCAATCATTATTAACAATAATTTTCATCATAAACCTCCTTTATTCCATACAAAAAATCTTATTATTCCTAATAATTAACCATAAAAAAACTGCAAATAAAATAATTAAATCTAAAGACACACCGAAGGAATGTCTACATTATTCGAGCAGTAATCATCATTATCTATCATAAAACATTCCTCCTTCCAATTAACTTTAAACTAACACAAACATTTTTTTATTGCAACCCCCTTATAATTTATTTGACAAAAAAAAGATTATTATTGATAATCTTTTAAAAATTCTTGATATAATTTATCACATTTTTCTTTATTCATTTCTTCTTTTAAAACATAAGGATTATTAATCTTTAAAGTAACATACTTTTCACTACCTAGTTTATGATATGGTAAAAAATCTACTCTTTTAACATTCTTTATATTTTCTTTTAAAAATTTACTTAAACCATAAATATATTCCTTATTATCATGAACATTAGGAACAATAACTTGTCTAATCCATACTTCAATATCACTTTTATTAAGTTCTTCTAAAAATTTCATATACTTATCAAGATAATCTCTTCTTGTAATACCAATATAACCATCTTTTGTAATATGTTTTACATCTAATAAAACCATATCAATATATTTAAATAATTCTTGATAATCACCAAGTCCAATTCCTGCTGTATCTATGGCTATATGAATTCCTTCTTTTTTTAATTTTTTTACTGTTTCTAATAAAAATTCATATTGTAATAAAGGTTCTCCTCCTGAAAAAGTAACTCCTCCACCATTTTTAAAATATGGCTTATTTCTTAAAACTCTCTTAACTATTTCATCACTAGTATAATTAGCATCACCCATATGCCACATTTCCGGATTATGACAATATTTACATCTTAAGTTACAACCATTTAAGAAAATAACTGTTCTAATACCAGGACCATCTACTAATCCAAATGTTTCTATAGAAGCAACAGAACCTTTCATCTTACATATTCTCGTGGAAAGTTCTAGAAATAACTTCCTCTTGTTGCTTTCTTGTTAATCTATTAAATCTTACAGAATAACCAGATACTCTTATTGTAAGTAAAGGATATTTAAGAGGATTATTCATCGCATCAATTAATGTTTCTCTATTTAAAACATTTACATTTAAATGATGAGCTCCCAAACTAAAATAACCATCCATCAAAGTAACTAAATTATTTACTCTTTCTTCATCTTTTTGACCTAAAGCCGTTGGAATAATAGAGAATGTATTAGAAATACCATCACGACAACAATTTTCCCAATCTAATTTAGCTACAGAATTTAATGAAGCAATAGCTCCACTAGCATCTCTTCCATGCATTGGATTAGCTCCAGGTGCAAACGGAACCCCTGCTTTTCTGCCATCTGGAGTAGCTCCAGTTTTTGAACCGTAAACAACATTAGATGTAATAGTTAATACTGATAATGTAGGTTTAGCATTACGATAACATGGATGTTTAGCTAACTCTTGATACATTTTATTTAATACTTCAACAGCAATATCATCTACTCGATCATCATCGTTACCATACTTAGGAAAATCTCCTGTTATTTCAAAATCAACAGTAATTCCATCTTTGTCTCTTATTGGTTTTACTTTAGCATACTTAATTGCTGATAAAGAATCTGCAACAACAGAAAGACCAGCAACACCATAAGCCATCAAACGATTAACATTTGTATCATGTAATGCCATTTGACCTGCTTCATAAGCATACTTATCATGCATATAATGAATAATATTCATTGCATCACTATATATCTTAGCAACTTGTTCTAAAGTCTTAAAATATTGTTCTTTTACTTTATTATAATCTAAATATTCATCATCCATTTTAGGAATATCTTTAAGTACTAAATCTTTCTTTATTTCATCAATACCACCATTTATTGAATATAATAAAGCTTTAGCTAAATTACAACGTGCTCCAAAAAATTGCATATCTTTACCTACACGCATTGATGATACACAACAAGCAATTGCATAATCATCACCCATTGAAGGACGCATTAAATCATCATTTTCATATTGAATAGCATCAGTTGCAATGCTCATTTTAGCACAATACTTTTTAAAATTTTCAGGTAAATCCTGTGCCCATAATACTGTCATATTTGGTTCTGGAGCTGGATCTAAATTAGTAAGAGTATGTAATATACGATAAGAAGTCTTAGTAACCATACTCTTGCCTTCTTCACTAATACCACCTATTGAACAAGTAACCCATGTTGGATCACCAGAAAATAGCTCATCATAATCTGGAGTTCTTAGATGTCTTGCCATACGTAATTTAATTACAAATTGATCAATTAATTCTTGAGCTTCCTCTTCTGTTAAAATACCTAAATTAATATCACGATTAATATAAATATCTAAAAAAGCATCTACTCTTCCTAAAGACATCGCAGCTCCATTATTTTCTTTAATAGCCGCTAAATATCCAAAATAAGTCCATTGTACAGCTTCTTTAGCATTACAAGCTGGTTTAGAAATATCAAACCCATATGTTAAAGCCATCTTCTTTATTTCATCTAAAGCTCTATATTGCATAGATAATTCTTCACGTAAACGAATAACATCTTCACTCATTAAAGATATTTCCATATTATCCCATTCATTTTTCTTACATTCCATTAAATAATCTATACCATATAAAGCAACACGACGATAATCACCAATAATTCTTCCACGACCATAAGCATCAGGTAAACCAGTTAATAAACCAACATGTCTTGCTATTCTAACATCCTTAGTATAAGCATCAAAAACACCTTGATTATGTGATTTTCTAAATTCATTAAAATATTTATCTACTAAAGGATTTAACTTATATCCATAAGCATCTAATTCTTGGTAAACCATTCTAATTCCTCCATAAGGATTAACTATCCTTTTAAGATGAGCATCAGTTTGTAAACCAACAATTACCTCATTATTCTTATCTATATATCCCGGTTCAAAAGCATTAATCCCTGACATATGATCTACATCTATATCTAAAACATGTTTTTTAAGTTCTTCTTTTAAAAGATCTTCACATTTCTTCCAAACTTTTTCTGTTTTCTTTGTTTTAGGAGCTAAAAAGTTTTCATCACCTGTATAAGATTCATAATTCTTTTTTATAAAATCTCTAACATTGATTTCATTACACCAAGCACCCTTTTTAAAGCCCTTCCATTCTTCTTTCATTTTTACTTCCCTCCTACCATAAAAATTTTATCATACAAACCATTTTCCTAATTAATGAATTTAGAAATTTTGACATTATTTATTAAAAAATGTAAAGTCTTAAAGACATAAAAAAATCTTAACCAGAAGTTAAGATTTAATTTTTTATATGGCGGAGCAGGAGAGATTTGAACTCTCGCGCCAGTTACCCGACCTACACCCTTAGCAGGGGCGCCTCTTCAGCCACTTGAGTACTGCTCCATAACCAAGGTAACAAATAAATTATAACTAATTATTTTTTCTTAGTCAACTTATTTTTAACGTTTTTATACCCTACTTTTATAAATTTATTATATTCTTTAATACGAATATTTCTTTGAGCTATTAAAAAAACTAATCCAGCTATTACTAAAATACCTACTAAAGCAAATAACCATACAGAGTATTCATAAAATACAATAAAACATACCATTATTATTGCCATTACAAAACAAACTATTCCTTCAATAACTAATCTATTTAATATTGGATTTAATTCAGAACCTTTATTAGTTATTTTATATGTTTTTCTAACATCTTTTTTCTCTTCTTTAGACATTTCACTGTACATTTTAATCAACTCCATCTTAATTTTATCATATTATTCAAAATAATCGCAAATTTTTAGACTAAATGCAGGTTTATAAAAATTTGTTTAATTTACTAGACTTATTTCAGGTTTAAAGTCAA
>CANQOR010000020.1 GCA_947625535.1 uncultured Bacilli bacterium
AATCCCATAATACGGGATATTTCTATTGTAAAGTAATTTTTATTTATAATCGGGAAACTCTATTTTAATTCAATCTTTATAAAACAAAGACGTCAATTAATCATTATCCCAAGTTCTTACATTAACAGAAATTCTCTTTGGATTATAAGATAACTCTCTACCTTCATAAATATCTAAAGTAATCGAATATTCAAATTCATAAGCTATTTTAAAAGCAGGGTTAGTTAACTTAGTATGACGCATTTCTGAAAAATATAATTGATATTTATACTTTTCTTCTCCACTATAATCCATAAAATGTAAGACATTATCTGTATTAGTTATATACATAACATAAGTAGGTCTTTCTATTATTTGAGAAACTCTATCTGTACTTAAAAATTGTCTACCATCTATTCTAAATATTTTATAATCTATAAAAGAATTATTACCTATTGTTCTTTCACGGCCAGTCTTAAAATAATAAGTCATATTAGTATTTCGCCATACATTATAAATAGGATCCATACTATCTACTGATACTTTTTCATTTTTAGCAAGATTATAAACATACCAAATATTATCTTTAGCTAAAATATAGTAACCTGTATCAGCATCATAATTAACCGAATCATATTCATATGGTAATACTTGTTCAATATCACCACTTTCTTTAAGATTAATTACACCCCATTTACCACTATCAAAGTCTTTTACAATAAATTTATTACCATCTCCTGTTGCTACATTATGGTCTTCATCAAAATTACTTTCTTTAATATCAGCAAATCTAGCTAATATCTCTTCTTCTTTTTCAACAAATTTATATAAATAAATAATTCTTTCATAAGCCGGATCTCCATATTGCGCAGGTTGCTCCATTGAATCATCAACAAAAGCAAACTTATCATGAACAGTATATAAAGTATGAGGTTCTTCTAAAGCTGTAATAGGATCTTTATTAACTATGTCATAGTAATCTTTACCACCAAAAGCTTTATTACAATCTCTAACAGTATTAATGCATTTATAAGTACCCATTAACTTACCAGATCTATTATAAAAATATAATAATCCCATATATTTATCTTGTCTTCTAATATTATCTGGTACTTCATAATCAGTATCTACTTTAGGTAGATTTGGTTTACCTTCAGGATTCTTTCTAGATACCCAAAAAGGAACTAATTCTTCTCCTTTAATACAATCTCTATTATAAGAACGATATATATATCCAAAAGATACATCTTCATTAACATATCCATCTTCATATTCTATAACTTTATGAATAGCTAGTAACAATGGTTTACTATTACTATATCTCACATAATTAAAGATAAATAAAATACTCCATAATAAAACTAATACCAAAGCTAATACTTCAATTATCTTTCTCTTAGTTATTTCTACTGGTTTTTGATACATTGAAACCACCTCTATCATTTAATATTTTAACACAAAAAAAGAAAGATAAAAACAATTATCTTTCATTAGTAATAAAACTCTCTACCAAATAGAAACTATTTCCATTTTTAGCAAATACATGTTCATATAAAACTCCATCATTTTTAACTATTTCATCATCTAATGGAATCTTTTCCTGCTCTTTAGAATTCATACAATAACCTTGATTAAAGTATTTTAAACATCTTTCATTATCACCAATATCTACTCTTAAATAATACTCTCTTATTACTACTTTATCTTTTTCTTCATAAGCATCCTTAATTACTGAATAGCTAACATAATCATCTTTATAATTATCAACTAAACAATAATACTTAGAACCATCATTTTTACAAGAATATCCATGATAACTAAAATCATTAAAAGCTAATTTTTTATCTAAATTAAACATTTTAAATAAATAATCATTAAATACATCATTGTTTATTACTTTTATTTCACAAGTTTTAGATGAAGTAAATGAAATCTTATCAGAAATATTACACTCTATTTTAACTGGTTCAACTTTCATCATTTTATAATCATTACTATCTAATTTTAATAAAAGATACTTAATTATATCATCATTATTTATTTCATCAGGTTTAATATAAGCTTTTCTAATATCATCTAAACCTAAAATACGATCTTTTAATATAATAACAGTCGGATCATTTACCTCTAAAGTATTTCTATTAAGTAGTAAAACTCCTTTTTTAATATGTCCTGATACAAAGAATATTAAAAGCCCCATAATTATAATAATTAAAACTAAAATACCCGTTTTTATTGCATCCTTCATCTTCAAAACCTCCTATTTATTTGCTGTATCTATAATTATTGTAGTTGGTCCATCATTAGCTATACTAACTTTCATATCAGCTCCAAAAATACCTTTATGTGTTGGAATCTCTTCATTTAGTAATTCACAAAATTTATCATACATTGGTTTAGCTTTATCTCCTGCTAAAGCTTTGATATAACTAGGTCGATTCCCTTTTCTAGTATCACCATATAAAGTAAATTGTGATATAGCAAGTATTTGTCCTCCTACATCTTTAACACTTTTATTCATAACATCATTTTCATCTTCAAAGACTCTTAAATTAACAATCTTTCTTACCATATATGAAATATCATCTAAGGTATCAGTATCAGTAAAACCAACTAAAACATTAAGTCCTAAACCAATTTCACCAACAATATTACCGTTAACCAGAACACTAGAAGAAGTAACCTTTTGAATAACACATCTCATTAATTATGCCCTCTTCCTACTTCAATTACGAATGGAAGTGACTTTAAATCACTAATAAAATTATCTAACTCATTTATATTAGCTGTTTTAACAGTAATAGTATATTTTGTTGCTGCATCTTCCTCAATAGTTTTAACAGATTCTATATAGACATCTTTTTGTGAAGCTTTCGTAATAATATCTAATAATTGGTTTTTACCTTTCGTCACTGTAATATATAAATCCGTTAAATAAGAAGATTCACTATTCATATTCCAAGCAACATCTATTAATCTAGTACTATTCTTTATATTAGGACAATCAACTTTATGAACGGCAATTCCTTCACCCTTAGTAATATAACCAACTATTTTATCTCCTTTAACCGGTTTACAACAATTAGCAATCGTTACTAATATATCATCCGTACCAGCTACTATAATATCACCTTTAACAGCTTTATTACTTAAATTAGTATGATTTACAACCTTACCTAAATAAATATCAATAACATCTTTCTTATCAGCATAAATTAAATCAACTATATAACCAGCAGTAAATCTTAAAGAACCAATAGATAAATATAAATCTTCTAAATCAACAGTATGCGTATCTTTTAAAACTTTCTCTAAATTATGTTCACTAAGTACTTCATTAAAAGATAATTTTCTCTTTCTAATTTCTTTTTCAAGCATTTCTTTACCTGTATTAATATAATTTAATCTATCTTGTTTACTAAAGAAAGACTTAATTTTATTCTTAGCTTGACTAGTTTTAACAAAATTTAACCAACTTTTATTTGGATTAGCTTCTTTACCAGTATTTATTTTTACAATATCGCCATCTTGTAATTCATAATCTAAAGGCACTATTTGATCATTAACGATAGCTCCGATTGTTCTATCTCCAACCCCACTATGTATACGATAAGCAAAATCGACTGGTGTAGCTCCTTTAGGTAACTCTAAAACATCTCCTTTAGGAGTATAACAATAAATTAAATCAGATAATAATTCTTCATTTAAATTATTAGCAAACTCCGTATCAGATGAAACATCATTATTAGCTTCAATTATATTTCTAAACATTTCTAATTTATGTTCCATCATACTTTGAATCTTAACTGAACCTTTTTCTTTATAAGACCAGTGAGATGCAATACCTTTTTCAGCTATTTCATCCATTTCATAAGTACGAACTTGTATTTCAAATAATTGACCATCAATACCAAAAACAGTTGTATGTAAACTTTGATACATATTTTCTTTTGGATTAGCTATATAATCTTTAAATCTTCTTGGCATTGGTCTAAATTTACTATGAATTAAACCTATTGTTAAATAACAATCTGCTTCCGTATCGACAAAAACTCGTAACGCTAAAATATCATATATATCATTCCAACGTTTACCATTAGACATCTTATTATATAAACTATGTACTGATTTAACACGACCTTTTATTTTAAAATTAATTCCATTCTCCGTTAAAATATCAGAAATGCTTTGTTTCATTTGTAATAAAAGTTCATTTAAATCTTCACGAGAAGCATCTAACTTTTCTAAAATATCATTATATACATCAGGTTTAGTATATTTTAAACACAAATCTTCTAATTCACTTTTAATACTATTAATTCCTAAACGATGAGCTATAGGTATTAAAACACTCGTAGTTTCATTAGCTTTTTGTTTTTGTTCTTCAACAGGTAAAGCATAAATAGTTCTCATATTATGTAATCTATCAGCTAACTTAATAAATAATACTCGAACATCTTCCGATAAACCTACTAAAACCTTTCTTAAATAAGCGGCAGATGAGTCTTTATCATTAGTTAATTCTAATTTATTTATCTTACTAATACTTAATACTATATTAGCAATTTCATCCCCAAATTCTTCTCTTATTTCATCAATTGTTGCTTCACTATGATTAACTGTTTCATGTAATAGTGCACAAGCAATTGTTATATAATCAACATTTAAATCACATAAAATATTAGCTACTTCTAAAGGATGTGTAATATAAGGATCTCCATTACGTCTTTTACGATCCCCATGTTTTGCCAAAGCAAATCCATAAGCGTTATTTATTACATCTAATTCTTCTTCTTTTTTAATAAACTTTTTAAGTTTTTCATATAATTCATCATAAGTAATCGGTTTTTCATGCATTGATTCATTCATATTGTTGTCTCCTAACATTATTAACTTTTTAATTTTGGTAAATCTATTTCTTCTAAAACCACATCATGAGGCATATGTATATTATGATAGTATTCCATAATTAAAACATTCTCTGTATTTAATATATCATCAACCATATCACATAATTCTAAACTATGACTTTTCTGCCATTTATTAAATCGTAAATAATCCCAAATATCTTTTTCAGAAATACTTTTAAAACCTTCTTTATGTAAAACTTTCTTTTTACTTTTTAAAGCCGGCAATATTCTTTTATAAAGTTCTTCTTGCGAAGTAAATACTATATTATCCATACTATCACCTAATATAATTACCCCTCATCACTTTAATTATATAACAAAATAAAAAACTAATAAAGGAGAAAAGATGACTAAGAATAAATTTTGGAAGTCAACATTTATCTTACTTATTGGTGGATTTCTAACTAAATTAATTGGTTTATTTATTAAAATAATTTACACTAGAAATCTAGGTATCGAAGGTATTAGTTTATTTTCTTTAATAACACCTACTTATTCTCTTTTAATATCTTTAGCTAACTTTAATATGTTAGTATCAGTAAGCAAAAGAATAAGTTCTAATATAAATAGTAAAAAAGTTATAATTAATTCCTGTTATATAATGTTTATTTTAAATACGATATTAATAAGTATTATCTTTATCTTTGCTAAATATATAAGTAATAATTTATTAAAAGAACCTAACGCTTATTATCCGTTACTAGCTTGTACATTATCTCTTCCTTTTATATCAATAGGTTATATTATAAAAGGATACTTTTATGGTAAACAAAATATGACTCCTCATATGGTAAGTAATGTCTTAGAACAATTATTTAGATTACTTATTATCTCTCTTATCTTACCTAAAATAACTATTTATGGCCATATTATATCTGTAACAATTTTTATCTTATTTAATATCTTTAGCGAATCTTTTTCTATTCTTATTTTTTTATTTTTCCTCCCTAAAAACAAAAAAATAACTAAACAAGATCTTCATTTTGATTATAAAGAAACTAAAGAAATATTAAGTATATCAATACCTTCCATAAGCGGTAGATTACTAGGTAATATAGGTTTCTTCTTAGAACCTATACTTCTAACTAACTTACTTACTTATAAA
Organism: uncultured Bacilli bacterium; assembly: GCA_947625535.1. Classification (GTDB taxonomy): domain Bacteria; phylum Bacillota_I; class Bacilli_A; order RF39; family UBA660; genus Coprovivens. The sequence goes on from CANQOR010000020.1 coordinate 5,995, forward strand.
GGTTTAAGTATTAATTATATAACAAAAGAATATGGTATATATAATGCTTATGCTATTAGTACCCTTTTATTTCCTTCTTTTTTTATTACAGCTATTAGTAATGCCTTATTACCAGAAATATCTAAATATAATGCTAATCATAATATAAAAGAAATAAAAAGAAGAATAAAAGAATCTTTAACTATCTCTTTAATAATCGGTTTACTATGTACTAGTATAATCTTTATCTTTAAAAGACCTATCTTAAATATTTTATATAATACTAATGAAGGCATTAACTATATAAGCATACTAGCTCCCTTTTTTATACTATATTACTTAGAAAGTCCTTTAAATAGTATTTTAATAGGTCTTAATGCCATAAAAAAATGTACTATAATAAGTACACTAGGTATCATAATAAAACTCCTTACATTAACTATATTAAGTCTTTTAAACTTTAAAATATATAGTTTAATAATATCTGAAATAATAAATATATTATTTATTACAATAAATGAATTTATCTTACTTAAAAAATTAATTTTTTCTAATAACATATAAATGACTCTTCTTATAAATACAATAAAATACTTGATCTAAATTAATATTATTATGATCTAAAGTTTTTAATAACCATTCTTTATTCTTATTAATATACTTAAGATTATCTTTTTGAATAACACCTTCTACTATTATAGGTAATGGTAATACTTGTTTAACTTTAAATGGTTTATAAGGAAATATAGATAAGACCCCATTAGGTTCTAAAAAAGCATATTCAACTTCTTCAATTGAAGAAATACTTTTCTTACGTAATTCTAATAATAAATCATCTAAAGTATATCTTTGTAAAACTAAATTTTTATATACTAATTTACCATCATTAATAATAATACTTGGTTTACCACCAAATAAACGATTAAAAGTACGTGATTTAACACTTATAAATCCTAGTATTAATTCAATTATAACTAATACACCTACCGGTAAAACAGTATATAAAATACTTCTATCTAAGTTTTCAATACTAATAGCTACTAATTCAGCAATTAAAATAGAAACAATTAAATCAATAATCCCTAATTGACCTACTTCTCTTTTACCCATTATTCGGTAAGCTATAGCTACAAAAAAATAAAAAAAGATTGTTCTTAATACTGTGTTTAACATTATATCACCTACAATTATTATGGTAATAATTAAAATAAATTAAACATATATTTAACTAGGTGATAAAATGATAAAATTATTAAAAAAATATTCTTATATTTATAAATTTATCTTCTTTATAATAATATTAACTATTATATTAACTATCCTTAATTTAATATTCACTATTTCTAATACAATAAATAATATTATAATTATTTTAAGTATGATAATTTATTCATTTATAATTGGTTATCAAAAAGGAATTAATACAAATAGTAAAGCTTATAAAATAGGTTTAAAAACTGGTTTAATAAATATCTTAATTCTCTATGTATTAGGGCTTTTATCTTTTAACTTTACTTTATCTCTTAAAAAAATTATCTATTATTTAATTATTATAATTACAACTATCTTTGGTAGTATTATTGGTATTAACAAAAAGTAATAAAAAAAAATACTATCTAAGATAGTATTTAATTCGTATCAAGAGGTTTTTCCTCTTCTTTTTCTTCTTCTACTTTAAGTTCATAACTAACATTAACACCATTTTCATCTGTTATATCAAATTTATTATTACCATTAACATTAATTGTAACATCATCATCACATTTTAAGTCATTACCTTCAACAGTAAATTTAAGTTCTTTATTATTATATTTCAAAGTATTATAGTCAATAATTTGAACATATACTAATTCAAATGTTGTATTACCCTCAACAGACTTATATAATTTGCCTTCATAAGTACCAGCTTGTAATGTGAATGCCGCTAACTTAATAATAGGTATTTCTTCCCCATTACCATGTTCTAAGACATACTCATCATATTGATCACTTAATTTATCAATTTCTTTTTGGGCATTTTCATTATCTTCCGTATATTTATCAACCTTTTTTAAAAAGTCATCCTTAAAGTTACTTATTTCTACTTCATAAAAAACTAATTTATAATTAGAATGTAAATACTCTTTTAAATATTTACCAACTTCTGTATCATTAGTAGCTTTAATAGATGAATCTAAAGCAGTTCCATCTACTAATTGTGACATAATAGTATAAGTTCCATAATCTTTACTACCAATATACATGTACCAACTTATATTTTTATTAGTAATTGGTGTAATTAAATAAAAATCTGCATTAAAGAACTTTCTTGTTTTCTTAACATCATCTTTATCTATAGAATATATCTGCCATACTAATCTATCTTGTTCATCATTATATTTAATAATCATTTCTGGTTCAGTAGTAGTATTAACATTGACAAATGCTATTTCTAATTTATCACTTTCTTTAAAAGTATCATATAAACTAGCTCCATACTTATTCGCCCAATCATAAGATGAATCAATGACCATTTCCCCATTTTCATTTACCCCATTAGGTAAAGAATTATTTTTAGTTTTAAAACTAGATATAATTAAAATAATTATAAAAATAGCAATAATTCCAAGACCAACAAATAAAATCAATTTATTCTTCTTAGATAGTGGCATCTTATTTACTTTTACTTTAGTTTTATCTTCTGTAACTACATTATTTTCATTATTCATATAACACACCTCTACTATTATATAATATCATAATTTATAAATATTTTAACAAAAAAAGAAACTATTTATTAATAGCTTCTTCATATTCACCATAAGCTTTTTTCTTACTACCATAATAATTCTTTATAAATTGTTCTTTATATTCCATAATATTATCATTTTTAATAGCTTCTCTAAGTTCTTCTGTTAAATGAATTAAAAATCTTATATTATGAATAGATAATAATCTTTGACCAAGTGTCTCATTAGCAACAATTAAATGTCTTATATAAGCTTTACTATATTTCATACGACATGTATAACAATCACAATCAGTAGTTAAAGGACTAAAATCTTCTTTATATTTAGCATTTTTAATATTTATTTTACCATTACTAGTTAAAGCATGACCATGACGAGCAAGTCTAGTAGGAGAAACACAATCAAATATATCTATTCCTCTAATAACTCCTTCAATAATATCTATTGGTTCACCAACACCCATTAAATATCTTAATTTATCTTTAGGAAGATATGGTATTGAAAAATCGATGGCATCATACATCATCTTTTTGTTTTCGCCATCATTAGCAACTCCCCCAACAGAATAACCATCAAAATCCATAGCTACAGTTTGAGTAGCAGATAACTTTCTTAAATCTTCGTAAGCTCCACCTTGAACTATTCCAAATAAACATTGATTTGGATTACGATGAATTTCTTTACCTCTCTTCGCCCATCTTATAGTTCTTAAAACACTTTTTTCCATATAATCATGATCAGCAGAAGCTGGAGGACATTCATCAAAACTCATTGCAATATCACTATCTAACTTATTTTGTATTTCAATAGATTTTTCTGGTGTTAAAAATAAAGTATCGCCATTTAAATGATTCTTAAATTTAACTCCTTCTTCAGATATATCCTTTGGATTAGCCAAACTAAACACTTGGTAACCGCCACTATCAGTTAATATTGGTCCATTCCATTTCATAAATTCATGTAAACCACCAGCTTTATCAACTATATCTTCTCCAGGTCTTAACCACATATGATACGTATTAGCTAAAATAATACCAGCTTTAACATCTTTCACTTCTTCGACTGATAATGTTTTAACTGTTGCTTCAGTACCAACTGGCATAAACATTGGAGTTTCAAATTCACCGTATTTAGTAACAATCTTACCTAATCTAGCTTTACTATTTTTTTCTTCTTTTAATAATTCATAATGAAGTTTCATACTACCCCTCCAAAACATTATGATTATATCATAAAAACACTTGCAATAAAACTGAAAATAATTATAATAAAAAACACCAAAAAGGGGGCTTAAACATGTATATACCCGATACTATAGGCATCGAAAGACAAAAGTTTTTTACTCGTGAACGCGAATTTAATAATTTTACAACATTAACTGAAGGAGATTTATTTCAAATTAAATCCGATGTCACTGATTTTGTAGCTCGTCTTAAAAGTTATTATGAAACCCCATATTGGCAATCAACTTTATATGAAAAAGTCTTAGAATTCATTAATCATCAAAAAAGAAATTCTTACTACAATACATTTGATAAAAAAGTTATCTTTCTAATATTTGCTTTAGATCCAGATTTATTAATGTATAAAATTTATTTATCTACCGGTAATAATGATAAAGAATATAATAAAAAGTTAAGCGTTATAGGAATTAATGATAATAAAATATTAAAATATGAAGAAATGTTCTTTAATCGATTCCTTAAAGATAAAACAATTATCAAAGGCGTTAAATTAAATCAAGTATCATCTCTTATGTCTTATTCAAATTTTATTAAATCATTTAAATCCATAACTGATGAAAAATATGAAACTTTATGTGCTTTAGCTAAAAAATGGTTAGAAGAAAATATCTACGATGAATATAACACCACCATATCAACAGCTGTTTTTAATATTATGAAACAACATAAATTACTTGGGTTAAATTCATTACAAGAACAATTTTGTTTTTTTATTTTACTTATCGATCATGATTTAGAATTCTTAAAAATATACGAAGAAGAATCACGTATTGATAACATTAAAATACGTATAAAAGAAAGATTTAGCTTTTATCATCATGACTTAATTAGAATTGAAAAATTATACCATGAAAGATTCTGTCCTGATTTAGAAATAAATCCATGGCAAATATAAGTGATTATATGCGAAAACAAGAAATAGAAATGATTAAAAGAGATTTAATGGCCACAAAAAAATTAATGTTACGTAATGCAGGTACTGAAGCCATTGATCCTTTTTTACAAAACATGTTAGGTTATAATAATTTTAATCAAAATAATAACTATGATTCACTATATACTAATGCAACCGAAGATATGCGTACTTATTATCAAGAATTTGATCACCCAAAAACATTTTTATCAATTGGTGCTTCTGGTGAGCAAGTAGCCAACGCTATAAATAGTGGCGCTGAAGTAATAGATGTCTATGACTCTAATTACTTATGCCGTTACGCTGTTTCCTTACGTCTTGCCGCTATCAAAGCCTTAAGCAAAGATGAACTAATAGCCTTCTATGAAACATTCCATCCCTATCTTTTTGCTAAAATAGCAGATTACCTGGATGAAGTAGCTTTAACCTACTGGGGAAATATCTATATGATGTTTGATCAAGATGCTCAATTAATTATCAAAAATACTTTATTTACTTATAAAAGATTAGACAAATCTTTAATATATTTAATTAATCCTTACTTAGACGATAATAATTATGAAAGAATGAAAGATAAAATAACATCAGCTAAAGTAAACTTTATTCCTGCTAATTTATATAGCTTACCAGATTATCTTGGATCTGAAAAATATGATGCTATGACTTTTTCCAATATTTATGAATACTTAAATTATGGCCTAGAAGTTAGTGATGAAAAAGCCCAAAAATATCATGACTTTATTATGCATAAGATGTTACCACATTTAAATAAAAATGGTTGTATGATGATATCTTATCTATATGCCTTTAGTGCATCTTTAAAACAAGATTTTGATAAAATATATCGAGATCATCCAGATAAAATAGTTCCCTCTGGAGTAATGACTTTCGATCAATATCCTTATTATCTAGAAGGATTAACTACCCAAAATTTATCTTATTCAAAATTATTAGATACTTTTGCTAAAGACCCTATAAAATTAGTTCCGACTGAACATATTGAATATGGCCAAAGTAAAGATATGTCCCATGATTTAGCATTGTGCTTAAAAAAATGACACTATATGTGTCATCTTTTTAATTTTAAGGCCTCGTCTTTTAATTTAATGATTAATAATCGACCTATTACTTTAATTGCAAAACCTGTATATACCCCAGTTAAAAGATAATCTAAATTACAAAGTATTTGATAAGCAGGTAGATTAGGATACTTATCTAAATTAATAATTCTTTCCGTTCCTAAATCAATATCTCTTAAGATATCATCTTCATCTTGCTTGTTATTTTCACTAAACAAATCTAAATCATATAAGAAACTTACATCACAATGATTAAGACTATTATATGCCCCAGTATCTGTACAAACATTAGTAGCTTGTAAAATATCCGGTGTATATAAATAAGTTCCATCACTATATCTACTTTGATTTTCTTCAGGTTTTAATTCATCTAAAGTAATATCATCTTTATGTGTTCCTTCTCGACCAGAATAAAATCTACCGCCAGATTCCCAAATATAGAACCCCCAATTTTCAATTGATTCGATACCTTCTTCATCTTTTAAACTTTCGTTTACTTGTTTAACAATACTAATTAGTGTTGATCTATTACCATAGATACCAAACTTATCATAACCATGATTTAAACAAGATTCCTTAAATACTTTTAATATTTCATAGTAGTTATTATCAGCCGTATATTTTTCAATATCTAAGAATACTGGAATATCTTGTGCATTATAAGTATGATTTTTTATTTCATCACTTAACTCATCATCTAATTTATCCAAATAATTATTAATACGTGTTTTATATGTCTTAGCATTCATTTCTTTATCAATTAAAAAATATATTCCTATTGATAAATTATGTTCTAAAGCCTCTTTTATTTGTGTTTTAGCACTAGATAAATATCCACTACCTCTTGCTACTTCCACAATAACAAAGTCCATCTTTTTTGCAACTTCTTGCCAGTCAATAGTAGTTTGATAATTAGAAATATCTATACCTCGAGCTATTTCATTTCGACTATTTTCTGTATTTTTCGAATGATTAACATTTAAACTACTATTAAAGATATTAGGTATATATAAAATATCTTTACTATCTGTTAATCTTTTATTATATTTTTTTAATTCTTCAACACTTAAACCTGATTCTACTGCATAAGTAAATATTTCATCACTATCACTTATTGTAACAGGACTAGAAAAAACAAAATTATCTGCCTTGTTTAATTCTTTATCTTCTATTATTTCGGCTAAATTAGGTGAAGCAGTAATAACTCCATCAATATCTTTAATAACATGGTAAGTTCCTGTGTATTCAATATCATCTTTATCTTGAATTAAGAAGCAATCATAAAGACTCAAATCATAAACATATTGATCACATAAAGTAAGCGTTGTATCGCTACCATATATTCCAATATACATTTTTGATTCTTCAGCTTTACTAACAAAAGCTTCAATAATAGCTGCTTTCACAGACAGATTAAGTTTTTCATTATTAATTATTCCCTCTATATTTAAATAGATTGGAAAATCTATCTTATATTTAGTCATTATTGCTTCAATAAAATCAAAATCATAATATATTTGATCTAATGATTCAGCATTGGTATCTAAGACTAAACCAACTGAAATATCTTCTTCAAGACATTTCTTTAATTTTGCTTCTAAATAAGAAACATCAAATAATGTTCTATTTTCAACATGAAGAACAACAAAGTTATCAGAGTTGACTTGCTTATTATATCTAACTGATATATTTTCATACCCTACTTTGTTTTCCGTCCAACCATTTCCTTTCTTTTTGCCAAGCAAACTATCTATTTTTGCTCCTGTTCTTAAAGCACCAATTAAGCTTCCCCCAATTAGTACTATTTTTTCAGACGCTTTAAAGATACCGTCTTTCTTCAATTTATAACGCGACGCATAACGCACGTTATCCCTCCCTTTTTTAAAAAATTTTGTTTATTTTACATAAAAAAATTCATTTTGTCAAAAAAATCATTACGAATTAAAAAAAATATTCCCAAAAAAGAATATTTATTTATTTTTACTTATATCATTTGTAATAAACATTGCATCGCCAAAACTAAAGAAACGATATTTATTATCAATAGCTTCCTTATAAGCTTTAAAGATAATTTCTTTACTAGCTAAAGCCGAAACTAACATTACTAAAGTACTCTTAGGTAGATGAAAATTAGTAATTAAAGCATCTATAGCTTTAAATTCATAACCTGGATATATAAATATATCTGTATTACCTGAAGTAGCTTTAAATTTACCATTATTTAAAGTAGCAATTGTTTCTAAAGTTCTTGTACTAGTAGTACCAACTGCTATAATACGTCTTCCCTCTTCTTTAGCTTTATTAAGGATCTTTGCTGTTTCTTCATTCATTATATAATATTCACTATGCATTTTATGTTCTAAGACATTAGTAACTTCTACTGGTCTAAAAGTACCTAATCCAACATGTAATGTTACATAAGTAATTATAATACCTTTATCTTCAATTTTCTTTAGTAATTCCTTTGTAAAATGAAGTCCTGCTGTTGGAGCAGCAGCACTACCACTTACTTTAGCATAAACTGTTTGATATCTTCCTTGATCTTCTAATTTTTCATGAATATAAGGTGGTAATGGCATTGTTCCTAATTTATCTAATATTTCCATTAAAATACCTTTATAAATTAATTTGACATGAGTTAAACCCTCATCAAATTTTTCAGTTACCAAGGCTTTTAAAAGACCATCGCCAAAGGAAACAACAGTTCCAACTTTAAGTCTTTTAGCTGGTCTAGATAAACATTCCCAGGTATCATTACCTAAATCTTTTAAAAGTAATAATTCAATAGTAGCTCCAGTTTCTTCTTTTACACCTATAAGTCTAGCAGGTATAACTTTAGTATCATTAAGAACTAAAACATCCCCCTTATGCAGAAAATCAATAATTTTATTAAACCTAGAATGAATTAATTCCCCAGTCTTTTTATGAACAACAAGTAATCTTGATTCATCTCTTTTTAAAAGAGGTGTTTGCGCAATTAATTCTTCAGGTAAATCATAATCAAATTCACTAATATCCATAAAATCATCCCCTTAACTAACAACAAACATTATATAAAAATATTTAATAAATGTAAAATAGAAATTCGAATTATTGAAAAACATAAATTCAAATAATATAATTAAAATTAAGAATACTTAAAGAAGGTAGGAAAATGGATAGGAAAAAACTTTTAATTTCAATATTAACTTTAATCATACTATTATTTATAGCAAATATTATATATATCAAGGTTTTAGACAAAGAAAAAAACAGTGAAGAACCTAAGACAAATGAAAATACGTCAAAAAAGGAAGAAGAAAATCCACCTATAGAACCAGAAGTACCAAAAGAACCAGAACCTACTCCACCAGAAGAAGAAAAATTAGAAATAGTAAAAGAAATAAATAAAGAAATAAATTCCTCTTTACTAAAAATAGAAGAATTATTTAATAAACCGATTGAAGAAAATTACACTATTAAATATTATTCTAATAATAAAGAAATTGAGTTTACTAAAAGATATAATAAATTAGGTACATATTTAATACAAGTTACAATAAATAATAAAGAATATACAAGTACATTAAATGTTAAAGATACAACTAAACCTGTCTTAACATTAAAACAAGTTACTATTACCGAAGGTAGTAAATATGAATTAAAGAATTTTGTTTCATCTTGTAAAGATAATAGTAATAAAAGTTGTACTTTATCATTCAAAGATTCAACTAAAAAAACTAAGCCAGGAGAATATGAAATAACTATTATTGCAAAAGATCCAAGTAATAATACAACTACAAAATCAACTAAATTAATTATTAAAGCCAAACCAAAGTTTGTTGAAACAAAAAAAGAAGTAACTACTAAAAAAAGTAATTATAAATATGGTATAAAAATAATTGAAACAATTACAACAACATACGATTTATATAGTGATGGTTCTAAAAAGAATGTTAAAACATCTTCGACAAAAACTTATGATTATAGTACATTTAATGCTACAACAAAAGAAATGCTTGCAGAAGCAACTACAAACCGTAAAACATATGCTAGTCAAGTAAATGAAATATTGAAATACACTAACGAATATCGTAGTGAAGCAAACTTAAAAAAAGTAGTTCTTGATGAAGAACTAACTAAAGCAGCTATGGTAAGAGCTATTGAAATGGCATATACTAATAAACCAGGACATACAAGGCCTAACGGAGACCGTTGTTTCACTGTTCTTCAAGATATTAATTATAAATATCAATATGCTGGTGAAAACGTTGCAAAAGGAATTAATAGTGCTGAAGATGTAGTAAAATTAGGATGGAGAAACTCAGAACAACATTATGAAACAATGATAAATCCAGTGTATACTAAAATAGGAATTGGAATTATGAAATATAATAATACATATTACTGGGTTCAAATATTTACTTAAAAAAGTCTCAATCAAGAGACTTTTTCTTATTCAACAGCAAATTTAATTTTATTAAACAAAGGTACTAATAAACTTAATACTAATATTACAATATAAATGCCTAAATTAAAATTAAGTGTATTAACTAATACAGCACTAGCTATACCAAATAACATTGCATATATAATTCGACCCGATTTAATAACTGGCGTTGCCGTAGATAATGAAGCAACAAACACAGCTGCAAAAATAAATCCACTACTTAAACTATTAATTAAAATTTCTTTAAAAGTAATATCTCTAACAAAGTAGATAATTACACATACTATGGCATAACTTAAAATAGCTATAATAGGTATTTCTTTCTTATAATACTTATTAAATAATAAAACAAAATAACCAAATAAACTAAGTACAACACTAGTAGTACCTATTTCACCAATATAAGTTCCTATAAGTAATGTTTTAAAGCTATTAGATACTTCTTGTTCTATTTCATAAAAATTAGCATTACTATAAATCCCCATAATAGATAAAACCCCAAATAAAATACATTTAAATAAAGCTATTTGATTAACAGTAAACTTACTATCAATAAATTTAATAAATATATCTAAAATTATTATTAAAGGAATCGTTAACCATAAATAATCAAGTGGTCCACATACTAAATAACATAAAGCATTAACATAAGGAACAATTGAATTAACTGCACTATGATTATCTTTTTCTTTCTTGATAATTAAATAATAATAGTTTTCAAAGACATAGCTTAAAATAATGATAATAAAAGGAATAATTAAGTATTGTAATGATAACCATAAAGACATATAACCATGTCTATATACAACAAAACCATTTTTATAAAAAGCAAATAAAATTATTGGTATAATACTAGCTATATATAATAAATTAATTCCAAATACTTTATTTTCTTTTAACATACTCTTCTTTTTCATATTAATTCTCCTTATTAATTAGATTTATATTAGCAGGACATACATAATTACATAAACCACATCTAATACAAGCAGCATCTAACTTTTTAGCTAAAGGATTAATATCTACAGGACATATATCCACACATTTACCACATTTAATACATTTTGATGATCTAGTTTCATCATGTTCCATAACAAATATCGTCTTAACATTATCAGAAACTACTAAAGACTCTATATTATTACATTTAACTTTACGCATAAAATTATTTAAATAAATATCTTTATTAATTAAGTCAAACTTAGCTACATCTTCTAAAATATGTTTTAAATTAGTACCATATTTAGCATTAACTACAGCTACCCTAGTTGCATCATCAAGTATTAAAGTAATATATCTCTCAGAAACAGGTAAACCTTCTTTTAAAGCTACATATATTTTATTTAAAGCAAATGAATCAAGGAATAAAATATCTTCGTATTTATATTCTTTAAAATACTTCCTAGCTACACACTGATTAGTAGTAAATGGAAATACATCATTAATTACTTTAAAAATAATATTAGGATACTTCTTAATAACTTTTTTAACTGCATCTATATTATTATCATCAAATTTATTAAGTAAGAAATAAGATACAACATTAAACTTATTACTTAATAAATCTATTGTTGATAATAAATCATCTACTTTATCTTGTACTAAATAATTATTATTAAATTGATAAGGTTCAATATCCATAGCATTAACTACTAATAATTTACAACTACTTTTTAGTTTACTAGCAATTAATTTGTTTTCATATTCTATACCTAAATTTTCACAAGATTTAATAATAACATCTTTTCTTACATCATCTATTTTATCTAAAGCTTCCTCTGATACTAAAGAAGAATCAGTATTATCATTAATTACTTTAATTACTCCAGGTTCCATCTTAACATTACCTGATATAGAAGAATATGTCTTAATACCACTAGTTGATTCCTTAATTAATTGATTAATAAATACATAATCTCCATCAGCAACATATATCGTATCCCCTTCTCTAGTATAAACAGATATGAAAGAAGGGCTTAAACATTCATACTTTTCAATATCCAATTTCTTTTCATCATTATCAAACTCATAAGTTAATTTCAAAAGAACCACCATCCTTATTCTTTTTTATCTTTCAGAAGAAGATAAGTTTTTAATTCTTGAGCAACGTTTAATGGTATTATTTCAGCAAGTTCTTCTACTGAAGCATTTTTAATTTTAACTAAACTACCATACTTCTTAATAAGAGCTTTCTTTCTTGCACTACCAATACCATCTATATCATCAAGGACACTACTAATACTACCTTTACTTCTCAGGGTTCTATGGTAGTTAATAGTAAATCTATGAACTTCATCCTGCATTCTCGTTAGATAATGAAATACATTACTCATTCTATCTATATTATAAACCCTAAAATCGGAAGAAATCAAGTCATTAGTTCTATGTTTATCATTCTTTTTAAGTCCAACAACTTTTATCTTTAAATGTAATAAATTTAATATATCTAATGCCGCCCTAATTTGATTCTCACCACCATCGACTATAATTAAATCAGGTAGTGTACTTTTTTCAACTAAAGCTCTTTGATAACGACGATATAATATTTCTTTCATTGTATTATAATCATCATTAACATCAACAGATACCTTATATTTACGATATTCATTCTTAGCAGGTTTACCATCGATAAATACAACCATTCCTGAAACTGCAAAACTGCCAAATAGATTAGAGTTATCAAAAACATCAATTCTATATATATTATCCATTCCAAGTATTGAAGCCAACTCTTCATTAGCTTTTAAAGTACGTGATTCATCTCTTTGTATTTCTTCAAACTTATTATCTAAATTCATCTTAGCATTATCATAAGCCATCTTAATAAGATCTTTTTTAACACCTTTTAAAGGTACTATTACATTAGTATCTACAACACTCTTTATATTATCGATATTTAAAGTATCAGGAATTAATAATTCCTTAGGTATTTCATTTTTTAAATAAAACTGAGCTATATAGTATTCCACATCATCTTCAATATCTAAATTAATTGGAAAAATAGTATTTTTATGATTCAATAATTTACCATTACGTATAAATAATATTTCAATAGATAAATACCCATTATCTACATAATAAGCAATAACATCACGATTAACAAAATCATGTAATTCAACTTTTTGTTTATCTAAAACAATATCTATGTATTCTAATTCTTTCTTTAAATCTAAAGCCATCTCATAGTTTAAGTTTTCACTATAAGTATTAATTTTATCCATTATTTTATCTCTAAGTATCTCATCATTACCTCTTAAAAAAGATAATATTTCTTGTTCCATCTCTTTTACTTTAATCATATCTATATTTTTACTACAATAACCTAAACATTCCCCAATATGATAATAAAGACATAAATCCTTTTTATTGCCTTCACACTTTTTTAAAGGATACAATCTATTTAAAAGATTAACTATTCTTCTAGCTGCATAAGCATTAGGATACGGACCAAATAACTTCTTACCATCTTTTTTTCTTATATTTAAATATCTAGATACTTTTAATCTTGGATAAGGTTCACTAATATATTCAATATAAGGATAACTTTTATCATCAGTAAGCATTATATTATACTTAGGATTAAATTCTTTAATTAAATTAATTTCTATAATAAAGGCTTCTAATTCTGAATCAGCTACTATATATTGAAAATCATCTATTAAACTAACCATCTTAGCAGTTTTGCCTGTATGAACTCTATTAAAATATGAAGATAATCTCTTATGTAAGTCTTTAGCTTTGCCAACATAAATAATCGTTCCATTCTTATCTTTCATTTGATAAGAACCAGGTTTATGAGGTACTAAAGCTAACTTTTCTTTAAATTTCATTTTGCACCTCTAACCTTTCTAAATAATTATATAAAGCTATACATCCTTCATTAATTAATTCATAAGCTGTTTCAAAATCATTAGTATACCAAGGATCATCTATTGTTCTTAAATTATTTGTATATTCAAGTAATAAATGAATCTTTTGTTTATTATCTTCTCCTACTATTTTTAAAACATCCCTTTTATTTCTTTCTTCCATTACAATAATTAAATCATATTTATCATAATCTTCTTTTTTCATTTGCGTTGCAATATGTTTTTCAACTTTAACCCCTTTTTCTTCTAATTTACGAAGTGCTGGTGGATAAATTGGATTACCTAATTCTTCCATACTAGTAGCTCTAGATACACAACTATACTTATATCTTTTATTATTCTTATATATTAAATCTTTAAATATCATTTCTGCCATTGGACTACGACATATATTACCATAACAAATAAATAAAATATTATACATAATATCGCCTCCAAACTAATATTATTATACCCTATTAATTATATTTTTTAAATAACAATAAAAAGATTAGTTTTTACTAATCTTTTTAGGACTTTTTTCTAAATTTTCATATGATTGATGAACTAATTTCATCATTAATTCATCACTTACTTCTTCCCCGTCATCATTAAGTAATTCATTAATTACTTCTTTTTCATTTGAATCTGTAGTATATTTTTTCATTATTTCTAAACTAGCTTTCATTGATTCTAATTTTTTCTTTTCATCAATCATAATGTTACACCATCCATTTCTTCGCTATAACCAAGACTACTCATAAACTCTTCTATTTTAGAAGAAGCAATATGTTTACGATTTAATATTTTTTCTAATAATTCTTGTGCTTTATCTTTACCTAAAGAAACTGCATAATCTTTAAATATTTCAATATATTCTTCATCAGAAATCTTCTTTAGTTCATCTAATGTATCAAATACAATATCTAAATTCAAGTTAATTTCTTTATTTTTATAACGCTCAAACATAATTTTATATATCGGTATTCTTGCATTACCATTAGGTACATAGCTAAAATCTGCTTGTAAAGAAGCTTCTTCATCTATAAATCTGAATGATTGTTCTTTATCAATTCCTCTTATATTACCATTATTATCTATAACAAAATTACCACTAAAAGCATCAAAATTACATAAAACAAAATCTAAAACATATTCTCTTAATAATTGATCTAAATATTTTTGTTCTATTGGTCCCCCATTATTCGCCCAATTAATTAATTTCTTAGTTTCTTCTTTATTAATATCTAGTAACTCTTGTTTAGATAAAGAAACTCTTGTTGCTCTAATGCTTTCTACATCAACAGCTGTCTCTGGTGTAATAATTTTTTGTAACTTAGAAGCTGCTGCTTGTATTTCTGCTCTAAATGGTTGCTCTTGTAATCTTTGTTTATCGACAGCTGGTTTAACTAAATAAGTCTTACCTTCATCTTCAAACTTATACA
The DNA here is from genome assembly GCA_947625535.1 of uncultured Bacilli bacterium. Classification (GTDB taxonomy): domain Bacteria; phylum Bacillota_I; class Bacilli_A; order RF39; family UBA660; genus Coprovivens. Next base: position 21,661 of record CANQOR010000020.1, read on the forward strand.
TAATACCAGATTCACCCATATTAGCTATTTCTAATTTAATTATTTCTTCCTTACTTATTCTTTGTAAAGCAAATAATGTCTTTTTATATAGTTGTATCTTTTTAAGTCCATTAGAACAAGTTGTAAATGTTGAGAATATTCTATTAGCTACGTTTTCTAATTCTTGAACTTTTCTAAGTAATTCATATATTGTAATTTCTTTATTATAATAACGATTTTTTAAAGCATCTAAGCAAAAATCTACTTTAGTATCTAATTCTTTGGCTTCCCCATGTGGTACTTTCCTTCCATCAAAGAAAATACCATTTAATGCTTCAATACTAGATGTCTTAATATATTCTATCTTAGCATCCTCATATTTTTGATATTTAGCATTATCATATGCTAATACATCAAACATTATTATAGGAATATCGACATGTAATACTTCACTAAAGTATTTAGCTGCTTTTATAGTCTCTTCGTTTGGTTCTTTACCAACACAAGCAAAGGCACAAGGCATCATTCCATTTCTAAATCCAGCTACTTCATTATAACTACCTGAATGATAGCAACTGCCTTGATTTAAACTATCTATATCAGCAAACGAATTATCTCTTGCTGTTGGATTTAAACAATGTCCTCCATGTTCAACATACAAGTCTCGTCCTTCCATAAATAATAAGAAATCTGGTGGTAAACTATTAAACAAATAAACTACTCCTGAACTATCAGTATGATTTAAAAACCAGAAACCTTTATCTGAAAAACTAGAAGTAGATAAAGTACTAGCTCCATCTAACTTTGTCCATAAAGAAGGATCTTCAGTAAGTAACTGTTTAAATGACTTTTGACCTGATACCATATGAGCATCATAACTATAAATACGATGAGCTAAAAATCTAAATGGTTCTCCGTCCATCTTAATTATCGTAACACCATACTTATTATTTGGATCATTCTTATCTAAACGTGTACTTTTAATATCTTCAACCTGTGTTAAACGAGAATTAAATTGTAAATTATAGATTTTTCTTACTTTATTAATCAGATTATCCATCTCATCACTATAATCTAAAGATTTACTACCTTTATCCATCATATTACTAAATAATTCTTTTATTTCTAAAATATTATTAGATTCAATAATCCTCTTCATTAAAGTAATCAACTTAATATCTTCTTTATTTAAAGCAACCTCTTTTAACTTAAGAAGACCATATTTATTCTTAATATCAGCATAAACATTAGATAACTTAGCAAAATTATCTAGTTGGAAATTTCTAAAAGTATCACTCATTTCTTTAATGTTTTCAAAACCAAATAAAGCCGCTAAATTATTTTTTAAACTAACTATATTATCTCCATTTAATAACTCCGTAACATGCATATTAACTGTTTTATCATAATTTTTTAATTCTTCAAATGTCTCAATACCATATACATTATGATTAATAATAATCTTTCTTAAATTAGCTAAATCTTGTTCATTTAATGAATTCTTCTTAGGTATAATATCTGCCATTAATAAATTAAATTTATCATAATCCATAAAAGCCATATGAATTAAACGTTCATTATTTGGAAATAAATAAAATTCTTTAACAAATTCCCAATATTGTAAAATATCTCTTACTTGACCAGTTTTAATAAATTTAGTTAATTGTGAAGGTGCTTTTGAATTATATTTTAAAAGATCTAAAGTAACTCCCATTCCCATTACTGGATATATATATTTAACTAAATCATAAGATAATAATGAAGTTTTTTCTAGTAAATTAACTTTACCTGCTCTACTAATAATTAAATTAGCATTATTTAATATTTCATAAACCTCTGGAGCTAATGAACCATTATTAAATCTTTTAGATAATAAAATCATTTGTTTAAAATTATTTTCAATAGAATTATTAAATACTTGAATAATAAATTTATTAGTAAATACTTCATCACTTAACTCATCAACATGTTCTATTAAATAAGTTATAATACTTGTTCTTAAAAATTCATCTTCTTCGCTAAATAAGTTAAATGAAATCATTTTTTCAAATAAAGAAGCATTTATATTTTCAAAATCTAATCGTCTATAATCTGTAATTAATTTAAAGTATTCTAAAGTTTGTAAACTACTATCAGCATAAATAAAAGCACTTGGATATGAAGGTAATAAAGTCTTTAATAATTCCCCATCAGTTTTAACTAACGGACTATCTATATCTTTATATAAAGTAGGATCTATTGCTAAAGCTTTACAACATAATTCTTTATATCTTTCTACATCAGGACTTATATCTTTAATATAATAAGGTCTTTTTTCTAAGTAAGCACTTAATATATCAAAATCTTTTTTAAATTTATCATCTAAATAATCAAAGAAATATTCACTACCTACTTCAAAAGCCTTTAAAACTTCTTCCTTAGTCTTTAAAATACGTGAAATATTAGAATAGACAAGATAATTATCAAATAAATCTGGATTATCAAAAATAACATTGCTTATCTTAACAGCTAATTCATCATCTATTTCACTTACAAATTCAAGTAATTTAACTGGATCCTCTTCAAAATATTGTTTAACATATTTATTTGTTAATTCATCGTTACCTCTATTAGAAACTATTTTAATTATATCGTATTTAAATTTAGTTTTATTTAATAAATCATCTATTCTTTTATAGAATTCTTCATCTGATAATTGATTAATTTCTAAAAGTAATATATTAAATAAATAACGTTCTTTACTATCATCTACTAAATGGCCTAATTTATTATAATTAGTATTATATCTATCATTATATTCTAATATAAGATTTAAAGCATTTCCGTAATAACCAGATTTACGCGTATAAGAAACTAACTGCCATACAAATTCATCTTTATCACGATTATATAAAGTATCAAAAATATTATTTACAAAATCTTTTTTATCTTCAAAATAATAAAAATTATTAAAAACTAAATTAAATAAATCATTATAACTTCGATCTAAAATAATATTAATATCAACATCAATACCATTTTTAAGAGCATTTATCAAAATATCATTAGGTACTTTATCTTTTAATTTATATCCATTATTAATTGCTTTAATAATCATTTCATCATTTCTATAACGTACTAAATCAATAACTTCAGGATATATATCAATAATATCCAATATTTCTTCATTCTTAAAATATGTTAAATCACATAGTTTAGCCAATTCTGGATTTATCTTTATTAATTCAAAAACTAAGTCATGATCTAATTTTCTTAAGATAGGTTTTAAAGCAATTGGACTTATTACTACCACTTTCTTTAATATTTCAGGTTGCTTTAAGATAAGTTCTTCACAATATAATATAATACGTGGATCTTTAATTGTATATTGAGCAATTAAATTTGGATTATTAGTAAATTCAGGGAAGAAAATAATTAATAAAGGTTGTTTATCGATATTAGTTTTTAAATAATCTAATTCTTCTTTAGAAAACTTAACACGACCAATTGCTCTTTTAAGTTTATCATTATTTATTAAATCTTCTTCACTAGGTAAATAACCAGCTAATAAAGCTTTCTTTAAAGTCTTTTCTGGTACACGATAAACAAAGAATCTTACAAAATCATAATGACCTAAATCAACCATTTTCTCAATAATATAACATCTTATATTATCATCTAAATAAAAATTAAATTGTTTTTCGATAGTTTCTAAAGATAAACGATTTAATAAATTATCAACCATCGTTCGATCAGAGAATATTAAGTTAAAAGGAACTTTATCAAATATTGAATAATCTCCATCATCTATTAATTTATATATATTAGAAGGCGAAATAGAAAAGCAATCAGCTAAAGTAACAACATTTTCTAATTTATACCCCATTTTATAAGCCTTTAAAATAAGATATTCTGAATTAGGAAAATATTTATTATCTTCATTAAAATTCTCTTTAAAGTAATTAATTATTTTCTCTTCATTTTCTTTAGTAATAAATTTAGCAATTAATTTACCATTATAAAATGGCCATTTACAAAAATCATCAAATGTATATCCATTTTCTTCTAATAAATCAATATAACTAGTTTCATAATTATTCGCATACTTAAGGACAGAAAAATCATGCTTTTTAATAAATTTAACAATTAAAGCTTTCATAATATTATCATTAACTATTAAAGAAGGATCAGGAAATTCCCCCTTAGTTAATTCTAATATTTTATCAATTAATTCATCTATATTATTAATAAATTCCATTTTAGAAATTAATTGCAAAGCATCTAAGTTGCCTTCATTTAAATAATGCATTATCGTTGGTAAAGTTAAATAAAAACCTTTTCCATCTAAATATTTAATAAATTCACTATATGGCATATTATGTAAAGCAGCAGCTTCTAAGGCTTTAGAAGTTGGATTAGTATTTAAAACTTCCATATAATAACTTTCGTCATATTCCAAAAATTTACTCTTTAAATAAGGTAAATCCCTAACATATTGTGGTAATTTTTGATAATCTTCATATGATAAATCATCAAATCCAAATAAATGTAAAATATAGCTATCAGCTGAATAAGTATCAAAAGTAGCATTTAAAAATATTTCATAATGCCCTTCTTTAACAAACTTAGCATATATATCTAAAGGAATAACTGATATACCATATTTTTCTTTTGTCTCCAAAAACATCTCATAAGTAACATTATCAATGTATTTAAAAAAATCTCCATCTATAAAACTATGTTTAAATAAAACTTCATAATTTCCTTTTTCTAAAAAACAAATAGATAAATTTTTATCATATTCAAAGTATTTCATATATTCATCAGCTGTTAAACCAATATCTAATAAACCTTTACTTACTTCTAAAGAAAAATCTTTACCAAAACGTATATCAAATGCTCTTTCAAACTCTTTATTATATAAATAATATAAAGCAGAAGCTTGTTTCTTATCTATCGCTAACTTAGGAGGTAAATATTTACCGCTTTTAATCATATCTAAAACAAAATTAAAAGATTTAATATTTGTAAATACATCACTAATTTGTTCTATTCCATCATATCTATCAAAATTAGTTAAATATTTAGCATAAACATAAGTACCATACATATGAGGATATTCACTTAAAGTACTTAAATCTATTTTATTCTTAACTAAAAAATCATATACTTTGTCTCCAAAAGCCTCAATTGGGGCTTGATTAAGAGCTTCCATATTCCCTTTGTTTAAAAATAGTAATAATAAATCTTCACTTTTTTTATAATTACCATCTAAAAATATATAATCATCAAAAGAAAAGTTACTAGCTAACTCAATTATTTCAGATGTAGGATTCTTCGCAAATATTAAAGCACGTGAATTCCCTTTCTTAATAAGTTCAGCTATTAAATTATTATCTTCTATAAAAGATATATCATTATAAGCAAAAGAAGAATTAGTAAAATGTTCATTTTGCATCAAAGTATTTAAAAAATAATCAAAATCAAAAGAATTACAATTATCTACAATACTTCTAAATAAATTAGTTAATCCCCCTAACCCATAAGAAACATCAAAATAAAGTTTTAAAATATCTTTATTGCCATCGATAAACTCTAAAGCTGCAACTATATAAGCTTCTTGCTGACTTTTGTTAATAATATCTCTTGCTAATGTTTTATCTCTTAAGTAGATTTCTTTCATAGCATCACTAGTATAACCTTCAGATTCATTAACTATTTGTTTTAATGAAAAACCTAAACCAGTTAAATAAAGAACATCACTAGAATCCATAAGATAATAATTACTTAAGTAATGTTCTGGATCCTTTTGATAATAATAACTATTAATTGCATCATAATAATCACTAGGTAAAAATAATTTTAATAAAGTAAATGATTCCCCTAACTCATCAGTTACCATTTCAAAAAACTGCATATTATTACGATATTTATCTAAAAAACGAAAATAATCATTATATAAACGTTCATTTAATTTATCTTTTAAGATCGCACTAAGATCAAAAAAATCATCAGATAATGGTAAATAATCAAATTCTTTAAATTTTTCCTTTTCAAAAAACTCAACAATCTTTTTAATATCTTCTTGCATAATATCACCACTCTACTATATATCATTATATCATAGCAATTTTTTTATTAAAAGAAGCAATATGATATAATTAAAAAGAGGTGATTCTATGAAACCAATTAAAGAATCCCAAATTGAAATAAAAAAGTCTAAATTCATTGGTTTATATTACGAAGTAAATAGTATTGATGAAGTAAAAATAATCTTAGAAGAATTAAAAAAAGAACATAAGAAAGCTCGTCATATGCCCTATGCTTATAAAATAGGCAACACAGCTAAAAAAACAGACGATAAAGAACCAACTAACACAGCTGGTTTACCTATATATAATATTATTGAAAGAAAAAACTTAAATAATTGTTTAATCGTCGTTATAAGATATTTTGGAGGTATTAAACTGGGTGCAGGTGGTTTACTAAGAGCTTATAGCGAAACTGCTAATAACGTAACAAAAGACCTATAAAAGGTCTTTTTATAATATAACATCCTCGAATTCTTTACGAGGTCTAGAATGTGGTTCTTGATTCTTAAAACCTATTCCTAATGAAGAAATAGTATCATAATTAATCCCTAATAAATCCTTAATCTCTTCATTTATAATATTAGTATTACCTATCCATATCGTACCTAAACCCATACTAGTATAATATAAAATCATATTCTCTATACAAGCTCCAACAGATAAAATATCCATCTCTCTATCATCATTTTCACTACTATCTAAAAAAATCATAATAAGATGAGGAACTTCTCTAATAACACTTGCTGTATGAGGCCCACTATGTAATGGAATATCTTTAGTTTTATCTTCTAATAAAGAAGCTACCTTATCTTTCTCTTCCTTACTTAGTAATTTAAACTTCCATGGTTGTCTATTATGAGCACTAGGTGCTTTAACTCCCATCTTAATTCCTTCTAATAAAATATCTTCCCTAACTATATCACTTTTATATTTTCTTATACTTCTTCTATCTAAAATAACATCTTTAAGTTCCATATTATCACCATTTATATAATACCATAAATAAGCAAAATTTGACGAAAATACGACTACCATGCTACACTTTATAAAGTTAAAGGGGGACTTAATATGATACAAGCAAATTCTATCTTAGAAAACGAACTACAAAAAATAGCTCTTCATTTAAAAGGTAATGAAAGATTAATTAAGTTATTTCAAACTTTACCTAATGCTACATTAGACGTTTATCATATTTCTGCCGAATACTATGCTAATAAAATATATGATGAAATAAATAACTCAAATAAAATACTTCCTCATGGTTTTTATGATTTATTAGAACAAGATTTAAAAACACTTGGTATGACTAAAACATTTACCAAATATGAACGAGAAATAAATTTAGATAGTCCTCATAATATCTATTTATATGATGATATTGTTTTAAGTGAACAAGTTAAAGAAGAATTAACTAACTTAGGAATTACGAAAATAAATGATATACACGCACTAGATAATGATATTTTAGTTGTTGGTCCTAAAGGGATTAAAAAAGAAGATTTAGAATATTTAGATAGTAAAAAAATAGAGTATCATTTAAATTGTCCTAAGTTTTTAGAGTTAAAAGATTTACTTACTAATAGTAATAAAAAAGTTATTTTTGTGGGAAAAGATAAAAAGTTAATTACTAATTTAAATAGTTATATTGATTATACTGGACTAATTATAAATGATGAAAGTGATTTACCAAAGTTAGATTGTTCCGAATATTTAGTTGTTATATTAAATAAAAATATACATAATACAAATTTAGGAGAAACTTTAAAAGAAATATATGCCAGTATTAATTTTGGTTACTATTTATTTAGTGATTACGAAGAAAGTGTTTTAAATTCAGCTTTAGATTTAGCTAATTCCTCAGATTATATCTTTATTGTTGATTCCACGCGTAATGATAATACTTTAACAAATGCTTTAGAAGGTAAAAAATGTTATAAATTTGCATCTCTTAATGCTTTTAGTAAATTTGTTTTAAAAGAAGACTTAAATAATCTAAATATTGGTATAACGGGTGGGGTAA
>CANQOR010000021.1 GCA_947625535.1 uncultured Bacilli bacterium
TAAATTGCTTGGAAGATATTATATATGATTCTAAAATTAACTGCACAACAATTGTGCACTTTCAAAAATAATCTACAACATCGTTTTTAAGGCTTTTGTAAGCCTTTTTTATTTGATATTTTTATATATAATGTTATAATTAAAATAGGGTGATGTATGATGGAAGGCATTCTTTTACCAGTTTGTTCAATCTTTTTTTCTGCGTTGCTTTGTATTGTATATTTTTCTAAAAAAAGAATTAATATACCAGAAAATAAAGTTTATAATGTAATGTTAATTTCTAGTTTAGTTGATAGTATTATTGTTTCTTTTTTACAATTATTGGTTATTATTAATAAAATTGAAGATTTTCATTTCTTAGTTGTCTTTTTAAATAAAATTGATTTTATTTTATTAATAAGTATTTCAACTTGTTTACTTCTTTATTCTTTATTAATTACAGTCAAGTTAGAAAAAGATATTATGAAAAAAATGATAAATTTTATTTATGTTATTGACTTTGTATCTTTTATTTTAATTTTGCCTTTATCTTTAGATATTATTAAAGATGCTAATGTAACTACTATAACTGGTCTTTCAGCTACTGTTACTTATATTATATGTGCAATATTAGTTCTATTTGCAATTTGTATTCCTATATTTAATTTTAAAAAAATTGATAAAAGACATATTCCTATTCTTTCTATTTTCTTAATCGTTATTGTTTTGTTAGGTTTATATCAAGTAGATCCTTATTTAATTGTCATTTCAATTAGTATAACTTTTATTAATTATTTAATGTATTTTACAATGCAAAATCCTGATGTTAAATTGTTAGAACAAATATCTTTAGCTAAAGATCATGCTGAGAAAGCTAATGCGGCTAAGACAGATTTTTTATCTAATATGTCTCATGAAATAAGAACACCTTTAAATGCAATAGTTGGTTTTTCAGAAGCAATTAATGAAGCTAAATCATTGGATGAAGCTAAGGAAGATGCTAAAGATATAATTGCAGCTTCACAAAACTTATTAGAATTAGTAAATGGTATTTTAGATATTTCAAAGATTGAAGCAAATAAGATTGAGATAAGTAATAGTGAATATAATTTTAGGGAAGAATGTAATTTATTATATAAGTTAATTAAAGCTAGAATAGGAGAAAAACCTATAGAGTTTGTTATGAATTTAGCACCTGATTTACCAGAATATTTATATGGCGATAAAGGTAAAGTAAAAGAAGTTATGAGTAATATTTTAACTAATGCTGTTAAATATACTGATAAAGGACAAATTACCTTTAATGTTAATTGTATTAATAAAAATGATGATTGTTCTTTAGTTATTTCTGTTGAAGATACAGGTCGTGGTATTAAACCAGAAAAGATTGATAAATTATTTACTAAATTTGAAAGACTTGATGAAGATAGAAATACAACTATTGATGGAGTTGGTTTAGGTTTAGCTATTACGAAAAATCTAGTTGAAATGATGAATGGTAAAATAATAGTTCAATCAGTATATGGAAGTGGATCTAAATTTACTGTTTATTTAAAACAAAGAATAGTTAATAAAAAACTTAATAATTATAATGTAGTAGTAAAAAATGATGAATTAGATTTAACAGGTAGAAAAGTTTTAATTGTGGATGATAATGAATTAAATATTAAGGTAGCAGTTAAGATGCTAGAAAAATATCATTTGATATTAGAAACATGTTTATCAGGAGCAGAATGTCTTGATAAAATTCAAAATAATAATGTATATGATTTGATTTTGATGGATGAAATGATGCCTAAAATGAGTGGTACGGAAGCTTTACATCTTTTAAAAGATATTCCTTCTTTTAATACTAGAGTTGTAGTTTTAACAGCTAATGCAATAGAGGGAATGAAAGAAAAATATATAGATGCTGGATTTGATGACTATTTATCAAAACCTATTGATAAAAAAGAGTTAGAAAGAGTATTAAGAAAATATTTGAATAAAGAGTATGATAAAGTTAATTTTGAACCATTACCAAGTGATTTTTATGAAATATCGGATACTGCTGTTTTAAATATTAATGAAAAAAAATAAACATATCTTACGATATGTTTATTTTTTTTCTGTAGCATACTTATATGAAATGTATTTATTTATATAATTATCTCTTATTTCCATATATTCAATTGATAAAGTATAATAGTCACTATATGAACCATTTTGACATTCTTTAAATTTATTATCTAAGTAATTTAATTTATTACATATATTACGATATGAGTGTTTGCCTAAAACATTATCAAATTCTTTTTCAACTAAATTATTATCTATTAAAATGTTATTATTTATTAATATTTTAATATTATTATGTTTATATAATGGTCTAAAAAGATTAACTAATAAATCTAAACCTTCTACTTTATAAGTATTGTAATCGACATTATTAATGTTTTGTAAAGATTCATTAAATTTTTGATTATTTATTTTATAGTTTTGTAAATTTAGAATATTTTTGATAATATCTTCAGTACATAAAACATTAAATACTTTGTCTATGGTTTCATTTTTGTTTTGAGTAATTAAACCATTTTTATAATAATCGTATCTAATTTTTATTTGTTTAGGTAAGGAATATTTTTTATTTTTATTAAAGAGAATTAGATTTAATTCATGAGTTAAATATTCTAGAGTTTTGATAAATGAACTATCTATTTTTTTATATAATATTTCATGATTAATATTGATATGAGGAAAATCATAAGTTAAATCTAACCATTTACTAGTATAGTTATGATAAGTAGGATTTTTATAATATTTTTCATTTATTAAGTTATTATTAATGTTAAATTTAGTACAAGCAATAGTTGAATATATGTCATCAATAAAACAATCACCATATTTAATAATCATACCGGTAGCTATTAAATATAAGTAATTTAGTAATTCTTTGGGATAATGTCTATCTTTAAGTAGTAAATCAATTGTATAAACAACATGACTTGTTAAGGTATTAACATTTACTTCTTCTATCATGATAATTCCTCCCTGTTGGTGTGTATACTAGCACCGATGTTTAGAAAAAGCAAATTTACGTTAACTACTTAAGGAAAAATTGAGTAGGTATATAAAAAGTGTTATAATTTTTTTAGTGGAATGGGGTATTGATATGTCATTAAAAGATGTTTTACTTAGATATAAGAAGAATTTACAAGAACGTAAAGAGAGTAAACAACAAATTAAAAATTTGAAGGTTGGAAATGTGAAAAAGAAGAAATATAAATTAGTAAAAGTAGCTATTGTCGGAGTTATTGTTGCTACAATTGGTCTTGGTATATGGGCGAATGGTAATAATGATTCTCCTAAAGTATATAATAACAATAGTAATACAACTTATGTAACGGAAGTAGAACCTCAAAATGATAAACTTGTTTTTGAAAAAGAGGGCGAGTATGCTGATGAAGTAGTCGTGGATACGATAGAGGTTACACCGGTATCTTTATCTCAAGAAAATTATAAGTATTTTAGTGATTTTTTAAAAAGTTATGAAGTAGATTTTCCTTATAGTGAAATGTTTAATTATGATGAAGCTACAGCTTATTTTAATAGTCCACGTGAAAAAGTTACAAGTCATAAATATAGTGGATTTATAGTAAATGGTAAAGTAGATGAAGCTAAATTATTAGAATCTGTAAAAAAGAATAATCCTATTTTTAGAGAAGAAGGACGTCATTATATGTATACAATGATTGAAGATGATAATGCTTTAAAAGAGATTATTTCATATGTTGCAACATCTTTAAATGATGGAATTAGATATAAAACAGAGGAAGAAATAGCGGAACTAGATTGTGTATTAGGAGAACTTACTATTTATTATGGAACAGGTGTAGAAGCAGCTAAAGTTACTACTGAAAATGCTTTATTAGTTAATAAAGATATGATAAAAGCTATGTCTATTTCTAGTGATAATGCTAATACTTTTAGAAATACTTTGTATCATGAAGCTAAGCATTTAGAACAAGTTGATTGTATAGATTATAAAAATTATGAATACTCACAACAAGGTATTTCACGTACAACAGAAAAACTTGCTGTTAATCCTTATCAATGGTTATGGACAGCTGAAGGTGGAGCTGAAAAAGGCAGTATGAATATTACAGAAGATCCTGCTACTAGTTATAAATATTTAATAGGTTATATTGAAGCTTTAGATGTTGCTTCTATTCCTTCTTCTTATTCTAGATTTGGGGGAGATATAGAAAGAACAACAACTAATAGAGAAATAGATACTTTCTATAATTTAATGGGTATTAATGATGGAATTACGCAAAAAGAAATAGTTGAAATGATGTATGCAATAGAAATAATGCAAGGTAGAGTGTCTGACTTTAATGAAATATATAAAAATTATTATGGTAAAGAACTTAATCAGGATATGTCATCAGTAAAAGAAATGTATCGTGGTAAAGCTTTAACAGAGATTGCTAAAATATTTTATAGTAATTTAGCTAAAGCTGTTCTTAGTAATAAAAATATTACTTTAGAAGATATTAATTATTTAATTAGTGTTTTTGAAGGAACGACTGCTTATCATTTACAATATAATTTAAATGTTGAATTAAATAAAGATTATACGCAAGATTTTTTAAATAGTTATAATGAGATTCAAAGTAAATTTTTTGAAGCTTTAGCATTGTCTAATAATATTGAATATAGTGATTTATTATCATCATTTAATAATTATAAAGTATATGCTTTAGGAAGTAATGGTACTAAAGTAGCTAATGCATCATTAAGCTTCTTAAATGAAGAACAAAAGGCTTGGTTACAAAGTAAGATTTCATCTGAACGTATGACATTTACTAATCCAATTAATGTTATTGTAGATAGTATAGAGCAACAAAAAACTAAGTAATGTAAAGTATGAGAACAAATTTTATTAATTGTTCTTTTTTTTGTAAATTTATTGTAAAAGATAACAAATATCTTTTAATTCATGATATAATTAAATTGTCATAGTAACGTAGGCGATATGATATGGAGATGTTAGTATGAATGAGGTAACAGGTATAAACGAGGATAGGATTAATAATTTAATTCTTGAAATAGGCAATTATCAGGATGAGGTATCTAATATCTTTAATAGTATTGAGGATACAGTAAATAACTTATATAGTGGTTATGTATGCGAAGCTGGGAGTGTATTCTCTAGAAAGTTTGATACTATGAAACGTAATTTTCCTACTGTAAAGAAAAATATGGAAACTTATGCTGAAGATTTGATTAGGGCTAAAGATAATACTGCTCGAGTAGTTACAAATGCTAGTAGTGTTGTTCAAACAGGCATTTCAAATATTAGCGATGTTACTAGAAAGATAATTCAATAGGAGGTGAAATGAATGGGAATATCAATTGATACAGTTACACATGGTATTAGTAGAGCTGGAGCTGAGAGCTTTAAACAAAAAGTTCATCAAGAAGCTATTATGGATACAAAGAAACAACTAGATAACATTGATGGTATTACAAGTGCATTAGAAGCTGGATGGCAAGGTACTGCTGAAGTAAACTTTGTTACTAACTTACAAAATATGATTAGAAAAACAAAAGATGCTTTAGATCAATTAGATGCTGCTTTATCTAATGAATTTGATAATATCTTAAATGCAGTTATTACTGCAGATGAAGAAATGGTTAAAGTTGAAGAATAATTAAAATTATAAGGAGGAAAATATAATGGGAACAATTAGAACAGCTTTTAATAACGTTGGATTTAAAGTTAGCGAAGGTATTGATAATATTACTTCTACAATATCATCTGTTTTTAATAATATTATTGGAGATTTACAATCAACTGCACAAGGATTATTTGCAGGTGATGTAGTAGGTATCGATGTTAATCAAGTTCCTCAAATGCAAGCTGCTATTAAAGCTTACGTTGATGCTTTAGAAGAACATTTAAGTCAAATGGAAGCTAATGCTAGTACAGAAGATGCATATAAAGGTGATTATGCTACTGCTGTTTCTGAATTCGTTGGTGCTGTAAAACAATGTTGCTATGCAGTTATTAGTCAATTACTTGCTTTTAGTGATCAATTAACTGCTATTCAACAAAGCTACTCTGATAACGATTCAAGTCTTAAAACAGATATTTCTGGACAAGCTGATGAATTACGTCAATCTTACCAAGAATATAGCGGAAGCGGAAGATAGTAAATTTTTATGGCTAGTTCTTCGGAATTAAGAAGAAAACGTAATCAATATTATACGCTATTAAGTAACACTAATAGCGTTTATAATTATGTGGCTCAAAGTTATAACGAAATAGAAAATGCTGCCAAAATCGGCGAGCATTTTTCCATAAATGATGACTCAGCTGATGGAGGAGAAATAAAAAGTGTTCAAGGTGAACTTGAAAATGTAAAAAATTATTTGAATGGAACTATTATTCCAGAAATAAATAATAAAATTAATTCTCTAACTAGAGAAATTGCTCAAGCTGAGGCAGAGGAAGAAAGGGAAAGACAACGCGAACTTGAACTTGAAAGAGAACGAGAACAAAGGAGAAATGGTTGATGATTGAGTTAGATAGTGAAATTATTAGAGAATGTGGGAATGACATTAAAAGATTATCTAATGATTATTATCAGGTCATGAATAAGATGTTTAGTCGTATCGAAGGGATGAATACTCAAACTGGAGAATGGACTGGTCTTTCTGCTTCTCGTTTTATTGCAAATTCAGTTTTTGATAGTCAACAATATAGAAATTTTTCTAATTCTTTGAAAGGTTATGCACAGAGTCTCATTAATACGGCAAATAAGATTGATGTTTTATGTAGAGAGGTTATGAAAAAATGACCAAACTTAAATATGATGCTGATTATTTAAAAAAATATGTTAAGTCTAGTTTGGAATCTTCTAATAGAACATTAAAAACAGCTGCCAATGCAGCTAATATGAGTGTTCCTAATGATTTTAGATATTATAGCTATATGAATGGACTAAGTGATAAATTAAGTAGCTGTAGTTCAAGATTAGATAGTTGTGATAATTGGTTAGTGAAATCAATGGCTACAATTGAACAAAGTTTAGAAGAATTACAATCTGATGTAGAAGGACTTGAAGAACCTATCGTTAAAGAAAAAGAAAAATCAGTTATAACAATTTAAAAAAACATAGAGATTTTTGATCTCTATGTTTTTATATTAAGACAAGTCTTGTACCATTTCTAATATCAGTTTTATATACTAAATCATTAGGATTATACTTTTGACCAGTAGAGGAATTGTATAAAGCAATTTCTTTTTTATTGCCATATTGACAATTATTAAACTCAGAAATAGATTTTAGTAATAAATTAATGATATCACCAATTCTTTTTGAAATTGGAATATATAAACTATAACTTTCTTCTAGTTCTGGTACAACTAATTCTATTACAACTTTATTCTTCATTTTTTTCCTCCGCAACTATAACTTTTCTAATTGGAATGACATTGCTCTTATCATTAGCAAAAGCCATATCACTAAATTGCATTTTACGATATTCTAGAAGTAAATTCTTATAAGAGATAGCAGTTTGTGTACCAACACCATCACCAATCCATATTCCAACAGTTTTATTAACATTATTTAAGTACCATAATTCTAATTGTAATTTTTTAATGTTATTATATGTATCATAAATAATTATGTTAGTATTTTTAAAGTTTTTAGCTTCTTTCATAAAGATATTGTATAAATTATAAGTTGGTTCTTGAAGACAAGATTTAATATTAGATAAACCAATAAAGAAGTAAATATTTTTAATATTTTTAGTTGCTTCATCTTTAATTTCATTTGAAATAGTTGTTATAACGTTATCAAAGTCAGATGAGATTAATTTACCACCAATTTTTAAGATATCAAATGTTTTAGTAAAATCAACTACTTTAAAATTATAATCTTTTAACATAGTCAGTAATGATGATAAGGCATATATAAATGGAGATGCTTCTTCTAATTCATTACTAGATATAATATTGATTTTTTCTTTATAGAAGTCATATGAGAAGATTGATTTTGTTTCAACATTAAATCCAATTGGAACTTTTTCTAGACTTGTTAAGTCGCTTTCAACCATATCTAGAGTAACAACATCTGGCAAGACAGGAACTCTTTTTATTTTATAAGTATTATATGTTTCTATTAATTTAGTTGATACATCTTTAATAGTATCATTTATTTTATCTAGAACATTAATATAAGCACTTTGGAATTCGTAGCATTTTTTATCTAATTTAACAATACCACGTCCTTTATAGTTAGCAGGAACAAGTCCTTTAGGTGAATTAAGTATATTACGATAATCTTCATCTTTAGCCATACGTAAACATAATTTATTAGTGAAGTATTCAGCTACTTTGCTTCGTAATGTTGACATAGTAGAGCAAGTAATTATGAAACATATTCCGTATTTTGAACATTCACGATAGAAAGGTTCTAATAAGTCACCCATTTTTCTAAATGTTTCTAAGAAAACATCATAGTTATTAATAATACAAACTATTTGAGGTAATTTTTCTGGACCTTTTTCAATATAGTATGAATATTCACCATTATAATCTGCAAATAAATCTTTACGACGATCTAGCTCTTCATCTAACATAACTAAAAGGTTAGTTATTTTTTCAACATTATCAATTGTACATATATCACCAACATGTGGTAGTTTATTAAATATTTTTAAGGTTTCAGCACCTAAATCTATAACGTAGAAGTTAACTTCTTCAGGACGATGATATATTGCTGAAGAGTAGATTATTGTTGATAATAAGTTATCTTGTCCAACACCACTAGCACCATATATGATAGTATTTCCTTTACTAGTTAAATCTAATGTAAGAAGAGCTTGTTTTTGTCCTTCTGGATCATCATATTCACCTATAATAGGAGATATATTATAAGGAGATGCTGTATAAGAGTATTTTTTACTTAGATTACCAATGTAGATGTATTCTGGAATGTTATCTAACCATAATTTACGGGTTTGATAATTAGATTTTTCGGCGATATCCATTAAGTATTTAGTGATGTTTGTTAATTGATCACCATTTTCAGTTGTTTTTTCTTTTTTAATAAGATTAGAAACTGATTTAATAATTGAACCAGTATTATTTATAAAGTTAATTGAATCATCTATTTGTTTAATAATAGTATCTGATGGAACATATTTAGCACCGGCCCAGCCAGATTGACCAATATCAAAGTATTCATCATATCCGACTTGTAAGTAATAACGACCAGTTTCTTTTATAGAAGCTGCTTCAGGACGCTTTAACATTTCCATAGAATCACTTTTACTAGCAACTTTTAAACAAACACGGAAACGAGTATTTGACCATATTTGTTCATTAACAACACCACTTGGTTTTTGAGTTGCCAAGATTAAATGGACACCTAATGAACGACCTATACGAGCTGTTGAAACTAATTCAGTCATAAATTCTGGTTGTTGAGCTTTTAATTCAGCAAACTCATCGGAAATAATAAATAGGTGAGATATAGGTTCTTTAACGATACCTTCACGATAATATTTTTGATATTTGTAAATATCAATTGTTGACTCACCAGTAATTGATTTTGATTCGTTAAAAATACGTTGTCTTCTTTTTAATTCACTATTAATTGATACTAAGCTTCGGTTTATTTCACCAGCATCAAGGTTAGTTATTGTACCAGCAATGTGAGGTACGGCTTTACCAAGGTCTTTCTTTTCAAAGGCTCCAGCAAGTCCACCACCTTTATAATCGATTAAAACGAATTGAACTTCGTCAGGGTGATAGTTAACACACATTGACAAAATGAAAGTAATAATGAATTCTGATTTACCTGAACCAGTAGAACCTGCAATTAAACCATGTGGTCCTTGAGCTTTTTCATGTAAGTCTAAATTGAATACCTCACCACTTGTATGAACACCAATTGGGGTAGAAAGACTTATGGTTGGATCATTATTACGCCATCTATTTAAAATATTTAATTGCTCAATTTTAGATACACCAAACATTTCTAAGAATGATAGGGAAGTAGGTAGGGAAGATTGTTCATCAACTTCTAATAAAGGAATATTTAATAATCTTGTTCCTATTTCACGCATGTTGATTGAAGCATACTCAGGTTTAAACATAGTTTGATTATTTAAATTTCTTTCTATTACACATCCTTCACCATTAACAACATTAATAAAGGCTTTACATTGATTGGGTAGTTTTTTTATTGAATTATCTAGTATTAAATATGAAAAGCCATAGTTATCATCAGAATTTAGTAATGTTTCAGTAATTGGAAGAGATTTAGCAGTAAGGAAATCATCGGTGATAATTAAGTAATAAGTTTCAAATTTACGATAAGCTTTTTGTCTTTCTTTCTCTTCAGCTACTTCTTCATTTTCACTTTCTTGACTCTTTTTTTCTACACGTTCATTATAAATATTCATTAAATATGAAGATAGTATTTTCATTTCATCGCTGTTTTCACTATAAAAACGAACTGTTTTGTCTTCATTAAAACAATGTGGTAGGAACTTAGCAAATGAAAGGCTGTTATTATTTCTTTCTTTATTAGTTAGAAAAACTATTTTTAAATCAGCAGCACAATGATAAATAGCAATTTGAGCTATAAGAGAGTTTATGTAGTCTTGATAGTAATCACAACTTGAAATTATAGCTGATATTTTATTTTCTAGTAATGAAAAAGTAATAGGAACATCTTCAAGAGTAGTTGAAGATCCAACTATTTTATAAATTAATTGCTGAAGTCTATCTTCGTCTAAAGTAAAGTGTTCTTCTGGAGCATTAATTTTTATTTCAGCTTCACGATTACCAGTTCCGAGTCTTATTTCTAAGAAATCTTGATCTTTTATTTCGCGAGACCAAACCATATTATTGTTAATATTAAATGTTTTTAAACAAGTTACGATAGAAGGATAATTGGTATTTAAGATTTGAATTTGTTTATTCATTTCTGTTGCAATTTCTTTATTTTTTTCTTGTAGGTAACTTGTGTATTTTTGAACACGGAATTGTTCCTTCTTTTCTAAAACACGACGATTATACTTTTTAGCAAATCGAGGCATTAATATAGAACCAATAATCATAGCAATAAAGGTTACTGCTGTTGGAATAAGTCTAGTTAATGGAATACCTGATTGAATATTATTAATTAAATTAAAACCAGTTGCAAAAGATGAAGCAAGCATTGTTATACTAGCACTGGCTGTAATTAAGCCACTATCTTGAGGTAGAGGAGACGTTGGTGGTGGATCAATATTTACTTCTTTAGATGTTAAGTATTGTTTTAAGTTTGGGGTATGAAAGAAGTAATCTTCTATTTTATATAATTCAACATTTTCATCTTCATCAGATATTGGATCATATACAGTATTGTCATAATTATCATCTTTATAACTTTGGATATAAGAACTATTTAAATAAACACTATTATTGGGATTGTTTGTTTGAAGAAAGCTACCCATCCAAGTGATTTTTAAACCATTTATGAAGATAATATCACCTATTACTAAATTAGTAGCTTTTTTAACTCTTTTACCATTTACAAAGATATATCCTTGGAAGTTTTCACTTGGTGGTGTAATATACCATCCATTATTATGAATAATGGTTGCTTGAAGATTAGCAATACTATTATTGTTATAAACAATTGAGCATTGATTACTATTACCGATAGTTATTTGATCAGCATAGACCATTCCTCGTAAGTTGTTTTCTTCTAAAGTAGGTAAGCAATATAAATTAACAACAACTTGTCTATCTATAAGAAGAATTCTAACATTCATGTAGTTGGTTAATTCTATACTTTCAATTAAAGAATTAGATGATTCTAAAATACCAATATTAGTACTTCCTTTTAAAAACCATTTGCCTTCTTCAGCTTCAATTATTAAGTCTCTAGTTACTTTAGAACCTTCGGGTGTATATTTCATTAAGAAAACACCATCAATTACCTCAGGAAGAACTAATTTTGTAATTTTTTCTTCGTCGAATAATAATAAACGCATATATCACACACCACCGATTTTTATATTTTATATTACTTTAATTATTATATCATAGTTAGATAGCTTTTTTGAAATTATTTTTACGAAATGTTTCTTTACATTTTATTATCTTTATATTAGTCAATTTTATGGAATAATATAGTATAATTATATTAGGTGATTATCAATGAAGATTATCGTTTCAGCTGGAGGAACTGGTGGACATATTTATCCAGCTCTAGCTATTATTAATAAATTTCAAGAAAAAGAAAAAGATTTAGATGTTTTATATATTGGAACTCATAATCGTATGGAAAAAGATTTAATACCTAAAAGAGGAATTAAATATGAAGCAATAGAAATATATGGTTTTTCTAAAAGAGATTTATTATTAGATATTAAAAATGTATTTTTAATTAATAAAGCTAAAAAAAGATGTTTAGAATTAATGAAAGAGTTTAAACCAGATATTGTAATGGGAATAGGGGGATATGTTACATATCCAGTTATTTGTGCTGCTAATGAGTTAGGAATTAAGACTTTTATTCATGAACAAAATAGTTTACCTGGTAAATCTAATTTAGCTTTACAAAAAAAGGCTGATTTAGTTGGAGTTTCTTTTAAGGAATCAATAAGTAAGTTTAATAAAGTTAAAGGAGAAGTTTTTTATTCGGGAAATCCATGTGGAGAGAATGCTTTAGCAATGGAACCAATGGATAAAGAAACGTTAGGTTTTCATAAAAATAAAAAATTAGTAGTAGTAGTTGCGGGAAGTTTAGGTTCAGAAACTGTTAATGAAAAAATGAGTGAGTTTTTAGATAAAGTTAAAGATGAAGATTATGAGGTTTTATATATAACAGGTAAAGCTTTATATGAAGATTTTATAAAAAATAAAGAATTTGCAAGTAATGTTAAAGTTGTCCCTTACTTAGATAATTTACCAGCATTACTTAAAAATACTGATTTAATAATAACAAGAGCTGGAGCTTCAACAATGAGTGAAATTTTATCTTTAACATTACCAGCTATTTTTATACCATCTCCTTATGTAGCTAATAATCATCAATATTATAATGCTTTGGAAGTAAAAAATAATGGTGGTGGGGAAATTATAGAAGAAAAAGATTTGACATCTGATGAACTAATAAGTAAAATTAATGAAGTCCTAAGTGATTCTTCGAAATATAAGCAAATGAAGGATAATCTTCATAAAATGAGTATGAATAACAGTAGTGACTTAATATATAATAAAATAAAGGAATTGATAAAATGATAAATGAACTAATTTTATATGGCGATGTTCAAGAACATGCAACATTAAAAAATTTAAATACATATCATATTGGAGGAACTGCTGAGTATTTAATAACTCCTAACTCAATTAAAGATTTAATTAGTATTTTAAAAATTTTAAAAGATAATAATATTAAATATTTTATTTTAGGTAATGGATCTAATATAGTTCTTAATAGTCGTGAGTTTAAGGGAGCTGTTATTCATTTAAGTAAATTAAATGGGATAGAAGTTCATCCTGATATGGAAATGATTTATGCTGAAGCAGGAGTAATGCTTCCTAAACTTGTTTCAGAAATGGTTAATAATTCTTTAACAGGATTAGAGTTTGCATCAGGAATACCTGGTACTGTAGGTGGGGGAATATATGGTAATGCTGGAGCTTATAATGCTTGTTTAATGGATTATGTTTCTTCAGTTACTGTATTAGATGAAAATTATGACATTAAGGTATTGGAACATGAAGATATTGAGTACTCCTATCGTACTACTTCATTTAAAGAAGATAAAAAATACATTATAGTAGCTGCTAAGTTTTTCTTAAAAAAAGGAGACAAACAAGGTTCATTAGAAATTATAGAAAATCGTCGCCAAAGACGTGTTGAGTCACAACCATTAGAGTTTCCATCAGCAGGTTCAGTATTTAGAAATCCTGAAGGAGATTTTGCTGGTCGTTTAATTGAATCTTGTGGTTTAAAAGGTTACCATATAGGGGATGCTGAAGTATCTTTGAAACATGCTAATTTTATAGTTAATAAAGGTAAAGCAACTAGTGAAGATGTATATAAATTAATTAATTATGTTCATAAAGTTGTTTTAGATAAAACAAATGTTGATTTAGTTATTGAGCAAGAATTTATAGATTGGGAGTAAGAATATGGGCAAAAAAGTACAACAAAAAAAAGAAATAAAGAAAAAGAAAAGAAGGAAATTAAAAGTTAAATTTCTTTTAAAGACTCTTTTATGTTTATGTATTATTGTTGTATTTTTTTTATATGTTTACTCTTTGAAAATTAAAAATATTTATATAAAGGGAAATGATATTGTTAGTGATGCTTTAATAATTGAAACTATTGGAATTAAAGATTATCCTAAAATATATAAATTAAATATTAAAAAAAGTAAAAAATTACTTTTAGAAAATCCGTTAATTGATGAAGTTAAAATTAAAAGAAATATTTTTGGTAAATTAACAATTAATATTAAGGAAGCTAAAGTATTGTTTTATTATAAATATAGTAATAAGTATATAACTTCTAGTAATAAGTCAATTGATTCTAGTAATGAATATTTAGGTGTACCGACACTTATTAATTTTACACCAGATACAGTATTTAAAGAATTAGTTAATGGTTTAAATAAGATTGATTATAATATAGTTAAATCAATTAATGAAATAGAATATAATCCATATAAAGGATCAGATGGTACTATTATAGATAATAATCGTTTTAATTTAAAAATGATTGATGGTAATACAGTTGTTATAGATACAGTTAATATTAAGAATTTAAATTCTTATAATACAATTTTTGTATCTTTAGGTATGGATAAAACAAAAGGGGTCTTATATTTAGATACTATTACGGAAGATAATATATATTTTAAGAGTTATGAATCAATGGCGAAGGAAGAAAAGGAAAAAGAAGAACAAGAAAAAGAAAAGTCGTGATGTTAATGAATTATAACAAAGTAATGGAAGATATTATAAGTAAAGAAACAATGAATAATAATGTACCAAAGTTATTGTTACATAGTTGTTGTGCTCCTTGTTCAACACATGTAATTGATTTGTTAGCACCTTACTTTGATATTACGATTTTTTATTATAATCCTAATATTGAACCATATGAAGAATATGATAAAAGAAAACAAGAAGAAATTAGATTTCTTAAAGAATATAAAAGTAATAATAAATTAGATATTATAGATTGTGATTATGATAATGATAAATATCATGATGTTATTAAAGGATTAGAAAATGTTAGTGAAGGGGGAGCACGTTGTATTAAGTGTTATTATTTACGCTTAGAAAAAACGGCCTTAGCAGCTTTAGATAAAGGATATGATTATTTTGGAACAACTTTAACTGTTAGTCCTTTAAAGAAAAGTGATAAGATTAATGAAATTGGTGAAAGTTTAAGTAATAAATATAAGATTAAGTATTTATATTCTGATTTTAAGAAAAAGAACGGCTATTTACATAGTATTGAGTTAGCTAAAAAATATAATTTATATCGACAAGATTATTGTGGATGTATTTATTCTAAAGCTGAAAGAGAAAGAAAAAAGCAAACAAAAATTACTGAAATGAATCAGTAATTTTTATTTGGTATAAAAGTTTTTAATATATTCATGATAAGCACGATAAGCAAAATCATTAGTTGATATTTTTTGATACTTAATATTTAAATAAGAACATATTTCTTTAACAAAGAAATCACATAAATAAGGATTTCTTACTAGTAGGGGACCAATTAAGTATGTACCATAGAAGTTATTATAATGAACACCTTCGTTTTTATCATTAGGACTATAACCAGTTCCATCTATAACGGTAAATAATTTTTCATTAACATTTTTTAAAACTGTACTACGATTTTGAAACCCTAATATTTTTTGATTGATTAAATCTGATTCGTAGTATTGAGGACCAACTATTCTAAATTCTTCTTCAGTTGCTTCGTAATTAAAGATACCTAAAGCTTTTAAAGTTTTATTATCTAATTTAGTAATAGATGTACCAAATAAATCAATAGCATTACCAGTTATTAAAAAGAATTTATTTTTATTAATAGCTGATATTATATCTTTTTTATATTTTAGTAAATGAGATAATACTAGAGTAGCATTATCAGAACTACCCATGCCAATATAGTAAAAATCATATTTGTCAAAATCAATTTTATCTTCTATACTTAAAAAATGAACTTCTGCATCAATATTTTGTTCTTCTAATTTTTTTACTAGAAATCTAATATTACCATTTTCACCATATAAATTCATTAAATCATAATACAAATGGGCTATTTTAAACTTTTTCATTTTCATCATCCTCAATTAATTTATGAATTATAGCAGTCATATCAAAACATACCATTGTATAGATATCACCAACACTATCTTTTTTAACCATTTTTATTAAATTATTTAAATCATCTACTAAAATTATTTTATCTTTAGGTATACCAGCAAAAGATAATCTAGTTATAACATCGTATCTAAAACGACCAATACAAAATATTTTATCGATATTTTTATCATTTAGTAATTCAAATTCAACGTCCCATAACCAAGATAAATCATTGAATTTATATCTTCTAGAAACATTATCAAATCCTAAGATGACTGTTTTTTTACCTTTTTGATTTTTAATAAATCTAATTGATTGGTAGTAACTTAGATTGTTTTCATTTTTACTTTCTAACATAGTTAATTTACGATTATCTAAAGTTAGTACTTTGCCACGTTTTGAAGCTAATTTATCTTCGTTTATAGATTTAATAATATCTTCATCTTTTAAGCCAATACTTTTAGTTATGGCATAAGCTGCAACAGTATAATAAGCAGCATATAAAACATCTTTATTTAAATATATGTCATTACCATTTATTTTAATACTATGTTTAGTAAAATTAACATTAGTTGCTTCATAATCGGGAGTTCCTCTTTTAAAATCACATTTTTTACAATGATAGTTACCAATATGACCATAGTGATAGTAATCATATTGTAATTTTGCATGACACTTTGGACAATAAGCATAATCGGTTGCTTCAATGTTACTTTTTATATAACTATCTTCAGTACGACCAACTCCAAATGTTGTTTTTTCATTATCAAATAGATAAGACATACGATTTACTAGTGGATCATCACAGTTAAAAATTAACTTAGTATCTTTAGAGACAACTTTTAAGATGTCGTTAAAGACAATATCTGGTTCACCATTACGAGGAGGTTGATCTCTTGTAATATTAGTTACAGCTAGATGAGTTACTTTATTTTTACCAAAGATTAATTTTAAATGACGTTCATCACATTCTAATAATAAAACTTCATGTTTAAATTTACCGGTTATAGTACAATTATTTAATATTAGAGTAGCAGCCGCTAAAACACCATTACTACCACTTTGGTTATAACAAACATCATATCCAGCATCAGTTAAGATATGATTTACTAAATCTGTAGTTGATCCTTTACCTGAAGAGCCACTAATTGCAATAACATATTTAGGATACTTTACTTTTTCTAAGATATCTTCTTGTTTTAAAATATCTATTATAAAATAACCTGGATATACAGAACCATTTCTTTTAAATAATTTACAAACAAATGTAATTGCTTTACTTAATAAAATCATTAGTGTAAGTCGCATAATAATCACCTAATAAAATTATATCAAAAAAAGATATACATACTAAAAAAAACTCCTATTTTTTACATATTTTGTCGAAGATGTAGTTTTAAAAATGGTTTTTTGTTATATTGAGAATGGTGATAATATGGAAATGATTTATACAATGAATACTTTATATATTAATATAGAAGATAGGATAAGTTTTTCTTTAATTAAGAATTTACAAAGTAAATTATATCGTATTATAGATACTTATCATATTCAAAATATTGAAATTAATATTTTAAATGATACTCATTATGATAGAACATTAATTCAAGACTTAATAAATGATTATCAATTTAAATATGATGGAAGAATTGTTGTTAAATAATTTAATAAGACTTTTAATGATTAAAAAAATTTTGTATAATTACATATGAGGTGGAAGTATGCAAAAATTTTTGGTTTATTTAACTTTTATCCCATGGTTTTTATATTTTATTGAAACAGCTAAAAATTTTATTAAAATAACAAGAAAAACGACAATTAATAAGAAATGGTTTAAAGAAAATTTTTTAAATTTATTTCGTTTTGATAGTTTAATATTATTTGGTATATTTATCTTTTTTGCAAAATTCTATAAGCATGCTGATCAAATAAAGTTAGTTAAAATTTTATTATTTGCAGCTATTAATTTATATTTGTATATAAATACTTATTATGATAAAAATAAAAGAAAAAATCATATTGAAGCTAAAGATATTAGTACTATTTTAATTATCTTAATAATAATGCTTATTCCAATAATATTTTATATTTCAACAGGTATGTATACAATAACTTATTATATATTATTTGGTTATAATTTCTTTAATATATTAATTGTTATATTAAGTGAAAGTATTAATGATTTTATTTTAAAAATTGTAAAAAGAGATAGTAATGAAAGTAAATAATTATAATATAGAGAAAATATTAGATTCTTTAAATAACTATGGTAAAACTAATTTTATTACACAGAAAGAATTAATGATTATAAAAGGGAAACTTTTTAAGAATGAATATAATATTTATTGGTTATATGATGAATGTAGTAAAGTTATACTATATAAAAAAGATATACCTGATATTAAGTTATTTAAGATTAAATGTAAAAATAAATTAAGACATCAAGAGATACTTGGAACAATATTTTCATTAGGAATAAAAGAAGATACTTTTGGAGACATTGTGAAGTATAATGATGAATTTTATATCTTTTTATTACCTCATTTAGTCTCTTATTTTACTTGTAATTTAACTGAAATTAATGGTAATAAGATTATTCTAGAAGAAGTAGATATTGCTTCAAAAGATAAGTTTATTCAAGATACAGTAGCTAAAGAATATATAGTTTCATCTTTAAGAATAGATAATATTGTAAGTTCTATTACTAATTGTAGTCGTAAAGATACATTAGATAAGTTTAAAAATAATGAAGTTAATTTAAATTATAATGATGAAATTAAACCAACAAGAGTCTTACAAGAGGGAGATATTTTTAGCATTAGAAGATATGGTAAATTTAAATTTAATAAGATACTTAAAATGACTAAAAAAGGTGGTTTCATAATAGAAATATTAATATATAAATAATATAAGAAGAATTTGCTAAAATATATTGTTTGTGTTAGAATAATCCCCATTCTATAAAGGGGGATTTTTTATGGCCAAAGATTATTATACAGAGTATTGTGATTCAGTTAATCAAATACTTAATCAGTTATTTCAATTACAATTAAAATTTATGTCTTGTAAGAATGAAGCTCAATATGATTATGGACAAGGAATTTTAACTAAAGAACAATTTGATTATATTAATAGTTTATCTATTATTACTTATGATGAAAGAGTAAATCCTAAATATATGTTAACTAAAGATGAAATGGCTTTTGTTAAAGAATATGGAGATTTAAATAGTGATAATGTCTTAATGAATGATTTAATAAAGAAAAAATATATAAGTAAGAGAAACTTATTAGAAAATATTTTTAAAGCAATAAGAATATTCTTTCATTTTGAAACTTTAGATGAAGAGGGTAGAAAAGATTTATTTATTAAGATAGTTGATGAAGATTGTAATAATACTTTAGTAAGTTATACTAAATCAATTGAAGGAATAAAGAATAGTTATGGTAAGAATTACTATTCTAGTGTGAGATATCAAAAACTTTCTTTAGAAATGAAACGTATTCAAGATGAATGTGATGAATTAGTAAGTAAAATTAGAAATGCTTCTTATTCAGAATTTTTAAATCTAGTAGCTAAGTTTTATGATATTAAAGTAGATTATTTTAAATGGTTTAGAAGATTATTTTTAAAAAATGAATATGGGGAAGCTTTAGAGACTTTTGATTCTAGTGAAGAATTATCTTCTTTAGAAACAGGAGCTAATGTAACTCAGGAACAATGTGTTAGTTTAGTTAAAAAGACTTCAGAATTAAGTGATCTTAGTATGCATTTAACAGAATTTACAATGTTTGCTAATAATGTTCCTATTCCAGTAAAGGAATCTAAGAAAAAATTCTCTTTATTTAAAAAACATGATGATAGTTATAAATGTAATAAAGATGAATTATATGAAATATTTGAAAAGTTTATGGAAAATGAAGGTTTCCAATATTATTTAAATAGTTTTAAAAAAGAAGAAGAAAATCCTACTAGTTATGAATTGTTTGAAAGATATTTTGATTCAATTTACGGAAAAATTATCTATGTGGACTTAGATTTATTTAAAAGAAGGTTGATTTTAGAGGTACTTAGCTATTATAATAGTCTAATAGTTGATTTAAAAGGCCAAGTAGAAGCTAATAATGATACTGTAACAAAGACGATTAGTTTAGTTAAACAAAGAGCTCTTAATATTCGTCAAATGGAACAAATAAGAAATTATTATCCAACTAATGAAGAAGAATGTCGTAAATTAGTATCTAAGTTAGTAGTAGAAGGTTTAAGTCCTGAAGAACAATTAAGAGTTTATGAAAGTCTTAAAGAGTCTTTAGCTTCACAATATGGTAGAGAATACTTTGATGGTCCAGTTTTAGATAAGAAAGTAGGTAATTAAAATGTTAGATGCAAAAATGCTTGAAAGTGTTAATGAAACATTAAAATTAATAGAAGAATTAGATAGTAAAACAGATATCGAATTAAGAGAAATCTTAAAAGAATGTGTTGGAACGATAGATAATTTATCAAGACAAGAAATCATTAACCAAATATTAAGAAGCAAATTAAAACCACAAGATTTTATGTATTATGAAAAATATTTATATTATTTACAAAATCAAAGAGTTCAAGAATTTAGTGATTCATTAGATACTTTAACTGATTTATCTAGTAAGATAGATTCTATTCAACAAGATAAACGTCGTTATCATGGAATATCTATGCAAATGAGTGAAAGAGCTAATAAAACAAAGATGGGACTTAGAAATATTCCAATGATTAGAGCTAGAATAGAATATTCTCATGTTGTATCTAGAAAAGACGATTATGTTAGTAAACGTACAAGAGTAGGTATGAGTCGTGCTAATATTATTGAAGAAATGGAATCTATTCAAAAAAGTGGTTTTATTATTCGTAATTTGAAAAAGAGAAAAGCTACATTATTAAAAGAAAAATTACAAGCTTATGACAAAGAACATTTAAAAGAAGTAGATGAAAATTACGAGTTATTTGCTAAAGAAATAAAAGAATATTGTAATTTACTTAGAGAATTATTCTATAATATGTTAAAAAATAGAGATGTATGTGTTGCCACAATGCAAGCTACAAGATTATATAATCATACAGATATTCAATATGATGAAGATGATTTAGGTATTAAGTTACCTTCAGCAAAAGAAATAGAAGAAGTAGATAAGGAAGTTTTATATCAAGCATTTTTAAATTTTGCTAATTTTAATAATATGTCTGCTGATGATATAACGGCCGAATTATATTATGAACAATTACAAAAGTTTGTCTTATATTATATAAATACTATTATAGGTAGAATGGAAACAAAGACTAATCTTGCTAATAATGAAATTACAACATTATGTGAAGAACAAAAAGGAGTAGTTAATTCTTTAAAGAGTAGACAAATGATATTAGATGTTAATAGTGATTTAACAGAAGATGAAAATGAAACTTTATCTTTGTTATATAGTAGTAAAAAATAATAATTACGAAGAGTGTAAGAGATACACTCTTTTTGTTTTAAAAAAAATTATTATATGCTATAATCAATAATAGAGGAGCATATGATATGGGAAAGTCTAGAGCATTAAAAAATATTATATTTGTTTTAGTTATTTTAGCTATTTGTATAGTTGTTTTTTTCGCATATTATATTATTACAGGAAAAGAGAATCCGTTACTTAGTGTTATAGAAAATTTGACTAATAATGATAAAGAAGTAACTGATAATTATAATGGAATATATTCTTATAAAGAAAGTTTAAATGGAACTAAAAGTATTTTTAGAGGTTGTTCTGTAACTTCTATTAATTATTATTTATTAATTGTTAATGAAGATTTTTACTATTATAAGAGTTCTTGTATGGGAACATATAATTTAGGTAAAGGTAAAGTAGAAAATTTAGATATCAAACTTAAAGATGATAAAAAGAATTATGTAATTAATTATAATGATCAAAAATTTGAAAAAGATATTACAGTTAATTATATAGAAGTTAATAATAGTATAGCTAACTCACTTGATAAGATTGATCTTGATAGTTATGAATTAATATTAAAAGAAACAGAGTTTGAAGGTAACTATTATAAAATAAGTTCAGCTATAGAAGGTATTTCTTCTAAAATGACATTTAATTTTGAAGTATTAGATGATGGCAGTTATCAAATGAGTATTACTAATGAAAATGAAGATAAAGAAAACACTTTGTATAAATATAATTTTAATAATTATAATAATTTACCAGTATTTCAACCATTTGGTAAGAGTTTAATAGCTATTGAAAGACAAAATAAGGATCATAAATATAATTATAAATTTAAAGCTATTGGTACTAAAGGAATATTTTATGATTTAGATAAGATGTTTCCTATTAAAGTTAATAATGAAGTTTTAGATACTAATAATAGTATTTATATTTCTTATGATAGAAGTAAACGTTATTTTAGATTGTTTGTTGGTTATGATGATAAGATGTGTGTCGAAAATAGTGAAAGTAATAAACCAGTTTATTATGAATTTAAAATAACTTATGATTATAAGACCGATAATTTCTCAACACCAGAGTATGTTAAGACGGGTTATGAGAATGAAGGATGTTCTTATGTTAATAGTTATATAGGGAGGTAATTTAGATGTTTGAAGGGACTCTTATTGAAGGAATTATTACAATATTTGGTTTATGTATAACTTTTTTACCAGTATTAATTTATTTTAATTATTTATTAACTCATGTAAGTAAAAAGACAAGGTTTGATTATCATTTAGAGTTAGTTAAAGATAAAAAAGGTACTTTAGGTATAGGAATAGCTTACGCAGAAAGGATTTTATTTGGAAGTACTATTTGTTCTTTTGGTGTATTATTAAGTGAATTTTTTCAGAATAATACAGTCTTTTTAGTATTTGTTATATTGTTAGTATTATATATAATTATTAAGTATTTAGATGAAAAAAATGAAAAGTAATAAAAAGAAGATGCTAACTTCTTTTTGTTGTGGTATAATTTTTATATAGTAGGGATTTACATACGGGGTGGTATTCATGAGATTTAAAGAAGAATTCCTTAAAGAATTAGTAAGAAGAATGAAGGAAAACATGGATATTATTGAATCTAGTTTTCAATTATCTAATATTCCTTTGGTAAAAAGTAAGATTTTGGAAATAAATCCTGTTGAATATCGTTTATCTGTTTTATTTGAAAGTGATCCTTATATATTTTTAAATAAGTTAGTTTATACGATTATTAATAAACAAGAAGTTAAAGTAAGTAGTAGTAATATAGCTTGTGACTTATTACTTGAATTAGTCAATTTAATATTATTAGAATTTAATCTAGAAAGGATTGGTAAAATTGCAAAATAATAATTTTAGACAAGATTTAATGGTAGCTTATTTATCATCATTAGTAGATTATGGTTATAGCGAAGAATTCGATAGATTATTTTCTATGTATGAAAGTTATATAAAAGAGGTTGTAGCTAGTTCTACAGATAAGGAGTTGCTTGAAAAAGCAAAAAAAGTTCTTTCTTTTAGAGAGAAAAGTTTAAGAGTAGCGATGTAGAAGGTGATATAAATGAAATGCCCAAAATGTGGTTCTTTTATTGAAGATGGTCGTAATATTTGTCCTTTTTGTGGAAATACATTAGGTGGTAATTCTATGGGTGGCAATATGAATTTTGGTAACCAATTTAATAATAATCCTTTTGGTAATGGATTTAGTAATGGTTTTGATAATTCATTTGGTCAATCAACGCAATCTACCAATAATGTTTTTAGCTCAGGATTTAATAATAATGGTAGTGGTTTTAGTACAGGTGCTTTTAATGGTAATCCTAATCCACCAACATTTAGTAATGGAAATAATAATATAAATCCTGATTTTGGAGGATTTTCTAGTACGGGAGCTGTTAATAAAGGGGTTGAAAATAATTCTTTTCCAGAAATTAAACCTTTGAAAAGTGATGAAAAAGATATTTTTGATTTCTTTTCTGAAAACAAGAAATTATTAACTTTTTTAGGATTTATAATCTTAATAGGTATTTTAGTATTTGCAGCTTTTCAATATAATAAATTTAAAAGTAAAGAAGTAGAAATTGAACCTAAAATAGAAAATTTATACTTTGAAGTAGACGATAGTTTAAGAGAAGTTTCAGGCAATTCGCAAAATTCAGTTGTTTATTCAAAGAGTGATGATAAAGGTAGTGCTTGTTCAATATCTATTTCTTATGGTACTTCAACTTCTGGTGATCATGTTAATGACTATTTTCAAAAAGTTAAAACAGAGTTAGAACCAGAAAGAGATAATAATAATAAAGTAGTTAATGTTTTGGATATATATACTCCTTCAAATGGCAGTATGAAAATAAATAATGTAAATTGGTATTATTTAAATATCTTTTATAAAGAAACAAAGACTTCTGAGCCTTTAATTTTAAAACAAAGATATTTAACTTCCGTTTATAATGGTTATTTTTATGATATTAAATTAGTTAATAATAATGGAGATGCTTCTTGTACAGCTTCATTGAATAATTTTGCTAAGTCATTGAGTTTTATTGATGTAAAAGCTGATGCATAGGAGGGATTAAATGAAAAAGTGCCCAAAATGTGGAACTATTTTAGATGATTCGAAAAAAGCATGTTATATGTGTGGTACTGTATTAAATGATGATTCCCCTTTAAATTTTGGTGATACTTTTGATAGCCAAATTGGTGCAACTATTTCAACTAGTCAAGATAATGTTTTTAACAATATTAATAGTATTAGTGATAATAATGGTATTGAAAACGTTTATTCTAATAATCAAGATTTTAATCAAAATAGTGTTAATTCAGCAGCATCTGGTGTCTTTTCTGATCAGTTTAATAGTTTAAATTCACAGCAATATGATGAAAGAACGGCTTTGGAAAAGATATTTTCCGGTGATTCACGTTTTAAGAGTAAAGATGAAATAAACGAGATGGAAAATAGTACAAAGATGCAAGACCAATCATCACTTCTAATGAATAATAATGGTTTTCAACCACCAACGGATAATATGGCGAAACAACCGATGATGCCACCACCAGTTATGACTTCCTCATCTGTTCAAAATGCATTTTTTCAAAATAATGCTGATGTTATGACAAACAACTATGAACCGAAGAAGAAAAAGAAAAGGAAAACTAAAGAAGATGCACAAATAAATTGGGGAGAAGAGTTAAAAGAAGAAACAAGTGGGTTTAAATTTAAAATTAGTTTAAGTTTTATTTTTAATACAACTTGCTTTATCTTATTTATTGGAGTATCAATATATGTTTATCTCAATTATTTAAAACCTAAACCAAATGAAAATGTTGAATTTGGAGGATTAGTTTATTCTATAAGTCCTGATTTTGTTTTAAAAACTGATGATACTTTTAGAAGATATTATACTAAGGGTGAAAATTGTGCTATTAGTATTGCTTATGGAACTACAAATGATGTAGATACTTTTGTTGATGATTTCTTTTCCCAAGTAAAAGATGAATATGATGGTCAAGAAGGTATAAATACAACAGTTGAATCATTAAAAATAAATGGTAATATATGGTATGAATTAAATGTTATATCTTTAGTAGAGAATCCAGCTTCAACAGGAGGTTACTCACAAGCTACAAAGTTTAAATATGTTTCAATGGTATATAAAGGAACATATTATGATATTAGATATGTTAATTTAGATAATGATGGTACTTGTTCTTCAGCTTACGATAAATTTATTTATACGTTGGCATTCGGTGAAGAATAGCCATCTTTTTTATTTGTATCTTTATTACTTAAATAAAATATGATATGATATTTAATATAGAATAGTAGGGGATGAAAAAGATGAATATTAATATTAAAGAGCTTGAAGTTATGCGTGATAAGTTAGAAATACAATATAATAGGTTGGAAAAAGAAATTTCTAAATTATATATTGATAATGATCAAGATGAAGCTTTAGAAAAAGAACAAATACAAGATATCGTTGATCAACAAATTGATTTGATTGATTTAATTATTAAAAATTTAGAAAATACACCGAAAATGTATGAAGAATTAATGAAAATTAATGAAAAATATAAGACACAAGTAGGTGAGTAAGATGGTAAAAGGAGCTAAAAGTAGTTCAGCTTTTAAACTTTTTTATGATGAAATAGTTTATAAAAGTGTTTCTTCTTTATCATATTATAAAATTAAAAGAAATATTGATAATATAAGAAAATTAACTATGGAAATAAGAAAAACACCTCGTAGCGATGTTAGTTTTTATATGACTAAATTAAATAGAATTAATAAAAGAATGAAAGATCAAATTAATTATATTTATAAAGTAAATAAAGATGTTTTTGAATATTTTTATTTATTATATAAGACTAGTGTTGAAGTATGTAATGATAAAGTAGATGAAATGCCTTTAATTATTAGTTGTTCTTTTTATGAAGATTATCGTATAGATAAGAAAAATACGATAATAGATAGTATTCCTAAATTTACTTCTTTAGATAAAAAAGAAATAAGAAATGAAACTAAACATACTTTAGAATTTGAATATTTATTAAATATTTTAGAAGCTAGTGATAATGCTTTTATATATGATAAATTTATTGCTAAAATGAGATTTTTAGGTACAATTAAACCTTTATATAATGAAACTTATTTTGATTTTATGAATAGAGTTAATAAATTAATTGATGAAGCTAAGCATTTAATTAATTTTATGGAAAGAAAACTTAAATATAGTGATGATTATGATAAAGTAAAAGAGTTATTATTAATTGGATATAAAAGAAAAATTAATAATTTGAGTGAAGATATTAGTAATTTAATAATTAATTATTATGAAGATGTATATAAAAAAGAACAAGAAAATAATGAAATAAAGAATCATTTTAATTTAATTAATGATATTACTTTTGATAAATATCGTGAGATGTCTGAAGAATTAATCTTAGAAAAAGAAAATTTAATGAAAAGTTATGAAGATGGTACTTTTGTTAAATTAAATTCAACTACTAATTCATATATGACGAAGTTTAAAGAAAATTTAATAAATAGTTTCTTTGATATGAGATTTAAAAATAATATAAATAAAGAATCAACATTAAATGATTTTGTAAAAAGAGCTATTGAATTATATGAACTAGCTTTTGATTTAGGCAACCAAATATTTGAAAGAATAATGTTTGATGCTAGTCATTCCCCTAAATTAAAAAGAAATAATGATGTAACAAGTGCTTTAATTAATAAGATATATGATTTATATAATCCAGTTTATCTATTAGGTATTTATGCTGCTGCTAAAACTAAATTTGAAGAAATACTAGATAGTATGGATGTTTCTTTTAAAGATAAGTTTGTTGTAAAATTAAATGCTAAAAAAATAGAATATGATTATCATGGTCCTATTCCAACAATGGAATATATTAAGTTATGGGTTTGTGAGAGACGTAAAGAATTTATTTTAGAACATTGTATTACGGATTTAAAATCACGTGATGTTTTAGATAGTTATGATACAAGAAATTATGATTTATATGTAATAGCTGAAGATATAGATAGTAGAGAATTAGTAACGTTATATAATGAAATTAAAGATAAAATAAATAATTTTGATTTTACTTCTTTATATTTCTTTGATCATGTAATTAATGAAGATGGATATGAAAAGAATCTTTTACTTAAAGCTGCGCAAGAGTTTATAGTTAAACTTATATATAGAAATTTAAAATTAGATGTAATTGATAGACCAGATAAATTAGAAAGATATAGAGATATTTGTTTTGGTTATCTAAATGAACAAATTATATTTATAGATCAATATAATGTTAAAGAAAATGCTGATAGATTATATGAAAACTTCTTAAAAGCTCGTAATGAATTTAAAGATCATAGTAAATGGGATTTATTTGTTAGAAGTAATGATTTAAAATACAGGTGATGCAATGATAAAGTATATAGATAGTTATAAAGATTTAAGTTTAGATTCTAAAAGAGAAATTCTTTTAAAAGAAGTAAGAGATTTACTTAGCTGTATTGAAGAATTATGTTTAAAAAAAGGAGTAAATATAGATAAGTTAAATAGTTCTTATTATATAAAGAATAAAGAGGTATTGTTTGAAGAAGATTATTATGATTTATTATTTGTATATATAGTTTATTTAAAAGAAGATTTAAGTAGTTTGTTATAAAGTACCTTTTGGTACTTTTTTTATGGTTTTATGTTATACTTATAGGTAAGGAGTGGTCTTAAATGAATCTAGAAGATATTTTAGAAAAAATAAAGAGATTAGATAATGGTGGTAATGGAACAAATATGGTTTGTTTTATTGTAGCGTTTGATTTATTATATTTTTTAAAAGATAATGATAATCGTGAAAGATTTATTTATGAGTACTATAAAAATGACAATGGTATGTTTGCTGCTAATATGAAGAAGATATGTTATTATGCTGAATCTATTTTATTAGCAGATAATATATATGATAATATGCTTAAGTCAATTGAAATGGAAGTACATAGAGAAGATTTAGTAAGTATGTATAACTATTATGATGCAATGGATCGTATTGAAAAAGCTAATTTAAGTACGAAGAATATGGTTAGTGATGGATTTAAAATTAGATTACTTAAAACTATTTTTGATAGTAATAGTGCTGATTTTGTTAAATTAGATAGTAATGTTAAAGAGTTAAAAAATAGATATGATAAGAACATAATAGATATTGTCACAATAGTAGCTATATTTATAGCTATAAGTATAGGAATGGTTAGTGGAATAAGCTTTAGTTTACAAGCTTTTGCTAATATTACTAATTTAAATGTAGGTACTATTTGTTTAGCAGTTTCAATTATTGGATTTGTTATATTTAATTTGTTTTATGCTTTATTTAACTTTGTATGTAAGTTATGTGGTAAAGAATTAGATAAAAAAGGCTATTTTATATTGGTGGAATTTATTTTTGTCTTGTTAATGGTTTTTTTAGCTGTTATTGTCTTATTATAGGTTTTTTAGGAAAAAACTACGTAAATTTTAAAAATTATATATTGCATTAATCGCCTATATATGCTATTATTAAATGGTCGATGGACCTCTAGCTCAGTTGGTTAGAGCATCCGGCTCATAACCGGGCGGTCGTAGGTTCGAGTCCTACGAGGTCCAC
>CANQOR010000022.1 GCA_947625535.1 uncultured Bacilli bacterium
GCATTTATAATTATAAATTATTTTTAATAAAATAAAAAGACTGTTTTCAAACTTTTCGTTTGTCAACAGTCTGAAAACGTGATTATATCACGTTTTTAATAGACAATTCCGCCCCATTCAACAGCTACAAAGCCATTTCTTTTAAATGTAGGTAGTTTTTGTTCTTTAATATTAACTTTTTGATTAACTTTTTTAACATGAATAGCTACTCTTAGGAAAGAATCTGGTTGTGGTGTAATATTAAGTTTATTATAAGAATCTCTTTCTTCTGTTAATTCAAAATATACTAAGCTTTGTTCATTTTTTTCTAAGATAGGCAACCAATACATAATAAATTCATTACGTTCACGATCATTTAATCCTATTGTGGTTAGTTTTTCTTCTAAGAAGGAAATAGCATTATCTTTAGTTACATAGAATCCTGTATCAAAAGATACTAAGTGATTTAAATCTTCTTCCCAATATAAACCATAATAGTATTTACCATCTTTATCATATAAATCACCATTAGGTTTAGCAGTTACTTCCCATTTATCTTTATATTTAGGATAAGTGGTAGTTAAACTATCTTTATTGGCAAAAGTTACTTCTACTTTAGTTTCTTTTTCGGGATATAGATATAGGATTGGTTTTTCATAACCTGGTACTTCATCTATTGGGGATTTTGTTATTTCACCAGTTTCATAGTTATAATAGATTTCTACTCCTGTTATTGGGTTTTCACCATCATTATTCATTTCTGAGTCATTAGCAATAATAAAGTAATAACCGGCTTTTTTATCTACTTCATTATTTTCGTTTAATACATCTTTACTATAATAGTGAGATAAGGCAGAATGGAAGACTTTTTTGTCATCCCAATCTAATAATTCAACTGGTTCTTCTTCACCATATTTTATTAGATATAATTTATTATTGTTAATAGTTAAATAGAATTTATTATATAAGTATAGAACATCACCTACTATATTATAGGTATTTAAAATAGTTCCTTGAGGGTTAAAGACATTAATAGATGATTTATATTGAACATATAGTTTACCATCATTACTTATCGAATATTGTTTATCTTGAAGTTTATTAGTTATAGCTTTAAATTGAGATTTAGATTGAGAAATATATATAACGTATTCATTACCAGCACTACCTATACCATCCGTATAATTAATTATAAGATAGTTACCAAGTGAAGTTATTACTTCATAGTAATAAATGTAATTTTCAGAATTAAGAGATTTTAAGGTATTTTCTTCTTTAGTACTTAAAAGGTCAAATGTCGTTGTTGTATCATTTGTTTTTTCACCTTCTAAGTAATTTTCACTTACACTATATAAACTTTGGTACTCGCCTTTATATAATTCTTGTTTAGTTTGAAGATTATAGTAGGAATATGTATAATCATTTTCTTCTTTTTCTTCATTTAGAATGATACCTATAACGCTATTACGATCATCACTAACATTTAATTCATAGTTTTTATATTTATGTTCTAGATCTATTTTTTCTATTTTATCAGTATTATGATTATATATTTTTAAACCATTATCTTGGATTAAGACAATATCTTTTTCATCATTATCATAATCTACTAATTTAGCAGTTTTTGTTTCAGTAGGAACTTTATATAATTCGGAATGACAATCTTCACTTTTAGTGTCAGAAATGATATAGTGATCACTTTCACAGTTATATAAAGTTAAAGAATATTTATTAGGATTTTCTGGTTCTTTTGATTCTGTTTCTTCACTTTTTTGAGCTTTATTTAGTGATTCATGATATTTGTTATAAATTAGAAAAGCCCCTATTGCAATTATTATTAGGAGGAGAACGGAAATAATTATTAGAAGATTATTTTTTTTAGTTTGTTTTTGTTCGTTGTTATTATTTTCTTCGTTTGTCATAATAGCACCTCTATTATATAGATTTATTATATCATAATAGAAATAAAAAAATAGTTAGATTAACTAACTATTTGTCAAATGTGTGTTTTACTCTGTCGCGTTCTTCGGCTCTTTTACCATCGTTGAATCTTTCAACTGTACCTACTAAGTAGCCAGTGATTCTTCTGATTCTTTCGAATCCTACTCCTTCACCAACCATTTTTTTGCTTTCAACTTTAGTTTCAGCTACCTTTTCTACTTTTTCTGTTTTCATACCTTTTACCTCTTTCCTTCTATTTATTTAAATTTAAATTCTTTAGTAATTCTGCTGGAATTGGATCTCCTTCACGACGTCCACAACCTGGACATACGTCTTTGATAACTCCAACATATCCACAAACTGGATCTCTATCTACTGGATGGTTAATTGCTCCGTAACCCATACCAGCTTCTTTCATCATTCGAATTATTGATTCAAATGCTTCAATGTTTTCTGTAACATCTCCATCTAATTCAATATAACTAATATGTCCTGCATTAGTTAATGCATGATATGGAGCTTCTAATTTAATTTTATTAGCTATTGATATATTGAAATATACTGGAATATGGAATGAATTTGTATAATATTCACGATCTGTTACACCTTTAATCTTGCCATATATTGCTCTATCTATTTTAGTAAAACGTCCACTTAATCCTTCAGCAGGTGTTGCTAAGCAAGTGAAGTTTAATTTATATTGAGCACTATATTCATCAAGTTTTTGTCTCATGTGACCGATGATTTCTAAGCCTAGTTTTTGAGCCTTAGCTGATTGACCATGATGTTCACCAATTAAAGCTACTAGACATTCAGCTAAACCAATGAATCCAACTGATAATGTACCATGTTTTAAGACTTTCTTTAGTTTATCATTTGGTTTTAGTTTTTCTGAATCTAACCAGTTACCTTGACCCATTAAGAATGGGAAGTTATATACTCTTTTATTACATTGAATTTCAAATCTTTCAAGTAATTGATCTCTACATAATTCTAGTTTTTCATCTAGATCAGCATAGAAGGCATCCATATCAGCTTTCTTTTTATCAGCATTTGGTCCTACTATACCGTGTTTAATACCTAGTCTAACTAAGTTAATTGTTGTAAATGATAAGTTACCACGACCAGTAGTAATGGCTTTTTCTGGATCTACTACATTACCCATAACTCTTGTACGACATCCCATAGTAGCTACTTCTGTTTCAGGACGACCTGGAACATAATATTGTAAATTATATGGGGCATCTATAAATTCAAAGTTAGGGAATAAACGTTTAGCTGACACCTTACATGATAGTTTAAATAAATCATAGTTTGGATCACCTGGATTGTAGTTTACTCCTTCTTTAACCTTAAATATTGATATTGGGAAGATTGGAGTTTCACTATGTCCAAGTCCAGCATCTACTGCAAGTAGATAGTTTTTCATAACCATACGGCCTTCTGGAGAAGTATCTGTACCAAAGTTAACACTTGAGAATGGTACTTGAGCTCCTGCTCTAGAATGCATTGTATTTAAGTTATGAATAAATGCTTCCATAGCTTGATAAGTTATTCTATCAGTTTTAGCAACAGCTTTTTCTAAAGCCATTGTAAATAGTCTTTTTAATGAAGCGTTTTCTTTATAGAATTTTTCAAATACATCAACTGTTGTTTCGATAGTAGTTAATTTATTTATTACTTCTTCAACAGATTTCATATTTATAAATGTTCCAAAATCTGAATAATCTAATAAATCTTGGATAGTCATTTTTAATTGTTTACGATATGTTTTAACAACACCTGGTGCTAAATAGTAATCAAATAAAGGAATACTTTGACCACCATGTTGGTCGTTTTGGTTTGATTGAATAGCTATAGCAGCTAAAGCTGAATAACTCATTATATCGTTTGGTTCTCTTAGGTAACCATGACCAGTTGAGAAACCACCTTTAAATAGTTTATCTAAATCTATTTGTAAACAAGTTGTTGTACCCATTGCTTCGAAGTCCATATCATGAATATGAATATCACCTTCGTCATGAGCATCAGCAAATTTCTTTTTCATTAAATATGTTTTAGAGAACTCTTTTGATACATTAGAACCAAATTGTAACATTGTACCCATTGCTGAGTTACCATCGATATTACCATTTTCTCTTTTAGTATCATCTTCAGAAGCGCTCTTTAAAGCTAAGCCTTCTAAAGTTTTTAAGAATTTATGAGATCTTTTATCTTCAGTGAAAGCTTCTCTTGATTGAGCTCTTCTTTCACGATAACTTGAAAAACTCTCATAAACGTCTTCATATTTGTTTTCTTTTAATGATTTTTCAATTAAATCTTGAATCTCTTCAATTTTAATTTTGTCTTTGTCTTGATATTCTTTTTCAATTTTGTCTAAAACATTATGGAAAACTTTTTGCATATCTTTTTCATTGTATTTTGCTTTATTGTTTTCTTCATCATATGTTTTTTCAATTACGTCGTCAAACCCTTTTTTGATTGCAATAGCAATTTTAGTTGGATTAAATTCGACTTTTTTGCCATTTCTTTTTACTACTTGTAGTGTAGCAAAAAGGTCTTCTTCTTTCTTTGCCATTTTTCAAAACTCTCCTTCTACCTTTTCCTAATTTCATTATAATAGTATTATATAAAAATGAAAAGAATTATTTTTTAATTTTTTTCAAAAAATTGAATTTTTGAAAAAATCAAAAATTTGATTTTTCCTTATTTTTAGGGATTTTTGTTTTTTTAAAAATGATATTAACATTTTATATAAATTTAAGCAAAACCCCTATTTTAGGAACTTTGTGCGTGGTCAATATTTTTTTGTGTTCGATTTACAATATTTTACTTTTTTTCAAAAAATTGAATTTTCATAAAATTGACATTTTTTAATTTTGGCATTTTTTGAAAATTTTTCCAATTTAAAAAAAGCTTAATAGTCAAGCTTTTTTTGATACTATTTTTATATATAATAGTTATAGTAAAATTAGTTTATATAATTATTTATTCATAGAATGAAGTAAATGATAAGGATAAGTTTGAAACTGTTGCTCCTGAGTGGTTCATTTGACCGTATTCTCTATTAGTAAAGACAGCTATAAATGGAGTATCACCAGCAGCGTTTTTAATAGCAACAAACATTTCATCTATACGATCTTCAATATAAAGTTTACGATTAGTACTTTGAACAAGTAATAAAGCAGCAGGTTTTATATCATCATCTAGTTGTCTAATGGCTTTAATTGTTCCTTCGATTAATCCGTCTATATCGTTTTTCATTAAGATAACAGCTGTTTTGGGTGATACTTGAGTTCCCATTTCTATTGATAAATCAGCATTAGCTTTTAGAGGATGTTTTATTTCAATTAAATTACTATGACTATTTTTTACTCCTAGTGGAGAGATAGCTGATATTTGTTTAATTTTATCATTTATTAAAGCTTCAGGTTCACTACCTATCCATGAAGCATATTTTTTTAAAGCTGGTTCATTATCTATTTCTAAAATACAATTAGAATCATTTGTTTTAGTAATAACACCAACATTATCGGTTTCTTCAAAATCACCAGTAAAGATATTAGCTATTTCTTTGGAAGTATAGAAAACAGCTATCGCAACACCATTACTCGTTTCTTTGTCTTCACAGAAAACTTTTGGTTCAATATTATGATAAGTGGAAGCTCCACCACCAAAAACATTTATTTCACCAAGAACATCTTGGATACCTTTTAAATATTCTTCTTCATCTCCAGTAGCAAACATAGCAAAAGCAACTGGTGGATATTTCTTTTCAGCATTTACCATAGCTTCGCGAGCAACAGTACGCCCTGTACTACGAGGATCTGTATTACATTCAGCTAAAGCAACACCTATAGTTAGTTCATTATCTTCTAAAGCAAGCATTCCAACAAAGCCATCGTCACCTGTTATGATACCTTCAGGAGTCATAATCATTTCATTGGAATTGCAACCAATTACTTTAATATCATAATTAATTGATTTAATTCCTTTAACTAGTTCTCTTGAATTATGTTTAGTTGATGAAAATAAGAAACCTATTTTAGGACTTTTAAGTCCTCGTAAAGAATTTTTAATTGTTTCTACGCCAGCATCATAACTATTAGATAGTATACTACTCCCAACCATTGCTTTCATATTATACCTCTTTTTCTATTCTATAATAATTTTATAATTTTTTTATTATTTATTCAATATAAATATTATTTTAAAGCAAAAAGAAAAGAAACATTAATCGTTTCTCTCCTATTATTGCATTTATACGTTTTAAATGAACTTCCGTATAGCTGAATGTAACAACCTATTTTGATAGTTTCATAAATATGTTTTATACATCATATTTCAAGTAAATTTTACATTCACGTTTAACTATACTTTCGTATAAGAGTTCTCCAATTCATCGCTAAATTTTATTTATACGAGCTCACACGATATAGTATATTATATAAGTTGTTTGGGAGCTACCCTCCCAACCTATACTCAACTTTTGGATTACTTGGTTCCCTTGCAAGACAAGTTTAAGACTCTCCATTTTTAAACGCGGTCAAATTGTTTTAATAAATCCATCATACCTTATCATCCCATAAAACTTATGTCTATGTGTTTATACCAGAAATAACTTTTAATTCAGATAAGATAGTCAAAATTTATAAAACTAAAATGTACAATATGCATAACATACTTGCGACTTTATTATTAAATAAAATCTGTGCTAGTACGAAAGCTATTCACCTTTTTCATTAAATCGTTACCATCCATATTGGAACAATAGAAAATGCTAACTATTAGTAACAATTTAATGGTATTCAGTACTCATTAAGATAATAAATATATGGGGATGAATGTTAAAACCATATACATATTAAGGAAGATAAACTAGAATAATATTACTACTATTCTCTTCAGACGTAATTTTTGTTACGCTGGAAAAAAAGTTATAATATGTTATTAACATAATAAAACTTAATATATAGCTTTTGGCTATATCTTTAATATCTTTGATACATATTTTTTCACAAAATGAAATATAAATTTCTTTATATTTTCGCTATTTTTCAAGCTTATGCCCTAAAATATGTTTAGATATTAGAAAATGTTATCTTCTCTATACCTCCTTACTATATTCATTATA
Organism: uncultured Bacilli bacterium; assembly: GCA_947625535.1. Classification (GTDB taxonomy): domain Bacteria; phylum Bacillota_I; class Bacilli_A; order RF39; family UBA660; genus Coprovivens. The sequence goes on from CANQOR010000022.1 coordinate 7,055, forward strand.
GTATTAATTGTAATTTAAGTCAATAAATAATTTTTGGAATAATTGATATTTATTACTTTGTGTGGTATTATAACGACTTACAAAGAGGGAGATATTTATGATATATACTTGGAAAGATAAAGATTTTGAAAGATATATTAATATGCTTCCTAATCTTATAGAAAATGAAACTGATGTTAAAAAAAGATGTTATTTATTAAAGGTATATGATGTTTCTAAACAAATGATGTTAGATAGATTTTCTAGTATGCATGAATATCCTGAAACTGTTAGACAAAGAATGTTTACTATTAATAATGAAAGAATATTTTATGGAAGATATTATACTTTAATACAAGAATTTTATGATAAAGTTACTCCTTTATTAGATAAAATGCATAGTGTAGAAGATAAGATAACTGATTTATTTGGAGAAGATTGTGATATAGCACAAGTTACTGGGTCTTATTTAAGTAATGGAAAAGCACTTAGTTTAACAGCAGCATTTTATGAATGTTTTGATAAAGAAATAAAACCTTGTTTTGATGAAGTTTTTGAAGACCGTTTTAATTTTTTAAGATTTTTAAAGACACCATCTAGTGCTGGTCGTAGAGAAAGTGATGGTACCACTCTATTTATTGATGGAGTTAGAAAGAATTTTATTACTATTAAAAAGTCTAAGGAAGCTGATAAAGTTTATACTATGATTCATGAATATGGTCATGCTACTAAGAATTTATATAATCCTAGTAGTAGTTATTCTAGTGATGATGGGTTATTTGTGGAAGTAGATGGAATATTTCCTGAACTAGTAGCTATGCATGAAAATATTGGTAATATAAATCCTTTATATGTAGCTTTTAATAAATATGCAACATTAGTCAATTATTTGGAGTATGCAGATTATTTAACATTGCAGACAGCTTTAATTAATTGTTGGAAAGAAAATGGACGAAAAAATAATGCTACTTTTAGAAAACAAGTAGAAGATTATTATAATGTAGATAAAGATATGTTAAGAGATATAGTTAATTCATCAATATTTGATGAAGGTGTTTATGTAATGAGTTATTTAGTTGCTATAGAATTATTACATATATATAAAAAAGATAAAGAACAAGCTATTAATTTATATAATCAATTTTTATCTTTAACTAGTGAAAGTGATTTATTTCCTTATGTGTGTAGTTTAGTTAGAATAAATGGCAATGTTTTAGAAGAAGCAGAAACAGTTGTTGATGAAATGAAACTCGAGCTAGAAAGATACGAGGCCGAACATGTATAGATGGGATATTGAGTATTTAAATAAATTACTTTTAGAATATGAACAAAAAGCATGTGAAGCTGATTCTAAAAAACAAATGTTAGAGTTTGATAAAACAGTTGCTTCTATTGAAGAAATATTAGAATATCATGCTATGTATTTTGAAGATATTGAAAATTTATGTGAGGGAGAAAACACAGAAGATAAAGTACCATTAAAGAAAATTGTGGCAAGTGATAAAGAATTATTTAAAAATTATAAACCGTATTTAATATTTCTTAGAAACTTCGTTAATAGTTTAGAGGGATTAGTTGTAGATAATAATCCAAGGTTTACAAGAATTAAAGTTGCTAGTAATCAAATAGTTAATATAGGTAAAGATTTTTATGAACAACATAAAGGTGAAATAAGAGATGCTTTCGAAGAAATATATCGTACTTTACCCAGTCATTTGGAATTTAAGAAAGTAAATAATACTGGTACTTTGTTTGCGCAAACTTTTAATGTTTATGGTACTAATGAATCTTTCTTTGATATTGGACTAGTAAGAAATGCTCAAGATTATATTACATTAATTCATGAATTTGGTCATGGGATAGCTAATTTATTAAGTCCTGGATTCTTATGGGATCGTAATAAATATTGTTTTGTTGAAACTGATACTCTATTTTGGGAATTAGTTGGTGAAGATTATATATCTAGTAGTTTAGGATTAAGAGATAGTGCTCATCACATTGCTTTAGCTAATTTAAGAGAATATTTATATGATGCAGATTTAATGTGTTCTAAGCAAGATATATATAGTAAATTTAATAGTGATGATTTAAGTAATAAAAAATTATTACGAAGATATTTAAAGAATAAAATTGGATATGATAATTTAGCAGTTAATCATACTTTGTATTCAATGGCTAGAGATGAAATACATTATATAATATCTTATTTAACAGCTACTGAATTATATTTAATTTATCAAGTTGATAAAAAAACAGCATTAGATTTATTAGTTAAAATAATTAAAGTAAAAGGTTTAAGCTCGAAAGGATATTTAGAATATATAAAAAGTTTAAGTATTGTTCCTGGAGAACATATTAAAGAGTATGTTCAACAATTAATTAATAGAGGGAGAGATTTGGGCTATGGCAAAGAATTATACTATCGACATTGATTATTTGCATCAATTATCTGATATGTTTGCTAACTTTGATGAAGATGAAATTATTCATCGTGATTATTTAAGAGTTAATGAATATATAAAAAGATTAGAAAGTAATTATCATACAACTCCTTGTACACAAAGTTTAATTGCTCGTATTCAAGATGATGCATCTTTAGTTCCTCTATTTAAACCATTTTATCCTTTAGTAAGAAAGTTAGTTCATACAACTCATCCAATTGATGAGTTTAACTTAAATAGAAAGTATCAAGAATGTAAGATAAGTAATGATGATGCTTTAAGAATAGTTGGTAATTTTTTTAAAAAACAAGGTGATTTCTTTTATAAACAATTCTTAGAATTTATGGAAGAAAGTGAAGGACATCTTCAGTATGTTCTTCCTAACGATTGTATGGATGGTGAAATTTTATACTTACATAGTGTTGGGGAAGCATTTGTTTCGATAGCTAGTTATCCTAATATATGTAAGGTTTCAATTACTAGTCATGAACTTACGCATGTAACAGATGCTTTTAATAATCCAGAATTTCACGAGAATTTATTAATAAGAGAAATTAGTTCAGTATTTATGGAAATGATAGCTACTGATTATTTAAATAATGTTTTAGCATTAAAAAGAGATAATATATTAAGAAGAGCTAACTTACATATTGCGATTAAAGAAAGAGCAATGGATATTAGAGCTAAAACAGAATTATTAACTTTATATAGAATGTATCAAAATAATGATGATAATACTTTGTTTGAAATACTTAAGAAAAAAGGTTTTGATAAAGAAGATATTGAATATTATGAAAGTGATTCTTTAATAGAAGATTACTATTATATATTGGCACAATTAGTAGCAATAGAATTATATTATATATATCAAAAAGATAAGAATAAGGCATTAGGTATATTACAAAATATTATATTAAATGCTACTGATTCAAATATATTAAATTTATTAGGGCAAGATAAAATTATATTAGCTAAAAACTTAGATAGATATGAAAGTGAATTAGTTAAAAGTTTAAATAAAGATGATATTGCTAGTTAATATCATCTTTATTTGTTTCTAAGTATTTTTTATATTCTTCAATAATAGTAAATAATTCTTCACTACTCTTACTTTGACAGATTAAGTTTTTTATTTCTTTACTTTTAGGCATTCCTTTTAAGTACCAAATAATATGACTACGTATCTCTAAGAGTGCTGCTTTTTCGTTTTTATCATTAATTAATAATTGGTAATGCTTTTTCATCATATCAACTTTTTCAAGAAATGATACTGGTTTAGGAAGAGTTCCTTTTTCTAAGTAGTCTACGCATTCTTTAATTAACCAAGGATTACCTAAGACTCCCCTACCTATCATTACAGCATCACAATTAGTTTCATCAAGCATTTTTTTAGCTAGTTCACATGAAGTTACATCACCATTACCAATAACCGGAATAGAGACGTTTTCTTTAACTTGTTTAATAATATTCCAATCAGCTTTACCACTATATCCTTGAGATCTAGTGCGAGCATGAATAGTAATAGCGCTAGCTCCAGCTTGTTCACATTTTTTGGCTACTTCAACAGCATTAATATGTTTTTCATCCCAACCACTTCTTATTTTAACTGTAACCGGAACATTAACAGCTTTGACAACTGATGATACTATTTCATATATTTTATCAGGATCTTTAAGTAAGGCACTCCCTGCTTGAGCACGAATAGCTACTTTAGGAACTGGACATCCCATATTAATATCAATAATATCAGGGTGCATAGTTTCTTCAATTTTTTTAGCTGCTATAACAAATGATTCAACATCACTACCAAATATTTGTTGAGCAATTGGTCTTTCTTCCTCACTCATTTTTAAAAGATTAAAAGTTTTTTCGTTAGCATACATAATAGCTTTATCACTAACCATTTCAGCATAGATAAGACCAGCACCCATTTCTTTAATTATTTTACGATATGAAGTATTAGAGATACCAGCCATTGGAGCCAAAACAATTTGATTTTTAATTTCAACATTACCTATTTTCCACATAATAATGCACCTCAACTTTTTGTATTATATCAAATTATGTATAATTGTGTAAAACTTACATATATTAATAATATAAATTAGCACTCTTTGTTGACAAGTGCTAATTTTAGTAGTACAATCTAGTTATAGAAAGAAGGAAAAGAATTAATGAGTTTAATTCCAAGAAATTTTTATTTAGATGACATTTTTAGTGATTTAGCTACAACACCAAGAAGTAATGATATGAAATGTGATGTATATGAAAAGGATGGAAATTATAACATTGAACTTGATATACCAGGTTACAACAAAGAAGATATTAAAATAGAATGTGAAGATGGTATTTTATCTGTTACTGCTGAGAAGAAAAATGAATACAACGAAGAAAACGAAGATAAAAAATATATTAGACGTGAAAGAGTTTATGGTAAAGTTACTAGAACTTTCTCATTCTCAGATATAGACGAAGATGCTATTAAAGCAGAATTTAAAGATGGTATATTAAAAATTGCTATTCCTAAATCTGAAAAAGTTGAATCTAAAAAAGTTATCGAAATAAATTAAAATTAAAAGAGTAAATATCAATTATTTACTCTTTTTTGTTGTCTTTGTAGTTTTTGTTGATTTAGTAGTTTTAGTAGTACTTTTTTTAGCTCTTGGCTTTTTTACTTCTTCTACTTCATCATCTTCTGATTCGTTCTCATCTTCTACTTCTTCTACTTCTACTTCATCGTCATCATCTTCAACAGTTGCTCTACTATAATGTGGAGTTGGAGTTTCATCAGAAATAACGAATTTATAGAATAAAGCAGCAAGGATACCACCTACTAGTGGAGCTAAGATAAATACCCATAATTGAGATACTGCATCTCCACCTGTAAGTAATGCTGGTCCAATACTTCTTGCTGGGTTAACACTTGTTCCAGTAAATGGTATACCCATAATATGAACTAGAGTTAATGTTAATCCAATAACAATACCGGCATTACAATTTTCTTTTTTAGTTGTAGCTAAAACAACTAAGACAAACACGAAAGTTAAAATTACTTCAATTCCAAATGCCATTCCAGCAGTTACTTGAATAGTTGGAGCAACTGTTTGTAATGCACTTAAAGTATCGTAACCATTAGCACCTAAAGAACTTCCACTACCAAATATTAATAATAATACTGCAGCACCAGCAATTCCACCTAATACTTGTAATATTACATACTCAATACATTCTACAACACTCATACGGCCATCAATTAAACAAGCAATAGATACTGCTGGATTAACATGAGCGCCAGATACCTTACCGATAGTATAAACTAAAGCAGTAAGAACAAGTCCGAATGCACAAGCAATAACAATCAAGCTCCATGGAAGAGCGATTCCGGCAACAGCTGAAACATATGTATTAAATGCAACAGCAGTTCCACAACCAAATATTACTAGTAACATGGTACCAACAAATTCTGAAATCCATTTTTTAACCATACAAATCCTCCTTGTAGATATTATACCACTTATTGTAATATTATGTGCTTTTTTATGTTATAATTCTATTATATATAATAGTTATAGTAAGGAGTTTTTTATGAAGAATTTTATTAAAAGAAGTATATTGTTTGTAATAATAGTTTTATTACTAGGAGCTTTTGGAGTACTTGGTTATTATGCTTTTGTAGATATTAGAGCCGAAGTAGCTAAAGATTATCTAATAGAAAGATATGGTTTTGATAAAAAAGACTTATTTGTTACTAAGAGTACAGAGTATGTTTATGAAGATATTACTAATTGTGAAACATTATGGTTTAAAAAATGTAGTGATGATGAAAAACTACATTATGAACATACTTTTAAATTAAAAGATGGTACTATTATAAAAGTAAAAGAAGATATAGATCGTAATTTTACTGATGATTATAATGGTAAAGTAGTTAATGAAACACAAGATACAAATAATAATCAAGAAAATAAAACAAAAGAAGAGAATTGATTCTCTTCTTTAATTTTCAGGAATTATATTATTTACTATATATTCTACTAATTTATCATGATTATTTTTTAATTTACCAGATAAAATAGAATTATATATTTGTTCTAATGTATTACCTACTTTATCTTGTTTAACTCCTAATTCAACTAATTCTTTACCAGTAAGTTTTATTTCATTTCTTTTGATAAAAGCTGTTTTACGAGTAAATTTTTTTAATCTTTCATATTCATTTTCTATTTTAGTCATTTCACTTACAAAAGCAGGATTTTTAGCATACTGGTTGGCTTTTTTGATTTTATATAAATCATCAATATTTTCAACACCAAATTTAATTAAGAATTGTTTTATTTGAGTATCATTTTCTGGTATTACATAGTCATGATATTCAATAAGTTTAGTAACTTTTTGAATCATTTTTTTATTAAATTTTAATCTATTCATTATTTCACGAGCCATATCTGCGCTACGTTTAGCATGGTTTGGATAACGACCTATACCTTCACTATCTTTGGTATATGTAAATGGTTTAGCTATATCATGAAATAGCATTGCTAATCTTAAATCTAATCTTGGTTCAACCATTTTTATTGATACAAAGGTATGTTCTAAAGCATTATATATGTGAGCTGGATCATTTTGATTATAATTTTCTAATAAAGATAGTTCTGGTATTACTTCTAAGAAAATTTCAAAATATTTTCTTAGATAGAAGTCAGCACGAGGGACAACTAGTATTTTACATAGTTCATCTCTAAGACGTTCTGGAGCAACATTTTTAACTAAATCTTTATCATCTTTCATAAATGTTTGTGTTTCTAAATCAATACGCATTGCATATTCACCTGATAAACGAATTGCTCTTAGAATACGTAATGGATCTTTTATGAATATTTCATCATCTTCACCATTTAATTTAATTATTTTATTATTTATATCACGGATACCTGTATTATAATCTATTAAACCATCTTCATCAGAATAAGCTAAAGCATTCATTGTAAAATCTCTTGTAGCTAAATCAGCTTCTAAAGTATTTTCTTTAGTACGATATTTAGCAATATCCATAGGGAATTTAGAATTAACAATTCCTAAGTGAGAATCATTTTCACCACAATAAAAAGTTTGATAATCTTTTAAAGCACTTTTTATTTGTTCTAAAGAGGCATTAGTACTTATATTATAGTTAGTTGGTTTAAGTTGCATAACCCAGTTACGAACAGCGCCACCTACGATATATGCTTCATAGCCTTTTTCATTTATTATGTTTAGTACTTCATTAACAGGTTTTGGAATAACTATGTTCATACAGGTCCTCCCTATTCTTCTACTCTCTATATAATTATACTTAAATTTGTCAAATTTGTATAGTAATTATTATAAAAATGACACTATTGGTTTACTAAAAAATGAAGAACTATTGTAGCTCTTCATTAATATTTTTTAATTTTCTTCGTAAACGAAGAATAGAATTATTTAATTTAGTAATTGTTTTATCATCTTTTAAGATATACCATTTAGGTAGACTAGTATTAAAGTCTTTAAGTAATTTAATTACTCTTTCTTCACAATTCATAAGATATGAATATGGTAATAAATTATATAAATAGTTTTTATTATTCTTTAGTTGTTCTTGTATTTCATCATTACTACATGTATTAATAAATAGTTTTAATGATTCTATCTTACTATATATCTTATTACCATAGATAGTTCTTTTTGGCATATATTTATATAAGATAAGAATAATTAAAGAACAGATAAAACCTATTATAAAAGCAATAGTATATAATAAGTTTCTTTTAAAAGCTGTCATTAACATAATAAAGCTTAGTAATAAGAGAATAATTATTATAATAATATTTTTTTTGTTATTTTTATTTTTTTTAATATTTTCTAAGTTAATTTGATCTACGATGTTAATTATTACTTTTAAAATAACAATACTATAGATAGTAGAAATAAATAATAAGTATAAACGATTAGTTTCAATAAATGGTACAGAAGTAATAAGTAAGATAATAACAGCAATGAATGCTATTAAGTAGTTCTTTTTACTTTCAGAATTTAATTCATAGTATTGCGATTTCTTTTCTTCATTATTAATTAATGGTAAAACATTATTAGTAGCTAGTTTATATTTATATGGTAAATCTTCATTAGTTACTTTATCTTCTAAAGTATTGTCATTTATTTTATTCTTTTTAGTAGAAATAATATCGATATATTCTGATAAAGAAACTTTAACTTTCTTTCTAAATAAAGATTTAAGGAATAAGTCTTCTAGTTCATTATCGCCATCATAATCTTTTAATCTTTCGATAGTAAATTCATTATTTTTTTCTTCTTTAATTCTTATATAACCTTTATTACCTAAATTTAATAATAAAGTAAATAAATCATCTGGTGTAACTATTTCATTTTTAGCTAGGTAAAGATCTAACGGAGTTAATTCTTGAGGTAAAGTAGAAGACTTAACAATATTTAATTTTAAATCTTTACCATAGTAATACCATAATAAATAACTAATTAATGTTAAGATAGGAGGTATTATTATTAATAAGATAGAACCCATATTAATAAAGGCTTTATTATAAGTTATTTCAGCTATAATAGTTTCATTTCTTAGTAAACCATCTTCATAAGTACCAGTTATTTTATTACCATTTATTTTATATTCTATTTTATTAGTTATATCTTCATTATGTAAATAAAATTTAACATTATTCTTAGTAATATCAGTAGGCAAAGTAATAGTAAAAGTAAATTTAGAAATAGTATTATTATAATTACCATTTAAATTAAATTTATAAGTATTATAATTATTAGTATTATTTTTTATAGTATAGGAAATGTTATATGTTGAATTTAATAATCTATTACTTGGTATAGTAACTGTTTTTTTATCAGTAGTTTCTACTTTATATTCATTATCTATACTTATATTTTCAGTATTATAAGGAAGAATTTTTACTATATCAATATCATACATATGAAATGTAACTAAGAGTTTTTCTTTATATTCATAGTCATTATTTTTATTAACATTCATTTCAAGATTATATTCATCAATAGAATATTCTTCACTAGCATTAGTTAAAGATGGGAATAAGAAAAATAATGAAATAAGTATTAGATAAAAAATTCTTTTCATATTATCACACTACCCTTGTTTAAAATATTATATCATTTTTAATGGAGCAAAACTATAGATTTTTTAAGTATTATAGATAGATATTGTGATATTATGTAGAAGGTGGTATTAATGAAGAAGAAAACATTAATGGTAGATATGGATAATGTTATTACAGATGGAATCTTTTTTGAATTAATTCAAGAGTTTTTAGGTAAAAAGATAAATCGTAATGAAGTTAAAACATATTACTTACAAGAATTAATTGAAGAACAAAAAGAAGAGTTTTGGAATAAAGTTAAAGATAGAGATTTTTATGAAGGAGCTCCTCTACTTGATAATTGTTATGAAGTATTAAAAGAATTAAATGAAAAATATGATATTTATATAGTTACTTCTTATTTATGGAAAGATGTTATAGATATAAGTGGTAAAACTTTAAATGATAAATATTATTATTTAAGAAGGATGTTGCCGTTTATAGAACCAGAGAAATATATCTTTGCTAATAATAAAAATTTATTTAATTTTGATGTTAAAATAGATGATCGTTTATGTAATTTAGAGGGAGCTAAAATAAAAATATTATTTGATGCATGGCACAATAGAGAGATAAATGATAAAGAGTTAGAAGATAAAGGGATATATAGGGTTAATAATTGGTTAGAAATATTAAATATTTTAAATAATAATGATTGATTTATGGTATAATTGTTATATATGGAGGTTAGGATGAAAAAATTAATATGTTTATTGGTTGCTATGGTAATAGCAATAATGCCTTTAAGTGCAAAGGCTTTAGAAGATCTTAGTTACTATAATACTAATGATTTAGCAGGTACTTTAAATGCCGAGGGGTTAGATATTCAATTTTCTAATTATTCAGAAAATGATAAACAAGTTACAGTTTATTTATTCTGGAGATATGGATGCCACTATTGTGAAGGATTTTTAAATTACTTAAATAGTATTGCTGATAAACAAGGTCAATATTTTAAATTAGTATCTTTTGAAGTTTCAGAAGATTCTAATAACAGTGCTTTATTAGATGAAGTTGGAGAATTCTTAGATGCCGATACTTCTGGTGTACCATTTGCAATTATAGGTAAAACTGTTGTACCTGGTTATGATGAAGAATGGAATGATAGTATTTTAAATGCTATTATGACTGAATATGAAAGTACTAATAGATATGATGTTTTTCAAGAAATGAAGAAAGCTCAAGATGAAGAACTTAGAAAAAATAGACTTAATACTTTAGAACCAGTATTATATAACTTTATAATTATTGCTATTGCAACTATAGTTATTATTCTTTATATAAGAAAGCAAAATAATAATATTCAAGATCGTTTAGATACTATTTATGAAAAACTAGGTATTAGTTTAGAAGAAGATAAGACAGCTAATAGTAAAGACGATGATGAAGACGAAGTAGAAGAAAGTCCTAAAAAGAATATTAATACTAAGAAAAAGAATACTACTAAAAAGAACAAATCAAAATAATGATTTGTTCTTTTTATTTACAAGTTAATACTTTAGTATTATATATTACTTTATCTTTAGATAAATCAATTAAATTTAAACGATGTCTTTCTAATTTATTATTAGAACAAGTATTATAAAATAAATATGTTTTTTCATCATTTAAAACTTCTATTTCATAATTATAATTATTATAATCACTAGTAAGTTCTTTTAAAACTTTACCTTCTCTATCTATTAAGTAAGTTTTATAATCTTTATCATTTTTAGTTACTAAAAATAAATATTTATTATTTAAATCACTATCTTTAGTTTTAATTACTTCTAAAGAATAAATATTATAAGAGTCTTCAATATCTATAAGATTATTTTCGATATATATTTCATAATGGTATTTATCTTTTAAATCCTTATTTCTAATTACATTAATACTAGAATTAGTATTATCATCAATAATAAGACTTCCTAAAGATAATTCACATTTTTCTTTATAATCTTTATTATTTATTTCTATACAATCACTTTTAGCAAACTGATCAAATGTTATTACATTATATAAATGATTATTAAATTTAGAAGAATTTTGATTATCTTCTTTATGAACATTTATTTTATTATTTAAAAAAACAGATACTATAATAACAAGTGCTATTAAGATAACAACAATTATAATACCCTTTTTTTGTTTACTCATCATTACCACCCTAAAATAAGTATATCATATTATTATTTGAGGTGTTTCTTTTTTTATGATAAAATATTTTATGATAGAGATAGGGTTGGTAAGATGAAGAAGAAATATTTACTTTCATTACTTATACTTTTTAGTTTTTTATTTATGATAGATGTTAAGGCTTTAACATCGGAGGTTACTTATCAAACAACTTATAAAAATGGAAGTTTAAATTTATCTAGAATAGATTTTAGTAAATTAACATTTGTAAATAATTCATATAGTTATAATGGTACTATTAATAATTATATTGGTGTAGTTGGTGAAATTAGAAATAACTATACAAATGATGTTAATTATACATCAACAGTTTCTTTTTATAATTACTATAAACAATATCTAGGTCAATGTAGTTTTAATCAAAATGCAGCAGTTGGAAATAAAGTATTTATTCAATTATGTGATGTTAGTGTTATTAAAGATAATAAAGTAAGTGATATAGCTTATTATAATCTTAATGTTAATATAAGTGATACTGCTTTGTTTAATACTCCTTATTTACCACCTAGTAAATTAGATAGTTATGCTTATAAAACTTTCGTAATAGATCATTATGATGTATATATTAAAGTTAATGAAAATAATACTTTAGAAATTACAGAAACAATTAATGCTTATTTTAATCAAGCTAGTCATGGGATTTTAAGAGAAATACCAATAGTAAATAAAATAAGTAGATTAGATTCTACTACTTCAAGTTTATATACTCAATTATATGATTTAAGTGTTAGTGAAAAGTATACTTTTTCTAAATCAAATGGATATTACACTATTAAAATAGGCAACTCAAATAAGACTATTAGTGATGAACATAAATATGTCATTAAATATACTTATAATTTAGGTAAAGATCCTCTTAAGGATAAAGATGAATTATATTTTAATATAATAGGAACTGATTGGGATACAGCGATTGGTAAAGTTACATTTAAAATAGAAATGCCTAAAGAATTTGATTCTAATAAATTAGGTTTTTCTGCTGGTAGTTTAGGTTCAACATATAACGCTTTAGTAAATTATAAAGTTAATGGAACAACGATTACTGGTTCATATAAAGATATATTAAGACCTAATGAAGGTTTAACTATTAGATGTGAATTACCTGAAGGTTATTTTGTTAATGCTAAATTAAATGTAAATGTTAGAGATTATATATGGGTATTAATACCTATTGTATTACTTATAATCGGATTAGTTTGTTGGTTTAAATATGGTAAAAATGATAAAGTAGTTAAAACTGTTGAATTTTATCCACCAAAAGGATTAAATAGTTTAGATGTGGCTCTTATATATAAGGGTAAAGTTAAAGCTAAAGATGTTACTGCCCTACTCATTTACTTAGCTAATAAAGGTTATGTAAAGATTAGTGATAATCCAGATAAAAAGAAAAAGAATGATTTTGTTATTACAAAATTAAAAGATTATGATGGTCATGTTAAAGAAGAAAGATTATTATTAGAAGGTTTATTTAAAAAGAATAAAAATAATGTAACTTCTAAAGGTTTATATAATAGTTTTTATTCTACTACTAATAAAATATTAAATAGTATTAATAACGAAGAAAGTGTTAATAAAGTATTTGAAAGTAAACCTAAGTATTTAAAGTTTTTACATTACGGACTTGCAATATTATCTTATATAATTATAACTGCTTTTGTATTATACAATTATGGTAATATAGCTATGTTAATTGTAGCAGTATTATTCCCTTTAATAGCTCTTATAGTATTTAATAGTGTTGTACTTAATGAAGATTCTGATTTACCATCAAAGATATTTTGTACAATATGGAGTGCATTTTTTGGTATACCAGTATTTTGTATAACAGTTATTCCTTGTTTAATTTATGATAGATATAATTTGATTTGTTATATGGTTGGAATAATTTGTTCATTAGTTATATATAAAATGTATAAATATTATTTAAAGAGAACTTCTTATGGTAATGAGTTGTATAGTAAGATAGTTAGTTTTAGAGAATTCTTAATTACAGTAGAAAAAGAACAATTAGAAAAGATGGTTAATGAACATCCAACTTATTTCTATGATATATTACCTTATACTTATGTATTAGGTATATCTAATAAATGGATTAAGAAATTTGATTCTATTCATTTACAAGCACCAGAATGGTATAGTAGTGATAACTTTAATTATCATACATTTAATGTCTTTATGAGTAGTACAGTTCATTCTGTTAATAGATCAGCTGCAAGAACGAAAAGTTCTTCCAGTGGAAGTTCCTCTGGCGGTTATTCAAGTAGTAGTTCATCTGGTGGAGGTTCATCTGGAGGAGGCTCTGGTGGCGGTGGAGGTAGCTCCTGGTAAAAATAAACAATCTTTGGATTGTTTATTTTTTTATAATTCATTATGTTATAATAAAATTAGGTGGTGATACATTGATGAAAGCAGATATTTTGCGTATTTATAAAGCTATTGTAGCTAATAAGAATAATTCTAATTTCACTTTACCAAAAGATGAACAAAAAAATTATTTGAATATTTTTATAACAATTTATTTTCTTTAAATGATCAGGAAAAAGAAATGCTTAACTATATAATAAGTTTTATTATAAATAATAAACATATTGAAATTATAGGAAGACAACTATTATATCAAGTAATATGTAATGAGAAATGTGCTAAGAAAAAGTATCACCTATTAGAGTCTTTTATCAAAAGTTAAATAATCAGATGGTTAAATATAATAATCAAGAAATATCTATATACTTAGATGAAAAATTATTAAAGTATCCTTTAAATGGTTTAGATTTAGGCAAGGAATTTAAAGATATATATCCTTTATTAGAAAATACTAGTAATATAATTATTATAGCTTTTATAATAAATCATAGTATAGAACACTATTATCAAAATATGATGCAAAGAAGAAATAAAGAATGTAAAGCAGCGATTGCTTATATAAAAAATCTATTTTGGGGAACTGATAATAGTAATAATGGATTTTGTAATTATGAAAATAAGATAATGGAAGATGCTGCTAATATAAGTGGATTTAATGATACATTAGAATTTTTAGCAAGACATAAATATAAAAATAAATGCGATAATGCAGCTTTACTACAAACATGGCAGAATACTAGTAAATGGATACAGTTTACTAGTGATTTAAGTAATGATGAATGGGAAGTAGAAAGATTAATTAATTATATTAAGGAGAAGCCTTCATTAGTTAATACTTATCCACAATTAGGTTTATTTTTTAATAAAGATGGTTCTATAAAACCATTAGAAGTATTAGTAGATGAGTATAATACAATAAGAGTTAATAGTCGTAATATTGAAGCTCATGAAAAAGAAGAAATATATAGAAAGTTTATACTTCATTTATTAATGTTACAAAATTATCAAATAGAAACTAATGATTCTAATAAATATTGTCGTATTATTCATAATTTAATTAGAGATGATTTAACAAGTATGCAAGTATTTATTAAAGATATTAAAGAAAAAGATATAAGTAGTATCTTAACAATTAAAACTAATAGAGTATTAAAACTTTTAGAGTTACTTAAATCTTTAGATAATAGTGATAGTTATTTAAAAAATATTGAATTTAATATTAAAGAATTTTTAACTACTTACGAAAATTACGTTCTACTATACCCTAATCTTTCATTAAATATTTGTTTAAATAAGAATATTGGAATATTAAGGGATAATTATATTGGAGAAAACGAAAGTTTAAAATTAGTAGATAAGTTAGGTAATGACTCTAATTAATATTAAATAGATAACGAGTGTGATGATAAAATGAGTATTACAATATTTTATATTTGTTTATTAATAGTACAAATTGTTAAATTAGTAAAAGCTATTAGAAGAAAAGATAATAATAGTTGGTTAACATTATTTATGACAATAATATTATCTATATTATTTGTTATAGTATTTTATGCTTACTATAATATAAAAATGATTCATTATATTGGATGGAATTTAATTTCTTATGCCATTATAAGTATTATAGCTATGATTTTTTATATTTTAATGTTAATAATTAGTATTGTATTTAAAATGGTAAATGCAAAGAAAATTAAGAAAGATAAAGTACTAAAGAAGAACTTATATGTAAGAGCTATTATATGGGTATTGTTATTTATAACAGCTGTCTTTTTAGAAGATTTACCTTATATGATTAGAGGAAGAAATGATGCTATATTAGAAAAGAAAGCTAAAGTAGAAATAATAGAAATATTAAATAAGAAATATGGTGAAGGCGATTTTGAAATAGTAAATGTTGAAGAAAAAAATATTTGCTATAATTGTGCTTGGTTAGCACCATTCATATATGGTTATGAGTTTGAAATTAGTTCTAAATACTTAGAAGATACTTTTATTATTAGTTTAACTAAGGATGATTTTATAGTATTTGATGATAATTTTTTAAATGAATATTATAAAGAAAAAGAAAATATTACGGATTTAAAGAATTATTTAAAAAGTTATAAAATTGATGAACTTAATGAAACTATACATAAAGATTATAAAGTAGATATTAATTTTAAGAATACTTTTGTTAATAATTTTATAGATAAAGATTACGGATATATACCTAGTATTGAAGAATTAGCAAGTAATGTTGAATTACATGATCCATATTTTGAAATAAAGGAGAATCTAACTACTAAGAAAAAACTATTAAATTATTTATTAAAGTTAACTAAATATTTTATTGAAGATTTAGATAAATCAAATATTTCTTATTCACAAGAAAGTAAGTATTTTAGATATAAATATGATTATTCTAAATTAGGAGTTAATGATTATAATAAAAATACGGGTTATGTCCAAGCTGGAGAATATAAGTATTCAGAAGAATTAGAACATTATGTAGTAGAAAATGAAGATACTCTTGTAATAATAAATGTTATGGGAAATATGTATAGATATGATATAGATGATGTTTTATAAAAATAAGCAATGTTTTAGATAACATTGCTTTTTAAGACTTATTTAATTAGTAAATTTAAATATTTACTTATCACAATAGTCAATTAATTCTTTATCGGTTGGATTGTTATTTTTTTCAATTACCCAATATTCATCTTCTTTATCAAAATGACATCTATAAACATCATAAAATAAAGTATCGTAATAAATTACATCACCAATATATTTAGTACTTGTTCTAAACATTGGGGCTTCATTATTATATTTAACATTTATATAGTCAGTAAATATTAATATGCTCATTGATAAAGTAAAAATAATTATCATTATTAGTAATCTTAAGTACCATTTAAATGAATTAAGAATTCTAGTAATACCTATCATAAATATTATTATACCAAAGACGGAATAGATAGAACTCCAACTACTTTCACTAGGGAAGATCATGATAGCTGAGATAGATATAAATAAGCCAAAAATAATAATTATTATAGAAATAACTTGATTATATTTGTTTAATCTTCTAGTAGAATAATCAATAGTATTAACAATATTTTCTTCAAGCTTATCTTGATATTCATCCTTACTTAATCTTTCACCACTAAGTAGTTCATTAATAGTAATATCTAATTCTTTACATAATGGTTTAAATAAAGATAAATCTGGCATGTTTCTACCATTCTCCCAATTTCCAATAGTACGGTCTGAGACACCTAACTTATCTGCTAAATCTTGTTGCGTAATTTTTTTCTTTTTTCGACATTCGGCAATAAACTTGCCAATTTTTTCTTGATCCATATTTCTTGCTCCTTTCATACTAGCATTTTATAATTTAAAAATTATTTTTAACAGGAAATATATCAAGGGTTAATGATAATTTGTAAAATATTATACCAAAAAAGCAAACTTTTATCGTTTGCTTGGATTAATTATTCTATTTAGAATGAATATTTAAGAAAGGATAAATACAGCTGTATTACATATAACAGCTATTAAAAATAATATACCGGTTAGTAAATCTGTTTTATCTTTTCTTATTTTGTAACGACTTAAAAATGAAACACAGTCATAAGCACATAATAAACTAACAATAGTTGCTATAGGAATGTTTTTAATGAATGATATTAGCATTAGAATGATGGAAAATAAAGTCATACCAATAATCCCATATTTCATTGATTTTAAATTTACTAATTCTGTTAATTTAGTAATATTTTCTTCACTTTTTTTGGCAATATCTTTTACTTCGACTTTTTCACCAGCAAGTATTTCATTTATATTTACTTCTAATATTTCACTTAGGGGGTTGAGTAAAGACATATCCATTAAACATAAACCTCTTTCCCATTTACTTACAGCATTTTTGGTTATACCTAACTTTTCAGCTAATTCTTCTTGTGTTAACCCTTTTTCTTTCCTTAGATTGGAAATAAAATTGCCGATTTTTTCTTGATCCATATTTTTTTCTCCTTTCAAAAAGAACTATAACATTCAAACATTGTATTTTAAACATACCATAGGTTTACTTTTATATTTTTTGTTATTGTTTATTATTTAATTTTTCTTTTTCTTCTAAATATTGATAATTGAGATTATTTTGATTGCTAATTATTGATTTACCTAATTTTTGTTCTAAATTATCTCTTGCTACTTTGGAAACATTACCTCTCATTTTAGCAATCACTTTATTTTGTTCTAATTCATAAGGTTTATGTTCTTTAGCTAGTTCTCTTGTTGCAATTTCTCCTAAGTCAGTAAGAGCAATTTCTATATCAGACATATTGTCTTTTAAAGATTCTTTTCTAATATTTTTATATGATTTATATTCACTTGCTTTCTTACCTGACCATTCTTTATATATTTCGTTTGTTAGAATGGCATATTCTTTATTTTCGGTTATTCCTCCTTCTTTCCATACATCAGTTAATTTATTTCTATTCAGTATGCCTTTTAACCTATTTTCAATCCATTTTTCTTCATAACCTTTTGCTCTATATAAATCAATTGATCTTTGTGCTGCTAGTGAAGGATCAAATGTTTCATCTATTCTTTCACTACCTAATTTTGCTAACCATTGTTTAATTGGTTCAGCATTTTTACTAGGAATTGATTCAATAATTCTAAACATACCTTCGATGTCTACAACATCAGTTAAACGATATTTACCATCTTGAGCTTTGAGTTTCAAAGCGTGACAATTTGTCACGGTTTCATTTCCTTCTTCTCTTAATCGTTGTTTCAATTTTCGCCAGTATCCTTGTTTATCTTTACTTTCTGAAATAACACCTACAATATCTACAACACTAATATAATATTTTTCGGATTCTTTATCCCATATAGTTCTTATTGTTTCATTATTAAATATTTTGTTTACTAAATGTATTTTATCTTGATTCATTTTATTACTCCTTTATTTTTTTAGAATTACGACAATATATTAGAAATTTTTAGCTTCCTACTAAAAAGATGGTAGGAAGCTAGTATTTTTAAACTAAGAAGTTCATTACTAAATCAATTAAAATATCTTTTTCTTTAGGGTTTGATTGTGCTATAAGTAGCGTTATTGCAACAAGGGTATTGTTATCAATAACTTGGCCTTTTTCATTATATAAAATATTATAAAACTTTAAGAAATATATAAATAATGTAGCAGCTATTCTTTTATTACCATCAATAAAAGTATGATTTTTAGTTATTAAATATAAGAAATTAGCTGCTTTTTCTTGAATAGTAGGATACAAGTCTTTTCCGTCAAAAGATTGATATATATCACCTATTATGGATTTTAAACCTTCGTTTCTTTCAAGAGCAAATAACTCACTGTCACTATTAAATTTTAATTGACTAACTATTTCTATACAATTTTCATAAGTAATTTTTTTATTGTTTTTTGTTCCATCAGGTTTGGTAATTTTCTTATGATCATAATCGTCAAGTAAATTTAAAGCGTTTGAATAATTATTTATTACTTTAATTATTTCTTGCGCTTCTGTACCTTTTAATTCTGTATCTATTCTGCCTGCTATATCTATTAATTTTATCGTTTTTTCAAAATATTCTAATCTTTTTTGATTTGCAGCATAACCTTTAATCATATAGTCTTTTAATACTTTAGTTGCCCATTTTCTAAAAATAATACCATTTTTTGATTTTACACGATACCCTACACTTATAATCATATCAAGGTTATAGTAATCTAATTCCCTAGTTTGTGTCTTATTTGATAACGCACCATGCTGAGTGGTATGTGCAAATTTTGCACATACCTCATTCTTTTCCAATTCATTATCTTTAAAGACATTATTTATATGCCTTGTTATAACTGTTCTATCTCTATCAAATAATTTAGCCATTTGGTCTAAAGATAACCATACCGTTTCATCTTTCATATTGACTTCTAATTTTACATTTTGATTTTCAAATAATATAATTTCATTTTTCATTTTTGTGCTCCCTTTCTTTTGTTTAATAATATTTATTTTTATTATCTAAGTTTGCTTTGATGATTTCCCCAGTCTTGACATTTATTAGTATTTTAGTGCCAAAACATTTGTTCGTCAATAAATTTTTTTATTTTTTGTCATAAAAAAACAAACCTTATAACTGGTTTGCTTTATAAATTTTTTAATTATCTAATTTATTATACTCTTCATCATATACAGGTTGTAACCACTCATTTGAAGTCTCTTCTCCTGGTACTTCAATGGCAATATGACTAAACCAAGAACTAGGTCTTGCTCCGTGCCAATGTTTTACATTTGCAGGTATTACTACAATATCACCTGGAGATAGTTTTTGTGCCTTTTTTTCTTCCTCAATATAGGAACAGTATTTGATCAAATCTACTTTTTATTTTCTTCTAAATATCTTTCATACAATTCATCCATTGATGACACATATTTTTTATCTTGTTTGATTCTAAATTTTTCATATTCCTCATTAGCCTTTTCTAAAGCCTGCTTATGAGAAATATTACCGGAATTTGATAAAATTTTCTTTTTCCGAAATTTCAATAAATCATCCGTTGCATCAATCCATTTTCGCATAGTCATTAGATTATGCTCATTTGCCATATCTTCGGCATAGTCTAAAAATAAGGTTGTTAAACTTTCTAATTTTTTAATTTCTTGTTCGTTTAAATAATTTTTAGCAATACTTATATCATATTTCATAATTTTTCCATTTGGAGAATGTTTCCAATTAGTAAGTCCCATATGTTCTTTATTAGCATCTACTCTTTCATATATAAGCTCTGCTGCAGTATGACCAGATATAGCATAATGAAGTTTATTTTGAACAATTTTAAAAAATGTATATGCTTCTTCAGAATCTTTATTATAATCTATACTTGTACTTTCAAACAAATCGGTAATTTTTTGATAAAGTCTTCGTTCACTTAGACGAATTTCTTTAATTGTTGCAAGTAATTCTTCATAATAGTCTTTACCAAATTTTGGTCCATTTTTCATTCTTTCTACATCTATTTTAAAACCTTTAATTATATAATCTTTTAAAACATTAGTAGCCCATATTCTAAATTGTGTTGCTTTTTTAGAATTTACTCGATAACCTACTGCGATTATAGCATCCAAGTTATAAAATTCTACATTTCTTTTAACATCACGATTACCTTCTTTTTGAACTACCGAGAAAATCTCGGTAGTTGCATTTTTATCTAATTCTTTATCTAAAAATATGTTTTTTAAATGTAATCCTATATTGTCTTTAGAACAATCAAATAATTCGGCCATACTTTTTTGCGTAAGCCAGATTGTTTCGTCTCTTAAAACTACATCTATATTTATTTTCCCATCTTCTGTTTCATATAAAATAATATTACTTTCTTGCATTTTTAACCTCCTTGATAATACTATTATATATTCTGAACAATTGTTTGACAATAACTTTTTTTAATTATTTAAAATAATTCATCAGACACAAAAAAGCAAACCATGTTACTTGTTTGCTTTCTATGTTTTCTAATTATCTAATTTATTATATTCTTCATCTGTTACAGGTTCTAACCACTCGTTTGAAGTCTCTTCACCTGATACTTCGACAGCAATATGACTGAACCACGTTTTCTTGGTCAAATGACACAATAAAGTTTTCTTCTTTTTTTCTTGTTTTCCTATCATCTATTTCAAATT
>CANQOR010000023.1 GCA_947625535.1 uncultured Bacilli bacterium
CGTGGGAAGACTTAGATGATACTTATGATTGGACCATCGTTGAAAAAGAAGTACCAGCAAATTACATTTCTAAAGTAACTAAAAATGGTAATGAATATCAAGTAATAAATACTCATAAGAAGACTGATGCTAGTTTCCTACCTAATACTGGCCAGTTATGGTGGCCAATACCTATATTAATAGGAGTAGGTTTAATCTTAATAGCATTAGGTATTATAATAACTCCCAAAAATAAATTAAAGAAAAGGTAGAGTTTAATTTAAATTACTATCTTTTTTTGATTTTTTTTGAAAATCGTTTTTTTCATTTTACATTTATTAAAAAATGTTAAATATTTAAAATTTATATATTGACACTATATTATATATGTGGTATATTTTAATTACTTAATAGTAAAGTAAAAGTTTTGTTACTATACTATAATTTAATTTTTTAAGGATTTACGTTCTTAGGAAGTTAAATAGAAGTATTTTGATATTATTATTTATAATAGTATCCGATAATAATTTAATAATTATTATCTGTAGAAAAAGAATTTATACTTCTTTTTCTACCAAACTTATTTTTGATAAGTTTTTTGTTAATACTTTTATGAATCGCTGGACTATTAAGTTGTACGTACGTGGCGGATTTTAAATCAGTGAGTATCATCAAAGTAGCTCTGTCAAGGTACTTTAGTGATATTTTCCGCTAGAAGCATAGTGTTGACAGACACTATGTTTTTTTGTGGTTTATAAAAAGTATTAATAGATAATATTTTTTGATATAATTATAATAGTGGAGGTGAGTTATGAAAAAGAAATATGCTATTATTCTGGGGACAGGATGTTATTTATTATCTTTTATATTAATTATTATTTATTTGTTCTTAGAATTTGCTATTTTAAATGTTACCTCTTTAAAAAATCGTTTAGTTATTATCTTAGTAATTGTTTTATTACAATATTTAACTGTTTTCTTTACAAAGAAAGCAGAATATAATTATAAAAAGTTAATGAGAATTAATTTATGGATATGGTTTACTTTATATATTATTATGGTTCTTAATGTAACTTTATTTGATCAATATTTTGGGAGAAATTATGCTTCTTATAATCTAGTTATGCCTTATGATGCTGAAAGAGTTAGATATCGTTTCTTTACTAAAGCTAATTTGGTACCTTTTAAAACAATAATTAATTTTTGTAAATCTATTAGTAAGGGAATTATTACGAAAGATTATTTTGCTAGAAATATTTTTGGTAATTTAATAGCTTTTATGCCTTTAGCTTTTTTCTTACCTCGATTATTTAAGAAAAGTAAGTGGTATTTTAATTTTATAATAGTTAGTTTATTTATCTTTTTTATAGAGATTATGCAATTTGTTTTAAATAGTGGTTCATGTGATATAGATGATTATATTTTAAATATTGTAGGGATGATATTTATGTATATTTTAATTAATAATAAGTATATTTATAAATTTATAAGTAAATTATTATTTTTAGATTAGTTTTTAATGCTATAATAGTGTAGTGAAGGTGATTAAATGAAGGATAAAGATTTTAAGAATAAGATTTTATTGATTACTTATGGAGTTGTTCTTTTTGTCTGTTTAATGAATTATCAACGTATGTTTAGTTTTTTAGGTATAATAGGTAAATTATTGTTACCATTTGTTATTGGAGGAATTATTGCTTTTATTTTAAATGTTTTAGTGAAGATGTTAGAAGAGCATTTACTTAAGAAATTAAAGAGTATTAAAAGAATTACAAGTATTATATTATCTTTAACAATAGTATTTGGTTTTATAGTAATATTATTATTTATTTTAATACCACAAATTAAGAATGCCGGTCAGATATTTATAGATAATATTCCAGAATATAAAGAAAATATTTATAATTTAGGTCAAAAAGTTGGTTTATCTGATGAAGAATTAAAGTTTTTAGATATAAGTGATGATAATTTGATAAAGAATGTTATTACTAATGTAGTAACACAAAATAAAGATTATATAATTAATATTTCAATGGGATTTGCAAATTCATTATTTAGTGTTATATGTAATTTCTTTATTGGAATTGTCTTTGCTATATATATTTTATTAGAAAAAGAAAATTTAATTAGACAATTTAGAAAGTTAATGAAGAGATTAAGTAATAAGAAGACTTATGAAAAGATAGTTAATGTTTTTAGATTATCTAATATTACATTTAGTAATTTTGTTAAAGTTCAAGTATTAGAAGCTTTTATATTAGGATTTTTATGTTTTTTAGGAATGGTTATTCTTAGAATACCTTATGCTGCTACTATATCTGTTTTAGTAGGATTTACAGCATTAATCCCAATATTTGGAGCATTTATTGGTTGTATAGTAGGGGCATTTTTAATATTTATGGTAAGTCCTTTACAAAGTGTTATATTTATTATTTTCTTTCTTATATTACAACAAATTGAAGGGAATTTTATATATCCAAGAGTTGTTGGTGGAAAGATTGGTTTACCAAGTATATGGGTATTAGTTGCTGTTACTTTAGGTGGTTCTATTGGAGGAATATTTGGAATGATTTTAGGAGTACCAATAGTATCTGTAGTATATAGTTTACTTAGAACATATGTAAATGAAGAAAAAGTAGAATGATTTCTACTTTTTTTAGGCAAAGAAAAAAGGCTTTAAGCCTTTCTAGTTTTTTTAAGGGTTTTATTTATTTTATCATTAAGCCAGTTTTTACCATCAACGATACGAGCAACTAGTAATGATGATGCTGTATCACCAACAACGTTTAACATTGTAGCAGGTGGATCAATTATAGTAGCTATAATTGTTAGAATAGGTAAGGCTGTTACTGGGAAGCCCATCATTGTAATGATTAACATTTCAGAAATTGTTCCACCACCTACTGGAACAGCTGTTACTAGTAAGTTAGCTATTAAAGCAACACCAATTACTTTACCAATACTTGGATTAGTTCCAAATAAGTATACTAGGAACATTATTTTAAATACACTACCTATTATAGAACCATCTTTATGGAAACTAGTTCCTAATGGAATAATAGTTTCTGCTATATCATCAGATACACCCATAGCTTTTGAACATTTAATGTTAACGGGAATAGATGCAGCAGATGAACAAGTAGAAATTGATGTAGCAGTAGCTGGAATAACATTTTTCCAGAAAGTAAAGAATCCTTTTTTACCACCAGCTATGAAAGCATATAAAGAGTATATTATAAAGTAGAATAGAATTGATACTACAGTATATACAACAAATGTCTTAGCATAACCAACAGCAATTGAAGCACCAAATGTACCAATTAAAGCAGCAAAGTAACAACCTAAACCGATTGGTGCATACAAGAAGACGAAGTCAACAAATTTTAAAACAACTTTGTTAGCAGCTTCTAATACATCTTTTAAAGCTTTACCCTCATCGCCAATTTTACTAAGTGCTAAACCGATTAAGATAGATACAACTACTAAAGCAAGAATATTATCTTTAGATAGAATACTAGCAAAATCGTTAACGCTTATTGCTTGAACTGTCCTTTCTAAAATATTTAGTTCAATCTTTTCATCTGTTACTTCATCACTTAGAGTTTCAATTATTTTTTGTGAATCATCAGGATTTACTAGTTTAATTGAATAGGTTGTTATTAAACCAATGGTAACAGCTACTAAAGATGTAACTATAAAGATTCCAAAAATAGTAAGTATAACTTTACTTAATCTTTTTGGTTCACCAATCTTGGCAATAGATGTTGTAATAGTTAAGAAGATTAGTGGAATGATAATAACAAACATTAAATTCATAAATAAGTCACCAAATGGACTTAAAACACTAGCTTTTTCTTTAAATACTAAGCCAACTATAGCACCAATAATTAAAGAAACTAATAAAATAAATGTTTGTTTATAATTTGACCATACTTTTTTCATAGTCTTTTCCTCCTCTAATAAAATCATATTCTTAATAATTGTAATTATAAAGTAACATTAATCCACACAATATAATAAAATGTTATAATAAATCCACAAAATATGATATTATATAGATGGTGATATTAATGAAAAAACAATATATTAGATTAAATAATAATGATGAACATTTAAGTATTGGAAATTTATTTAGAATAATAAAAGATATATCGAAGAATAAAACTTCTGCTTTACAAACAGAGCTATTTTGTATTTTATTTGATTTAGAAAATATTAATGATACAACAGTTAATAATTATTGTGTAGGTTGTCGTAGTATAGGGGGAGAATATAAACAAATATTTTTAAATAAGAAGAAGAGATATGATAAGAATAAAGAAGAATTTACAGATAGTATTATAAGTATTTTAAATATAATAGATGGAACTGTTCATGTTGTAAAAGATAATAAAATAGATTTTATTAATGAGGATGTGGCAACAGAGGAATTAGTTAATAAGTTATATAATATTGCTAAGAATGATCGCTTTGTACCACAAGATGTAACTAATGATGTTCATAATTATATAGTTAATGGTAATTATTATGAAGGTTTAGTTAATTTAATAACTTATATTGTGTTATATAAGAAACAACCTTTATATGAAGATGAATTAAAAAAAGAAGTTATTGATAATATTTTAAATGATACTAGTATAAGTTCTTTAGACTTACAAGAATTTTTGTCTTTGAAATTAAGAGAAGGAATTAATTATGATTTTTCTTTAAAGAAGCTAGCTTCAAAAGGTAACGCATATGCGAATTTTGAATTAGGATCTAATGAATATTATGGATATGTAACGGGAGAAGCTAGATATGATATAGCTTTTAAGTATTTAGATAGTGCAGCTAAGATGGATCATGCTAGTGCTAATTATATGATTGGTAATATGTATGTAAGGGGATTAATAGGAAGTAAAAGTAATGATGATTTAAAAAAAGGATATGAATATTTAGTTAAATCTTATAAATTAGGTAATGTAGCTGCTTCTAATTTAATTGGTAATATGTATTATGAAGGTATTTATCCTTTAGAAAAAGATATTGATAAAGCTGTTTATTATTATGAAGAAGCGGCTCTTAAGAATTTCGCTTTTTCTTTAAATAATTTAGGTAAGATAAAGGAATTAAAAGGTCTTAAGAAGGAAGCCTATGAATATTATTTAAAATCAGCTTTATTAGGTGAAAGTTGGGCTTGTAATAAGATGGGTGAATATTATCGTAAGGAAGATAAAGATTTAGAAAAAGCTTTCTCTTATTATAATAAGGCTTTAGAAAGTAATTATCGTACTTTATGTTTTTATGCTTATTATAATTTGGCTAAATACTTTTATTTACCTGGTTGTGTTGAAGTTGGAGTTACTAGAAATAAAGACTTAGCAATTAAGTATTTGGAAATAGCTAGTAAAAATAATTTATTTGTTGCTAAATTAGAATTATTTTATATAGCAATAAAGGATTATATAGTTAGTAAAGATAAAGAGATTTATAAGAAAGTCTTAGAATATAAAGACATAATTGAAAAAAGTGTGGAATATACTGAAGAAATTAGAAAGAATATTGAAGAAGAAATAAATAAAATAAAAAGTGTCAAAGAAATTAGTTTAGAGTGTTTGGAATAGGACATTAATTGATATAATATAAGTGGTAAAGGTAGTGATTTTTGTGGAAAGTGTTTATATTCATATTCCTTTTTGCAAAAGCATTTGTAGTTATTGTGATTTTTGTAAGGTCTTATATCATGGATCTTGGATAGTTCAATATTTAAATGCTTTAGTTAAAGAAATAACTGATAGATATGATGGCGATTTAATTAAAACAGTTTATGTTGGTGGAGGAACCCCATCGTCATTAGATACTAAAGATTTAAAATATTTATTTGAAATAATAAGTAAGTTTAATTTAGATAAGGATTTAGAATTTACTTTTGAATGTAATTTAAATGATATTAATGAAGAACTATTAAGTCTTCTTAAAGAACATGGAGTTAATCGTCTTAGTATAGGAATAGAATCTTTTGATGAAAAAAAGTTAGCTTTTATGGAAAGAAGTCATACTTTTGATGAAGCTTTAAAAAAGATGAAATTAGTACGTAAAATGGGATTTAATAATGTTAATGTTGATTTAATATATGGAATTCCAGGGGAAACTTTAAAAGATTTAAAAAAGGATTTAGATTTAATGTTAAAGTTAAATCCTGATCATATTAGTACATATTCATTAATTGTTGAAGATAATACAAAGATAGGTAACCAGGGAGTAATTCCAATACCAGAAGAGTTAGATGCTTCGATGTATGAATATATATGTAGTAAATTAGATATGAAGAAATATGAACATTATGAAGTATCTAATTTTGCTTTGAAAGGTAAGAAAAGTAAACATAATTTAAATTATTGGGATAATAATGAATATTATGGCTTTGGAGTAGGTGCTTCAGGGTATGTTCATGGGGTTAGATATGAAAATACGAGAAGTTTAACTGATTATATAAAAGGTAAATTCTTATTAAAAGAAGAAATGCTTAGTAAAGAAGATAAAATGGCTAACGAGTTAATGTTAGGCTTTAGAAAAATGGAAGGAATTAATTTAAAAGAATTCTTTAAAAAATATGAAATAAATATGCAAGAAGCTTTTGATTTAAGGGAAGTATTAAATGATAATGAACTTATTGTAGAAGGTGAGTATATTTTTGTTAATCCACAATATATTTATGTAATGAATGAAATATTAATTAAGTTATTATAGGAAAACTCTTAAGGAGTTTTTTCTTTTATTAAAATATTAATTTTAAGATATTTTATTTGATAATAAGATGTGTTATAATCAATTTATAATAGAAAGGTAGATAGATATGAGGGAAGAAGATTTAGATAAAACAAAACCCATAGCTACACTTAAAGATTTGGCATCTAATGATTTAGAAGAAGAACAAGAACAAATTAGTCGTACACAAAAGAATTTGAATTTAGTTGAAAAACAAATAGAGTCTGAACAAGAAGAGGAAGCTGAAGAAGCGTTAGCTGAAAAGAATATTGCTTTAGCAGAAAACTATCTTTCAGAAGAAAAAGAAAAGGAAACTAAAGAAGACGAGCTAGTCTTTGAACAAGATAAAGAGAAAAATGTTTTTAAGAAATTAAAAGAACAATGGAATAAACTAGATAAAAGTAAAAAAATAATGGTTTTAATCGTTGGGGTTTTATTTATTGCTTTTTTAGTATTATTAATAGTTTTTATTATTTCTAGTGCTAAGAAAGAAGAACCAGCTATAGAGGAAGAAGTTCCACCTGTAGTAGATGAAGCTCCAGTATTAGGTGATCATTATTATTATAAAAATGGATCTTTATATTTCTTAGATTTAAATGAACAAGAAATAGGTTCTTATGAATGTACAAATAAAGATGCTAATTTATGTTATATTGGTTTTAATAAAGTAAATGATACTTTTGATGTACCTATTTTATTAGATCAAGATGAAAATTTAAAAGAACAAAGATATCCAATATTAAGTGATAATTATGTCTTTATTGTCGATAGTAAGAATGAAAAAACTACTAGTGTTAAATTATATTCTATTAAAGATAAAAAGATTTTAGAAGAATATACTGATGCTAAGGTATATGATGATAATTATGCAATTGTAAGTAATGATCAAAATAAATATGGTTTAATTAAAGTAGAAGATGGTATTACAGAATATATCGTACCACAATATGATTATTTAGGAATGATTAGTGGAGAAGATAATTTAATTGCTAAGTACAATCGTGGATATAAAGTAATTGATCGTAATAATAAGAAATTAAGTAGTGATTATAGTTCTAGTTATGAAATGAAAACTTATAATAATAATTATATAGTTGCTAAAGTAGCTGGAGATTATAATGTATATGATTATGATGGTAATTTAATTGCTACTGATTATGATTTTATTACTGTTCAAAGTAAGTTTATTGCTTTAGTTAAAAAGGATAAAGTTTATGTTATAGATGGTGATAAAACTAAATATAATGAGGATGGAGTAGAACTAAAGAATAATGATTATGTTAAGAAGTATGTTTATGATGAAAATGATTCATTAAAAACGACGAAGAAGAGCTTTGAAATTACAGTTAATACTTCAGGAGATATTGATATTTCAGTATATGATGGAGATGCTTTAAATCCAAATGTGTCTACTTTAAGAGTAGTGGAAGCTTTAGCAAATGCTAAATATGAATATGTTAATTATTTTGGTAAGAAGTTATATTTCTATAAGGATAAAGAAAAAGAAAAATTAATTGGTTCTTATACATGTAGTAATGGTAATGAGATAAGAAGTCAAGAAGATGAATTTAATAATTGTTTTATTGCCATAGATTCAATATATGAAGATAATGATATGGTTACTTTAGATGAAGTAAATAGAAAAAGTAGAGTACCAATTATAAATGAAAGATATGTCTTTATAGCTGATGGTAGTAGTAATGTTATATTATATGATTTAGTAAAACAAGCTTCTATAAGTTCAGCTGGTTATGCAAGTATTAGTAGTTATACAGCTAATAATGATTATAAAGTATCTACTTATAATGGTAAGATAAATGTTGTTGCTTTAAATAAAAAAGGTAAATACGGAATGTTAAGTATTGATGGAGATAATTTAACTACTAAGTATCAATTCTCTTATAATAAGATGGAAAAATTAGGTAATTATATGATTGCTTTAAATTCTTCTTCTAATACTTGGGAAGTTTTAGATGGTGATGATACTATTGCTTCTGGATTTGAAGGTAAATTAAGAGGATATAATTCTAATGTTAAATATTTTAAGGCAATGTCTAATAATGAATATCATGTATATAATGTAAATGCTGAGGTTGTTAGTGAAGAAAGTTATGCATATGTAGAATTATATGAAGATTATTATGCTGCTGTTAATAAAGATAATGAAGTTAATATTTATGATTATAATGGTAATAAATTAAGTAATAAGGGTATTAAAATAGGTAATTATGCTTATTATAAGACAGAGAATCCAGCCTTTAAGGTTCGTAAAGAAAATGATCGTTATATAGTAGATGTATATAATGGAACTGAGTATGAAGAAGTAGTTGTTAATGATTCAGAGGAAACTGAAGAAGAATAAAAATATAAAAAGATGATTTTGTAAATCATCTTTTTTAGTTTGTTTATTTATCTAAGTAATAAGCATAGTATTCATCAAAGGTTATATTTTCATTATGTATTTGAGTAGCAACGTCTACACCAACATATCTAAAATGCCAACTTTCAGTATTATAACCAGTTATATCTTCTTTACCTTCAGGATATCTTAAGATAAAACCATATTTATGACAATTGTTTTTTAACCATTCATATTCTTCTGATTCAGTAAAACTTTTTTGATTAGGATGTTCTAAAGATGTAATATCTAAAGCTAGGCCGGTTTGATGTTCGGAATAACCAGGACGAGCAGCATATGAATCAGCATATTTTAAACTAATATTTTTATAATCGTTATATATTTCTTCTTGATCTTTATATGGACGATATGATGAATTAACCATTAAATGAATATTTAACTCATTTAAGATATCATTATACATTGTATCATAAGCAGCGATTACTATTTGGGCAGCTTTGTTATCAGCATATGCATATTTTAAATTGATATTTTGTAAATCAACTCGTTCATAATCACTACTTAAATGATAAAATTTATTGACTAATATTAAATATCCTTTATTAGTGTCAGTTTCATACTCTTCATTATACCATCCAGCATTAGCATGAACATTTACGATAGCAATAACTTTATCATATGGTTCTTTTTCGTGATGTTCTTTATATGTAATATATTTTTCATAGTTTTTGGCAAGATAGTATTTTTGACTTAATATATTAGGATATAATTCATTGTATTTGCCTTCATTTAGGATATTAACAATAGTTTCTTCGTTAAGATTATTTAGAAGTAGGGATGTTTCATCTTTACTATAACCTAAAGAAATCAATTTATATTCGTTAGTTTCTTTATATTTTATTTCTTTAATAGCACTTGTTATACCATTATAGCCATATATTATTAAAGCAATGAAGACACTTGCGTAGATGAGAAAGCGAGTAAATTTTGGATTAAGACGATAACGTCTTCGACGGCGTTTTTTAGTAGCCATAATCTCATCCTCCTAATTAATATTATATCAAAAACTATGGTAATACGGAATATAAATTTAGGAACTTAAAAACATAAAAAAATTAGCACTTATCTATTGACAAGTGCTAATCAAATGTATATAATTATTTTAGCACTGAGTTAAGAAGAGTGCTAATGGTGGTGATGACATGGATGAAAGACAAAAGAAACTATTAAAGGAAATAGTTGAGTCTTACATTAAATTTGTTAAACCAGTTGGTAGTCAAGCATTGTGTAAGAAGTTTAAATTATCTTCAGCAACAATTAGAAATGAAATGGCTGCCCTAGAAAAATTAGGTTATTTAGAGAAAAACCATGTTTCTAGTGGTAGAGTTCCATCTGAGCTTGGTTATAAATACTATGTAGACAATTTAATGAAACCAAAAGAACTAAATGGCGAGGAAATGTTGAAATTACAAACAATTTTTCAAAATCAACATTTACAAATTAATGATGCAATTACAAAATGTATGGAAATTATTGCTGATTTAACTAATTATACAAGTGTTGTTTTAGGAAAAAATTCAAGTGATAATACATTGCAACAAGTAAATATTATTCCACTTGATAATAATCAAATAATCGCTTTGGTTTGTACTAACAAAGGTATTGTCGAAAATAAAAAATTTAATATTCCAGAAAATATTTATATGGAAGAATTAGTTAAGACTTGTGAAATCATTAATAAAATGTTAATTGGGACACCAATTAATGAAGTTAGTCAAAGGTTAGAGTTTGATATTAAACCAATAATTAGTAAGACGATTAAACAATATGAAGCAGTATATGAAATATTCTATGATGCTTTTAATGATTTTACAAAAAATAGTTCTAATGTATTTTTTAGTGGTAAGACAAATATTTTAAAACAACCTGAATATGATAATATAGATGAGATTAAAAGGATTGTTAATAAATTTGAAGATGAATCTTTAGTTAGAAAAATCGAAGAAAATAGTGATGGTATTAATGTCTATATTGGGGAAGAATCAGAATTTGATCCAAATGTTACCATAATTAAAAGTAAATTTAATATTAATGGAGAAGAGGGAACTATTGCGATTGTTGGTCCTAAAAGAATGGAATATGATCGTGTAATAGGATTACTTGAATACATTAATAAAGAATTAAAAGATAAAGAATATTAATTTGAATAAGTATTTTAGATTTATAACAAATTTTAGATAAAGAAAAGAGATGACTTATGGAAGATAAAGAAGAAGCTTTAAAAGAAACTGTTCAAGAGGAAAATAAAGAAGTTTCTAAAGAAGAAGTTAAGGAAGAAAAAGTTACACCAGCAGCGCAAGAACAGCCAAAGAAAGAAGATAAAAAAGGACTTTTTAAGAAAAAAGATGATGAAGAAAAGAAAAAACTTCAAGCGGAAATAGAAAGCCTTAAAGACAAATATTTAAGAGCTAATGCTGAGATGCAAAATATGCGTCGTCGTATGGAGGAAGAGAAAGCTACTTTACTTAAATATGAAGGTGAAGATTTAATAAAAAAATTATTACCAATCATTGATAATTTTGAAAGAGCTATTCAAATGGATGATACTAATTTAGAAGATGAAGTTAGCAAGTTCTTAAGTGGATTTAAAATGATTTATGGTAATTTAAGTACAACACTTCAAGGTTATGAAGTACAAGTTATGGATGTTTTAAATAAACCTTTTGATCCAAATACAATGGAAGCAGTTATGACTGAAGAGGTTAAAGATATGGAACCTAATATAGTTGTAGATGTTTTACAAAAAGGTTATACATATAAAGGCAAAGTCATTAGACATGCCATGGTAAAAGTTAGTAAATAGAAAGAGGAATGAAATTTATGGGAAAAGTTATAGGTATCGATTTAGGTACAACAAATAGTTGTGTGGCTGTTTTAGAAGGTGGAGAACCACACGTTATTACAAATCCAGAAGGAAATAGAACAACTCCATCAGTAGTTGCCTTTAAAGGTGATGAAGAATTAGTTGGTGAAACAGCTAAAAGACAAGCAGTTACAAATGTAGATAATACAATTGCTTCAATTAAAAGAAAAATGGGAACTAAGGAAAAGGTTTCTGCTAATGGTAAAAAATATACACCAGAAGAAATTAGTGCTAAAATTTTAATGAAATTAAAGAGTGATGCTGAAGCTTATTTAGGAGAAAAAGTTACAGAAGCTGTTATTACTGTTCCAGCATATTTCAATGATGCTCAAAGACAAGCTACTAAAAATGCTGGTAAAATAGCTGGTTTAGATGTTAAAAGAATTATTAATGAACCAACAGCAGCTGCTTTAGCTTATGGTATTGATAAACAAGAAAATGCTCATACTGTATTAGTTTATGACTTAGGTGGTGGAACATTCGATGTTTCAATTCTAGACTTAGGTGATGGTGTATTTGAAGTTAAATCAACATCAGGAAATAATAGACTTGGTGGAGATGATTTCGATGAAAGAATTATGGATTATTTAGTTGCTGAATTTAAGAAAGAGAACAAAGTTGATTTATCAAAAGATAAAATGGCTATGCAACGTATTAAAGATGCAGCTGAAAAAGCTAAAAAAGATTTGTCTGGTATGACAAGTACACAAATTAATATTCCATTTATTACCCAAAATGAAGATGGACCATTACATTTAGATGTAACTTTAACAAGAGCTAAATTTGAAGAATTGAACATGGATTTATTTGAAAGTACATTAGATCCTGTTAGAAAAGCTTTAAAAGATGCTAAATTAAGTGCTAAAGATATAGATAAAGTATTATTAGTTGGTGGTTCTACACGTATTCCATTCATTCAAGATTTAGTTAAGAAAGAATTAGGACAAGAACCATCTAAAGGTGTTAACCCAGATGAATGTGTAGCTATTGGTGCTGCTATTCAAGGTGGAGTTTTAACTGGTGAAGTTAATGACTTAGTATTACTTGATGTTACACCACTTTCATTAGGTATTGAAACATTAGGTAATGTTATGACTGTATTAATTCCACGTAATACAACAATTCCAGCAAGTAAGAGTCAAGTATTTAGTACAGCTGCTGATAATCAACCAGCTGTAGATATACATATCTTACAAGGTGAAAGACCTATGGTTCAAGATAATAAGACTTTAGGAAGATTCCAATTAGGAGATATTCCTCCAGCACCAAGAGGTGTTCCACAAATTGAAGTTAAATTTGATATCGATGCTAATGGTATAGTTAATGTATCTGCTAAAGACTTAGGTACTGGTAAAGAACAAGCTATTACTATTACTTCAAGTACTAATTTAACTGATGATGAAATAGATAAAATGATGAAAGAAGCAGAAGCTAATAAAGAACAAGATGAAAAACGTAAAGAGGAAGTTGAAATTAAAAATGATGCTGATTCTTTAATCTTCCAAACTGAAAAAGCTATTAAAGATTTAGGAGATAAAGTTTCATCTAAAGATAAAGAAGAAGCTGAAGACTTAGTTAAAGATTTAAGAAAAGCTTTAGATGATGATGACATTGATGAAATTAAGAAATTAAAAGATGAATTACAAGAAAAAACAATGTCTTTAGCAAGTAAAGTTTATGAAGAAGCAGCTAAAGAAAGACAAGCTTCTGAAAATAATTCATCTAAAGATGATGACGATGATGATAAACATGATAATGTTCAAGAAGCTAGTTACGAAGAAAAATAATGAATATTAAATAAAAGTTCTAGGCAACTAGAACTTTTAACTGATATGGAGGATTTTATGCAGAAATATAATAGTCGTAGTGAAGTTCCAGATAAATATAAATGGGATTTAACAGCATTTTTTAAAGATGATAAAGAGTTTGATGAAACTTATGATAAAACGTTAAAGATGGCTAATACTTTATCTAATTATGTAGGTTGTACAACAGATGCTAATAAACTATATGAGTTTTTAAAAAATGAATTTGAAGTTTTAGTATTATTTGAAGATTTATATGTTTATTCATTTTTATTAGATGATCAAGAATTAGGAATAGAGAAAAATATTATTCGTAAAAATAAAGCTTTACAGTTAGGAGCTATTATTACAAATAATACAAGTTTCTTTGATTCTGAATTACTTAAATTAAATGAAAAAGAATATAATGAGTTATTTAATAGTAATCCTAAGTTAGAAGAGTATAGAGCTTTACTTGATCAAACTTATCGTGAGAAGAAACATATATTAAGTGAAAGCGAAGAAATTATTATAAATGAACTTACTACTGCTATGAATCATTTTGATGATATGTCTTCTAATTTACTTAATAATGAACATGACTATGGTAAAGTAAAAATAGATAATGAAAATGTTACAATTGCAACTACTAATTATCGTTTACTTACAAAGAATAAAGATGAAAAGGTAAGGAAAAAAGTTTATAATTTATTTAATAAAAAGATTGAACAATATAGTGCAAGTAATGCTTTATATTTAAATAGTTATGTAGCAATGAATGATAAAATTGCTAAAATACGTCATTTTAAAAATTCATGGGAACAAAAATTATTTAATTTAAATCTTAGTGATAAAGTATTTAAAACATTAGTTAAGACAGTAGAAAATAATTTAGATGTTTTACATCGTTATTATGAGCTTAAAAGAGATGTTTTAGGTAAAGATAAATTAAATATGTATGATATGAATTTAGAGTTAGCTAAATCAGATACAGAATATAGTATTGAAGAAGCACAAGAATTGGTAAGACAAGCTATTAAACCTTTAGGTAGTGAATATGGTAAACGTTTTGAAAAAATTGTTACTAATCATTATATTGATTATTGTCAATATAAAGGCAAATGTAGTGGAGGATACTCAGCTGCTTCTTTAAATCAAGATTCACGTATTTTATTAAGTTATAATGGTAATTTAGATTCTGTATCTACTATAGCTCATGAAAGTGGTCATAATGTTCATCATCAATTTGTTAATGAAAATAATCCATATCAATATCGTTATGTATCTAATTTAGTTGCAGAAGTTGTTTCTTTAACTAATGAATGTTTACTTTCTAATTATTTAATTAATAATGGTAAGACAAAAGAAGATAAGCTAGCGGGAATAGCTAATATATTAGATGTTATTAATTCTAATTTATTTGGAGCAGTTAGAGAAGGTAAATTAGAGCAAGAAATGTATAAAGAAGTTAGTAATGGAGGAACTATTACTAAGGAATTTATGGATAAAAAAACTAAAAGTTCTGTAAAGAAATATTATGGTTCAGCAGTTAAGTTAGATCGTTATACTAAGAATAAATGGATTACAAGAAGCCATTATTATATGCATTTTTATTTATATAGTTATGCTATTTGTATTAGTGTAGCTTCATCTGTAGCTTCTAAAATATTAAATGGAGATAAAGATATTTTAAATAGGTATATGGACTTTATGAAATGTGGTTCTGATAAATGGCCTAGTGAAGCGTTTGCTATTTTAGGAGTTAATTTAGAAGATGAAAAAATATATGAAGATGCAATTAGATATTTTGATAGTTTAATTCTTAAATATTATGAAATTATGAATAGCGAGGTGAGATAATGGCAAGTAGTAGAAATTATTATGATGTTTTGGGTGTTTCTAAGGATGCTTCAGAAGATGAAATAAAAAGTGCTTTTAGAAAATTAGCTAAAAAATATCATCCAGATATAAATAAGGAACCTGATGCTGAAGCTAAATTTAAGGAAATTGGTGAAGCTTATGCTGTGTTATCTGATCCCGATAAGAAGCGTCAATATGATCAATTAGGTCATGAAGCATTCACTAGTGGAGCTGCTAATGGTGGTTTCGGTGGAGGCTTCGGTGGCTTTGGTGGATTCTCAGCTGATGATATCGATTTATCAAGCATTTTTGAAGATATGTTTGGTGGAGGTATGTTTGGTGGCGGATCACGCCGTAATCGTAATCGTCCAACTAAAGGAAGAGATTCATTAGTTAAAGTTAATTTAACTTTTGAAGAAGCTGCTTTTGGTTGTAAAAAAACGATTAATATTGATTTAGATACAGAATGTGAAGAATGTGATGGCAAAGGTGGACAAGGTGAAGAAGATTGTCATACTTGTAATGGAAGAGGTCGTGTAGTTACACAACAAAGAACAATGTTTGGTGTTTTTCAATCAGAAAGTACTTGTCCTGATTGTGGTGGAAGAGGTAAAACATATAAAAGCATTTGTAAAAAATGTGGTGGCAAAGGTCATGTTATAAAAAATAAAGAAATTGAAATTACCGTTCCAGAAGGGGTTGATACAGGTCATCAATTACGTATAAGTGGCAAAGGTGCTGCTGGTTATAATGGTGGACCAAATGGAGATATTTATATCGAATTTGTTGTTAAAGATCATCCTTTATTTGAAAGAAAAGAAAACGATATTTATGTTGATGTTCCACTTACAATAACAGAAGCTGTTTTAGGATGTAAAAAAGAAGTTCCTACTTTAACAGGAACAGTTATTCTAGATATTGATGCTGGTAGTCAACCAGGTGATCAATTAAGATTACGTGGTAAAGGTATAAAAGATCCAACTCGTAGTAAAAAAGGAGATATGTATGTCGTTTTAGATGTAATTATTCCTGATAAGTTAGATCGTAAACAAAAAGAATTATTTAAAGAACTAGATAAAACAGATTTAGAAACAGGTTCAGCATTTAGAAACTTTAAAAAATATTTATAATAAAAAGACATTTCTTTTCGGAAATGTCTATTTTTGTTTTTGACGATTAAATAATTCATCAATTGAAAAAGGTTTATATATTGTTGTTAAAGCATAAAGAATAGTAGTGGGAATTAATCTTTTTCCTGTTTCATAATCAGAATATGAACTCTTAGCAATATTTAATCTTTTACATACTTCTTTTTGAGTCATATTATTCATTTTTCTTATTAATTTTAAATTATGACCAAGACTCTTTAAATCGACAACTATTTTTTGATATAAAATATTTTTATTAATTTTACCAAATAAATAATCTAAACTAAAATTAAAATAGTTAGCATAAAGAATTAAACGCATTAAAGGTATTGTATCATTACCATTCTCCCATCCTGAAACAGTTGTAAAGTGAACATTAAAAATATTTGCAACGTCTTTTTGTTTAATATCTAATGATTCACGACTTTCTCTTAAATTTTCAACAATCATAATATCACCCAATTAATTATTTCATTTAGTTTAAGAATTGTTCTTAATCTATGGGAAATACGAATTTTTTAGTAATGAGTAATGATGTTAAAAATAATTATTCTTTTAAAGTTTTATATTATTTTGTATAATTAAATAGTGAAAGGTGATTAAATTGCAAAATTTAAGTAAGCAATTAAAAAGTAAAATAATTTATAATCTTGTTTTTACAATTGGAATTTTACTTTTTACTATATTAGTACTTTATTTGATGAATCATTTAAATTTAGTACCAAAAGAATATTATCGTTCTAAAGATTTTAATATAAAAACGATTTATAGTTCTGTAGATTATGATAATGATAATATAGATGATTATTCTGACTTTTTATTAGGAGCTAGAAAAGATGCTAATAACCATCCTAAATATATAAATAAAGAATATAAAGATTCTTATCCACCAGATAATGAAGGGGTTGCTGAAGATGTTATATGGCGAGCATTTAAAAATGCTGGTTATGCTCTTAGAGATATGGTTGATAATGATATTAAGAAAAATGCTAGTGATTATCCATTTATTAAAAAAAGAAATAAATTTGCTGATTATCGAAATGTAAATGTTTTAAGAGTCTTTTTTAAGAAATATGGAATAGAACTTACTAATGATTATAAAGAAATAGAAGAGTGGCAACCAGGAGATATTGTTTTTCTTAATGATAATCATATAGGAATGATTTCTGATCGAAGAAATAGTAATGGTTATCCATTTATTATTCATAATAATGGTCAGGAAAATAGAGAAGAAGAT
Source organism: uncultured Bacilli bacterium (assembly GCA_947625535.1). Lineage (GTDB taxonomy): Bacteria > Bacillota_I > Bacilli_A > RF39 > UBA660 > Coprovivens. The sequence continues at coordinate 18,038 of CANQOR010000023.1, forward strand.
GCTATTTTAAATTATCAGATAACAGGACATTATAGATTTGATGCTTCTAAAGTAAATAAAGATGTTTTAGTTAAATATACAAATGAATGATTAGTTTTATTCTAGTCATTTTTTGATTATAGATAGGGGTGAAAGTAATGAAAGCTATTATTGCTTCTGATATACATGGCTCTTATAAGTATACAAAAAAATTAGAAGAACTCTTTAAAAGTGAAAAACCAGATTTAATAATATTATTAGGTGATATTTTAAGTCGATATCGTTTAGATGAGGAAGATAATTATCCAATTAATGAAGTTGCTAATATTTTAAATAAATATAGTAATAAAATAGTTGCTGTAAAAGGGAATTGTGATTCAGTAATGGATGGGTATTTATTAAATTTTGGTTTAGAAGATGAATATAAAATAATTAAATTAGATGATAATGAATTTTATATATCACATGGACATTTATATAATAAGTATAAATATTTGTTTCTAGATAATAATTGTTTATTTGGACATACACATGTTTATAATTTAAAAGGTAAACACTTAAATCCAGGTAGTGTTGGATTACCGAGAATGAATCAAGAACATACGTGTTTATTATATGAAAATAAAGTATTTAAATTAATTGATTTAGATGACTTTACTATTTTAGAAGAAAAAGAATATTAAAATATTTAAAATATAGTATAATAGTGTTAGGTGGGTGAGATTATGAAGTCAGCTTATTTTGGTGGTTTGATGGGCTTTGCAATTGGTGATGCTTTTGGAGTACCAGTTGAATTTAAAAGTCGTAGTGAATTACTAAGTCACCCTGTTACTAAGATGATTGGTAATGGAACATATAATCTGCCTGCAGGAACTTGGTCTGATGATACTTCAATGCTTATTGCTACTATTGATTCAATTAATGCTAAAGAAGATATTGATATTTATGATATTGCTTTAAAATTTTCGGCATGGAAGAATCATGCATCTTATACTGCAATTGGAGATGTTTTTGATATTGGTGGTACTTGCTCTAGAGCAATTGATAATTTTGATGAAAATAGAGATGATCCTAGTAAATGGGGGTTAAATGATTATAATTCAAATGGTAATGGTTCTTTAATGCGTATATTACCAATTGCTTATTATGCATTAGAAAAACGTTTAATAGATACAGAAATATTAGAGATAGTTAGAGATGTTTCTTCTATTACTCATGCTCATGAAGTAAGTATTTTAGGTTGTTATATATATGTTAGATATGCAATGTTTTTATTAATGGGTAAAGATAAGTATTCAGCTTATAGTATGACTAAGAGTGTTGATTATTCAATGTTTAGTGAAGTAGCTAGAAATGAATATAAAAGAGTATTAAAAGATGATATTGCTAAGTTAGAATTAAATGATATAGCATCTAGTGGATATGTAGTTCATTCTTTAGAAGCTTGTTTGTGGGTTACATTAAAATCAGAATCATTTAAAGAAGCTATTATAGGTGCTGTTAATTTAGGAGAAGATACAGATACAATAGGAGCTTTAACTGGAGGATTATGTGGTATTATTTATGGATATGATTTAATTCCTAAAGAATGGATAGAAACTATTGCGAGAAAAGATTATTTGTTAGATATATTTGAAGAGTTTTATGAGAATAAATATGAATAATATTTATTCTTTTTTAATTAAAAAAAGGAATAATAAAATTATTCCTTATAACCATACACCATATGTAATAGCAGCCATTGCTAAAAGTAAACCGACAACGTAAAAGACTTTAACAATGTCTCCTTCTGACCATCCCATTTGTTCAAAGTGATGATGTAAGGGAGCCATTTTAAAGATTTTTTTATGAAAGTAAATAATAGAAACCATTTGAATTAATGATGATAATGTTTCTACAACAAAGACACCACCAACTAATGCTAATGATAATTCGTGTTTAGTAAGAATAGCAGTTGCTGCTAGTGCTCCACCTAAGGCTAAAGAACCAGTATCTCCCATAAAAACTTTAGCAGGATGAGTATTAAATAATAAGAATCCTAATAAAGTACCTACTAAGATAAAACAGAAGATAGCAACTTCTTGGTTACCTGTCATCCATGTTGCATTCCATGATAACATTCCGTAAGCTAAAAAAGCAATAGCAGAAAGACCACCAGCTAGACCGTCTAAGCCATCAGTAATATTAACAGCATTAGAAGTTCCAACTAACAAGAATAAAATAAATAAACCATAAAACCATTTTAAATCAATATCTAATCCTAATGCTGAAATCTCTAAAGTAGGAGAACCACCATTAGTAATATAAATATAGAAGAAGATAAGTGCTATACCAGTTTGACATAGTAATTTAAATAAAATACTTAATCCTTCATTATTATGAAATTTTATTTTTATCCAATCATCTGCTAATCCTAAAGCACCATAACATATAAAGACAATTAAAATGATTTGTAAATTATATGATATATCGATGCTACCTTTAAATTTTAATAAAAATAGGGTGAGGATTGTTGGAATGATAAATATTAAACCTCCTAAAGTAGGAGTACCATTCTTCTTTAAATGGCGTTCACCAATAGTTGAACTTACATTTTGACCCATTCTAAATCTTTTTAATATAGGTATTAATATCATTCCAGCTATAATAGATAGAATAAATCCTAACATCATAGCCATTGCTGCTTTAGCTAAGACAAGCATAAAAACACCTCTTTCTATCAAAAATTATACTACAAAATGTTATTTTTAAGGTTACCAAACTAGAAAATTGACGTCTTATATACAAAATTAATTTAACATTATTTTTATAGTTGAATTTTCTTTGATATAGACATCTGGTTTAGGATCTTGATAGATAATGTTATCCCCACTACCACTATATTCAACTTTGAAACCTTTTAAAAGAGTACTTGCTTCTTTTTTAGTCATATTTAAAACATTAGGTGTTTTGACATATTTAGTGTCTAACCATGTATATTCACGAGGTGTTACATCTTTAGAAGGAGGAATATTTTTAATACTGATGATATTTTTGATAATGTTTTTAGCAATGGGAGCAGATACAGTTCCACCATACTGAGTAATACCTACGGGATGGTCGATTGCAACATAGACAACATAATCAGGTTTATCAGCGGGAAAGAAACCCATAAAAGAAACAATATAATTACCGGTCATATATTTTCCATTACTTACTTTTTGAGCCGTACCAGTTTTACCTCCAACACGATAGTTTTCAATATAAGCATTTTTACCTGTACCATTTGCAACAACACTTTCTAAAGTAAAACGAACTGTTTCAGATGTTTTTTCGTTGATTACTTTTCTTACTAAATAAGGTTTATTTTCATAAATAATATCTTCTGTTTCTGGTTCAGTAATATATTTAACAACATATGGTTTATATAAATTACCACCATTTATAGCAGCAGATACACCTGTTACTTGTTGAATAGGAGTTACACTTATACCTTGACCAAATGCAATAGTAGCTTGTTCTACGGGACCAATATCTTCTAAATCAAACATAATACCTTTTGATTCACCATTTAAATCAATACCAGTTTTTTCGGTAAAACCAAATTTTTTAATATAATTATATAATCTTTCAGTACCTAGTTTTTGACCCATAACAACAAAACCTGGATTACAGGAATTTTCAACTACTTCTAAGAAAGTTTCGCTACCATGTCCACCGGATTTCCAACATTTTATTCTAGCTCCATCAACAGTAATAGAACCACCATCATGATATGTATCAGTAAATAAGTTAATTGTTTTTTCTTCTAGAGATGCTGCTAAAGTGATTATTTTAAATGTTGAACCTGGTTCATAATTTTTCCATATAGGAAGATTACGATTGATAGTTTCTAACTGATATTTTTGATAATTATTAGAATCAAAAGTTGGTCTTGATGCCATAGCTAAAATTTCACCAGTATTAGGATCCATAACTACTGCTAAAGCTTGTTCAGGCGTATATTTAGAATCAACATTGGCTAGTTCTTTTTCTAAAGCTAATTGAATATCTATATCAATAGTTAAGGTTATATCCATACCATTTTGAGCTTTTTCGTAAATTTCTGTAGTTTTAAGACGTTTTCCTTTACCATCAGAGGTATATTTAATAGAACCATTTTTACCAGTTAAATAATCATCGTATTTTAATTCTAAACCTGATAAACCTTGATTATCGATGCCAACATAACCTAAAACATGAGAAAGAGTTTCGTTATATGGATAATATCTTTTAGATTCTTTCATTAAATATAAACCATCAATATTAAGAGCATTTATTGAATCAGCTATTTCACTAGTTAGTTGTCTTCCTTCAGGATTTATTTTCTCTAAAGAAGTTCTTTTATTTAAATGTTTTAAAATTTTGTCATAGTCAGCATTTAAAATTTCCGCTAACTGATGAGCTGTTTGCTCTTTATCTAAGATTTGATTTGGGACAGCGTAGAGAGTAGTAGTTGTTATATTAGTAGCTAATACTTTACCATTACGATCTAAAATACGACCACGATCAGCTGTAATAGGAAGATTTCTTTGCCATAGAGAAGTAGCTAAATTATTTAATTTATTATAACTAAATACTTGTATATAGAAGATTCTAATTAAAATAATAGTGAAGATAATTAAAGTACTAAATAGAATAATTTTTATTCTAAATTGTTTGTCTTTAATAAACATATTATCACCAATAAATAATATGAATAATTAGATAAAAATATTTAATTAATTGAATTAGGACATATATTTTGATAGAATAAATAAAGAAGATAAGAGTGATGATATGAAAAGGAAGTTTTATTTAATATTATTATTTTTATTATTTGTAGTTAAAGTTAATGCTTTACCTTTACCTGTAGAAGTTACAGCAGATGGAGTTGTTTTAATGAATGCAGATACAGGAGAGGTTATATATGAAAAGAATCCTGATAAGAAAGAAATATTAGCTAGTTTAACAAAGATGATGACAATTTATACAGCTTTAGATTATCAAGATAATATAAATAAAAAGGTTACTATTACACAAAAGGATATAGCTGGTTTGTGGGAATATACTAAAGTAGGTTTAGAAGAAGGAGAAAAAGTAACATATACAGATTTATTATATGGAGCAATGTTAAGATCAGGAGCTGATGCAGCTTTAGCTTTAGCGAACCACATTGGAGGTAGTGAAGAGAAGTTTGTTAAGTTAATGAATGCTGAAGCAGAAAAGATGGGTCTTCGTAATACTCATTATGCTGATTCGTATGGAGGATCTGATGATAATGTATCAACTCCTCGTGAACAAGCTTTATTTGTAAGAGAAGCTGTTAAAAATAAAACTTTTAAAAAAATATTTGGTGCTAAGGAATATACTTTAAGTAATGGTATAAAGGTTGTTAATAATACACGTAACTTAGCGAGGTTTTATGCTTATGATCCGAATATAATAACAGGAGATAAACCAGGATATACAACACCTGCAGGATTACTTTTAGCATCAACAGCTACTATTAATGGAGTTAATTATATATTAGTAGTTTGTAAATCAGATATTAATGAAATATTTAGTCAACACGTTATAGATAGTTATAAAATTTATCATTATATAATAGAACATACTTCAAAAGAACAAGTAATTATTCCTAAAGATTCAGTATTAACTACTATTCCAGTAGTAGATGGTACAACAAGTGAATATGCTGTTATAGCTGATGAAGATATTAAGTTAAAATTAACAACTGAGGAATTTGATAGAATAACTTATGATTATAATGTAGCTTCATATATAACACCATATAATAAAGTAGGAGATAATTTAGGATATATAGATATTTTAATAGATGGAGAAGTTGTAAGTACTTATAATATATTTTTAAAAGATAAAATATTTTCTTATCAAGAACAATCTAAGAAAATAATTGTTATTATTGTATTATTAGGTTTTGTTGTAATAGTCTTATTGTGTGTTAATATCTTTGCTCGTACTAAAAAATAAAGTAATATGTGAAAACATATTATTTTTTTAATACTTAAATAATATTATTTATAAGAGAGGAATCTATTATAATGAAAATTGATAAGGTATTATTAATTACGACGATTATATTAATTGTATTTGGAATATTAATGGTTTATTCATCAAGTAATATATGGGCTTTATATAAGTATAAAGATGCTTTTAAGTATGTTAAAGCACAATTTATCTTTTTTATAGCTGGTTTAATATTAATAAGTATTTTAATTAAGATAGATGCATCTTATTATGAAAAATATAGTAATAAAATATTATTTATATGTTTTATGTTATTAATTTTAGTTTTAATACCAGGAATTGGTAAAGTAAGAAATGGTTCTAGGAGTTGGTTTGGTATTGGTGTATTAGGTATTCAACCTTCGGAATTTAGTAAAATAGGACTTATTATTTATACTTCTAAATATCTTGCTCATAATAATAAATATATAAAAGATATTAAAAAAGGTTTATTACCTTTATTTATGATTATTTGTTTGTTTTTTTTACTAATTATGTTAGAACCTGATTTTGGAACAGCAATGGTAATTATTTTAACTTTAATAGGACTTATTTATATATCAGGACCTAAATTAAGTTTTTTTATAAAAATAGGTTTAATTGGTTTAGTAGGAATAGTTATTTTAATAGCAATAGCTCCATATCGTATGCAAAGAATAGTTTCTTATTTAAATCCATGGAGTGATCCGTTAGGTAGTGGATTTCAAATTATTCAAAGTTTATATGCGATTGGGCCATCTAGTTTATTAGGGAAGGGGTTTGGTAATTCAATTCAAAAGAATTTTTATTTACCAGAACCACAAACTGATTTTATATTTAGTATTATTGCTGAAGAATTTGGCTTTTTAGGAGTTATTTTAGTTATAAGTTTATTTTTTATTATTTTTTATCGAGCAATAAAAATATCTTTAAGAGAAACAGATTTATTTAAAAAATATTTAGTATTTGGTTTATCTTTTGGAATTATATTACAAGTAATATTAAATATATTAGTAGTTACAGGTACTATTCCAACTACAGGAATAACACTTCCTTTTCTAAGTTATGGAGGTTCTAGTTTAATGGTTAGTATGATAAGTATTGGTATTATTTTAAATGTTTCTAGAAATAATTGATTAAACAGAAATATATTAACAATTTAGTTATAAAAATGATATGATTATGTTAATTAGAAGGTGAAAAAATGGTAAAAATAACTTTAGCAAGTACATCTAAATATAAGAGAAGTATTTTAGATAGAGTACATATTAAACATGATAGTATTGCTCCTATATGTGATGAAATATCTTATGAAAGTGATCCTTATAAATATGTAATGGATATTGCTAAGCAAAAGGTTTTAAGTGTTCAAGATAAAGTTTTTGAAGGTATTATAATTGCTTTAGATTGTATTGTTTTAATAAATGATAAAATAGTACAAAAACCTAAAGATATCTTAGAAGCTAAAGAGAATTTAAAAAATTGTTCTAATAATAGTTCTAAAGTTATTACAGGAATAGCTATAAAAAATAAAGATACAGGAGAAATATATAATGAATATCAAGAATCAGTAGTTTATTTTAAAAAGATAGTTGATGAAGATATTAATTATTATATAGATCATGAAGAAGGTATTATGTATTCATCTGGTTTTATTATAGAGAATATTGCTTCTAATTTTATAGAAAGAATAGATGGTAGTTTTTATAATGTTTTAGGGGTTCCTGTAGAAAAAATATATGAAATACTTAATAAAATGGGAATTTATTTGAAAGATATTAATTAGTTATTAACAAAATGTTAAGAAGAATTTGACTTATTAACATTTTTGTAGTATCATCTTTAATACAGAAAAGGGAGTAGTTCTCGTATGAGGAATACGATGCAGTTCGTCAATATCGGCACAATGTCCGGGCTGTAATTAAAAGAACAAGACTTTTATGATAAATAAAAGTCTTGTTTTTTTGTTCTCTTAAAAACATTTCTTTTCTTATTGTAAAAGTCAAAACTTTTCTGAAAAAAAGCAATAAGAGGAGAGATGTATATGAAAGAAAAAGTTGTTTTAAAAAGTGCTAGACCAGAAGAATATGGAGACTTAGTTGTAGAATGTCGTGTTATTCCAAACGAAGAGATTGGAACTTACTTAGCAACAATTCCTGAGGAAAGAAAGATAGTTGCAACTAAAAAGAAAGGTGTTAAAGCTCGTTTAGGTGTTCCTGGAGAAACTATTCATACAGTATTAACTACTATTATTGATGGTAAAGAATACATTTTAAGTGAAGAAAGTGCTACTGTTAAAGAAAGAGAACAAGCAGATGGTACAATGATGAGTGATATAGTTGTAACTAATATTCATAGTACTTCTAATGAAGAATATGTTGTTAAAGCTGCTAAATTTGCTGATACTTATTATCAAGATGGTGATGAATATATGCCTCAAAGTGATCCTAGATTATTAACTCAAGTTTCTGAAAACGTTATAATTATTACTAGCTGGGGTGCAAAAGCAGTTTGCTTAGCAGGTGGTTTTATCGTTACATATGATGCATCTAAAAATGATTATAATACATTAGAAGCTGGTGCTTTTGCTTCAACATATGAAGTAGAACAAGATACTAAGAAATTAAAATTATCTTAAGATAAAAAGAACTGGTAATAACCAGTTTTTTTGTTGGTTTATAAAGTAACAAAGAATTTGACAATATTAGGGATAATGTATATAATTTTAGCTATAAAGGAAGGGTTTTATGGGAATTAAAGAATATTTTAAGTCAGCATCTAAAAAGAATATCTTAACAGGTGCTGCTAAAGTTGCTTCAACAACAACTTTAATTGCTGCATTATTAGTTGCAGCACCATCTACAGCTTATGCTTCTGTACCAGCCGAAAATATTATAGGAGATGCTCAATACTCTTATGATAGAAGTGGTATTAAAGCACAAGATGCACAAGACATTATGAACTATTTTGGAGGTACTGATAGATACGGTAATCCAAATGTTACAAATGATGAAATTAGAAAAGCTATTGAATTATCTGATATTTTAAATGCTTATTATTTCTCACCACTTTATTATACAAATACAACTAAGAATGAAGTAATGGGATTAGATATTGATGATATATATAGTGATTATCAAAATGCTTCTTATAGAGGTGGAAAAAGTTATGAAAGATTCTGTAATGAATCTTTAGAATCTAAACCTGCTATCGATGCTTATACTTTATTTGCTTGTGGTACTGTTTCACAAAATATTAAAAATCAAATTGCTGCAAGAATATTTAGTATTGTAAGTTCTGAGTATGGTAATGTTACTGCTTATCCAACTGTATATGTAAATGCTGATGAAGTTTATGTATTAATTGGAATTAATGGACAATTACAAAAAATTGCTTTATATGGTGATTTAGTAGAAAGTATTAAAGCTAGTTGTCAATCATTGGATTACAGATATAGTACAGGAATTAATAATATAGGTGGATATAGTTCTAATTATGAAAGTTCTTTCGCTTATAATGGAATTGATTCTGTATCTTTAGATTCTGCTTGGTTATCATTAGGTGATGATTATCGCAAAAATGATTTAAGAACTGCTTTAGATTTATCTGATCAATTAAGTGTAGCAGAAAGTTATGAAGTAACTATGGAACAAGCTGATAGTACAACTTCTTTAAGTAGAGCTGAAAGAGATGCTTTAGTAGCTATGGGTTATGACTATAATATAGTTAATAACGCTACAAAAAGATGTGCTTATTTAAATGAAGTACCTAGATTAGAATATAAATAATTAATTGAAATAATAAATTGTTTATAGTATTATAATGTTTAAGGAAGTGATGAATATGTTTAAAATAATTATTAAAACTAATTCATCACTTTATTTTTAGGACTTATTATCTATGGGTAATAAGTCTTTTTTTGGAGGAATAAAGATGAAATATAAAAGAGTTTTACTTAAATTAAGTGGAGAATCATTAGCTGGAGATAAAGGAACTGGTATTGATTTTGAAAAAGTTCTTTCTGTTTGTCATGAGATTAAAGAAATAGCAAAAATGGGTGTTGAAGTTGGAATTGTTGTTGGTGGTGGCAACTTTTGGAGAGGACGTAGTAATACCCAAATGGACCGTTGTACATCTGATTATATCGGAATGCTTGGAACAACAATGAATGCTTTAGCTATTGGAGATGCTTTTAAACAAATTGGACAGGATGTACGTGTTCAAACAGGTGTTGAAATGCGTCAGATAGCAGAGTTCTATATTAAAGATCGTGCAGTTAAGCATTTAACTAATGGAAGAGTTGTAGTTTTTGGTTGTGGAA
>CANQOR010000024.1 GCA_947625535.1 uncultured Bacilli bacterium
AAATTGCTTGGAAGATATTATATATGATTCTAAAATTAACTGCACAACTTCTGTGCGCTTTCAAAAATAATCTACCCTTTTTTATGTTTTAGTAAAATTTGATATTTTCTTGAAAAATTTCCTTTAATATTAATTTTTTTATGATATAATAAAAATAGTATGATAGGGGATTTATATTAAGGGTAGATTGGAATGTGATTCTAGATGGGATTATTTGATAAATTTAAAAAGAAAAAGGAAGACGATGCAAATGGTAGCTTAATGGTGACGGAACAAGAAAATATCGTTGAAGCTGCACCACAAGTAGCAGAAGCACCAGCACCTGTAGAAGGTAATCAAGCAACTGTTTCAGAGGTAAGTGTTGATTCTAATCCTTTTGTCGAGGAAACACCGGTTGTAGAGGAAGTTAAGGAAGTTACACCTGAAGCTCCTAGTTTTGATAATATTTTTAATGCAGATCCAGGTAGTTTAATAATGCCTGAATTAAGTAGTAGTACTCCAGCTGAAGTACAACCTGTAGATGAAATGCAAATTCAAAATGTAAATGAAGCAGAACCTAAATTAGGTGATGTTGATCAAACAGCAGCTGTAGTAGATAATCCAATCCCTGCACCTAGTGAACAAGAAAATATAAATGTTAATGCCGAAGATGTTATGGAATCTGTATCTAAGGAAGATGAAATAACAAAGATGGTTTCAGATATTACGAATACTAATGAGGCGCCAGTAGAAGAAGCTACTCCAGTAGAGATTGCTCCAACAGAAGAGGTAGTTTACGTAAATGAAGATGGAACACCATATGAAGGCAGTATGGATAATGTTGAATTAGTATATGTAGATGAAAATGGTAATCCAATTGATAGTAATGAAGTTAATAAAATAGAAGAGGTAGCAACACCAGAGGTTGCTCCAACAGAAGAAGTAGTGCCAACTCCAGAGGTACCAGTTGCTGAAGAGGTACCTGTTTCAGAAGCAGAACCTGTTGTTGAAGTTAGTGTTGAGGCAGAACCAGTTGCTCAAACTGCTTCAGAAGCAGAACCAGTTGCAGAGGTTAGTACTGAAGAAACACCAGCTTTAGAGGTAGTTCCTACAGAAGATACTACTCCAGTTGTAGAAGAAGCTGCGCCTTCAGAAGATATTACTCCAACAGAAGAGGTTACTTTAACAGAAGAAGTACCTACACCAGTTGAAGAAACTACTGAGGAAGTAGTACTAACTCCAGAAGTTAGTGGCGAAGTTACTCCTACGGAAGAAGTAACACCGGTAGAAGAAGTACAAGCTACAGAAGTTAATCCGACAGAGGAAACACCTCTTGAAGATGCAGTTCCTACAGAAGAAGTAAATCCAGTCGTTTTAGAAGCAGTTCCAGCTGAAACAGCTGAACTAGTAGCTGAAGAACCTGTAGTTTTAGATAATCCAGTTGGAGAAGAAGCTCCACTAGAAGAAGCTCCTGTAGAGGAAACTACTTCTACAGAAGATGCTGTTTCAACAGAGGAAGTTCCTACGGAAGAGGTTGTTAAAACAGATGCGGCAGCTACTGAAGAAGTGGTTAGCGAAGAACAACCTGTTACTGAAGAACAACAAGTAGTAGAAGAACCAGTTACGGAAGAAGTACCAGTAGAGAAAACTCCAGAGGTTACTGAAGAGGTTACTACTACGGAAGAAGTATCAGCAGAAGAACCTGAAACTGAAGAAACTCCTACAGAGGAAGTACCTAGTGAGGAACAGGTAGAAGAAAATACTTCTATAGAAGCTGTATTAAGTGATAATAATGAAGCTGAGTTAAATGTTCAAGGTGAAGAAAAACCTGTAGAAGAAGAAGTAACTCCTATTATAGAAGAAAATAAAGATGATACTTCATTGAACTTTGTTCAAGAAGAAGATTCAGAAATAGTAGTTCCTGATGAAAATGTAGAAGAAGCTGGAATGGATATTCAAAATGTTGAAGGATTCGTTCCATTAGAAATTGCTGAAAATCAAAAAGATGTTATAGAATTAGATTCAGAAGATAATAGTTCTTCAGAAAATGATGTAGAATTAAATAATAGTGATGAAGAAGAAGTATCAGAAGAAGAAACTAAGGAAGTAGAAGAACCTGTTGAAGATAATGTAAATGATACTGAATATGCTGATGAAGCAACAGATATAAGTATTACAGAAAATCCTATTATAATTCCTGAAGTAAGTGAGACTACGGAAGATGGTGAAGCTACCGAAGGTAGTGAAGCCAAGGAAGAAACACCTACAGAAGAAAGTGAAACTCCAGTAGAAGAAAGTACTTCAGAAGAAAGTACTACTGAAGAAAGTAAAGAGGAAAAAGTAAAACCTTGGTTAGAAGATAATAATGATACAATAGTTATTCCTATTGTAGAAGATAATAAAGATGATGAAATTAAGTTACCACTTATTGAAACTGATGAAAAAGATGATATTAAGTTACCTGTAGAAGAGGAAGAAAAAGAAGAAACTAAGGAAGTTGAAGAGGTTAAAATAGATAATCCTCCTTCAAGTTCTAAAGAACTTCCTCAAGACTTAACTATGGATAATAAAGATAATCATGATGACAAAGTAGACTTTAATATTCCATCATTCTATGTAGATGTTAAAGATAATAACATAAGTACTTCTAAAGCACCTGTTACAACAGATGAATTAATTAAGAAAGCAGTTACTTATATAGAAGATCCTACACCTACTAAGTTCTGTGATAATTGTGGTACTATACTAACTGATGATTCTAGTATATGTCCTAGTTGTGGTGAACCAATAGATTAAAAGTAGATTTATCTACTTTTTTCTTTGCTTATTTATGATAAATTGTTATAATTATTTTAGAGGTAGATGGTGAGTTTTATGAAAAGTAGTACAAAAAGAAGAGATAAAATTAATTATTATTTAGATATAGCTGAAACAGTTATAGAACGTGGAACATGTATTAGAAGAAATTTTGGAGCAGTTATAGTTAATAATGATGAAATAATATCAACTGGGTATGTTGGAGCTCCTAGAGGAAGAAAAAACTGTTGTGATTTAAATTATTGTATGCGTGAAAAGTTACAAATTCCTCGTGGGGAAAGATATGAAATGTGTCGTAGTGTTCATGCCGAACAAAATGCTATTATAAGTGCGGCTCGTAACAAAATGATTGGAGCAACAATGTTTCTTGTTGGTAAAAGTTATGCTGATGGTAGCTATGTAGAAAATTCTAATCCTTGTGCCTTATGTAAAAGAATGATAATTAATGCAGGTATTAAAGATTTATATATAAGAGATAGTAAAGATAAATATCGTCATATAGATGTAGAAGAATATATTAAAAATGATGAATCTTTAGAAGGAATAAAAGGCTATTAAGCCTTTTTTTTAATGAAATAATTTGTTATAATTAACTACTGGAAGTGGTTGTATGAAATTACCTAATCTTAATGAAGCAAGAAAAAGAACTAATAAAGAAGTAGAATATATCTATTTAAATCAAAAATATGATAATAAATTATTTAAAGGACAAAAGTATTTTTTAAGAACTTATGGTTGTCAAATGAATGTTCATGACGGAGAAGAAATTGCTTCACGTTTAGAATCTTTAGGTTTTGAAATGACAGATAAATTAGAAAATGCAGATATTGTTATTTTAAATACTTGTGCTATTAGAGAAAATGCTCATGATAAATTATATGGCTTTTTAGGACGTTGTAAACATGCTAAAAAAGATAATAAAGACTTAATTATTGGTATATGTGGTTGTATGGCTCAAGAAGAGAGTGTTGTTAAAGAACTAATGGAAAAACATCCATATGTTGATATTGTCTTTGGAACACATAATATTCATGAATTACAAGATTTAATTATTAATAGAAAAAATAAACAAGATATTGAAGTTTATTCTTGTGAAGGAGAAGTATATGAAAATATTTCTTATAAAAGAGATTCACAGATAAAAGCTTGGGTAAATATTCAGTATGGTTGTGATAAATTTTGTACTTATTGTATAGTTCCTTATACAAGAGGCAAACAAAGAAGTAGAAGAAGTAATGAAATAATTAAAGAAGTAGAAGATTTAGTAAAAAAAGGATATAAAGAAGTTACTTTATTAGGTCAAAATGTTAATGCATATGGTAAAGATTTAGAAGATGAATTATCTTTTGCTGGTTTATTAGAGGGTGTTGCTAAAACAGGAATAGATAGAGTAAGATTTGTAACTTCTCATCCATGGGATTTTACTAATGAAATGATAGATACTATTGCTAAATATGATAATATAATGCCTTATATTCATTTGCCTTTACAATCAGGATCATCTAGAATACTTAAATTAATGGGACGTAGATATACGAAAGAAGAATATTTAGATTTATTTAATAGAATAAAAAATAAGATACTTAATTGTGCTATTACAACAGATATAATAGTTGGTTTTCCTAATGAAACAGATGAAGACTTTAAAGAAACATTAGATGTAGTTAATAAATGTAAGTATGATAGTGCTTTTACATTTATATTTAGTCCTAGAGAAGGAACACCAGCAGCTAAAATGGAAGATAAAATAGATATGAAGACTAAAGAGAATAGATTACAAGAATTAAATGAATTAGTTAATTCTTATAGTTTAGCTGCTAATAAAAAATATATAAATAAAATAGTACCTGTTTTAATAGAAGGTATTAGTGAAAAAGATAATACAAAAGTATTTGGATATACTGATACAATGAAATTAGTTAATATAACTAATGGTAAGGATAAAATAGGTCAAATAGTTAATGTTTTAATAACTGATGCTAAAAGTTTTAGCTTAGATGGTGATATAAAGGAGTAATACTCCTTTTTTATTTACTTTATTATTTGAAAATATTATAATTAAAGAGAATAGATAATTATAAAGAATAGGATAGGGTGTTATATGAAAGATACTCTTTTAAATAAAAGGAATACTTTAAATGTTTTATTAACTTTTTTAGGATTTACTTTGTTAATACTATGTATATGTTTAGGTATATATGATACGATATTAGAACAACGTGCTATTACTAGAACTGGTACAATATCTAGTTTAAAATTTACTAATAATAAATATAAAGCTGAAGTATCTTATATAGTAGATAAAGAGAAGTATACACAAGTAATTAATGTAGGTAAAGATTTTACGGTTAATGATCAAGTTAAAATTAAGTATGATATGTATAATCCTAGTAAAATGATTAAAAATAATCATTGGATATTTATTATAGTAGGAATTATTATTTCTTTAATATTAATTAAATTTAATTTTAAAAATGCTAAAAAATATTTAAAAAATAAAAATAGAATAAATAAATTATATAATAAAGGCTTTTATATTAAAGCTAGTATTACAGATGTAATGTATAATAATCAAGGACGTAAAATAAAGAAACAAATACCATTTAAATTAAGATGTAAATATTTAAATCCAAAGGATAATAAGGAATATGTTTTTGATAGTGAAGATACTTATGTTAATATAAGTGATGCTATTAATGGATATGGGAGAAAAGATATAATAGTAGTTATAGATAAGAATAATTCATCTAATTATTATGTAGATTTAGGTTCTTTATATCCTCATATGAAGTTAATTGATTTAAAAGAGTTTATGGCTCCTAAACAAGAGAAGAAAGAAGAAATAAAAGAAGAAAAAGAAGAAAATAAAGAAGAGAATAAGGAAGAAAAAAAAGAAGAAACTAATAGTTAGGAGTGAAAAGATGAAAAGAAAGCATTTATTTATAATATTAATTGGATGTTTAATAATAAATGTTATTTTAATTACAACAGTATTAATTCCTAAGTATTTAGAATTAAAAAAAGATAAAGATAATGAAGAAAAAGTAAATAAAGCTATTGTTAAGGTATCTTTAAAAGATGATGTGTCTATTTCTATTTTAGAAGATGTAAAAGTATCAGATATGATAGAAGATATTAATGGTGAAATAGTAGATGATTATTTAATAGATACAGAAGATTTAGGGGAAAAAGAAGTTAATTTTGAATATATTAATGAAGAAGGTATTAAGATACCTTATAGTTATAAAGTTAATGTTGTAGATGATATTAAACCTGTTATATGGTTAGGTAGTTCATATACAGTTTATACTGATTATAATGGTAAATTATTAGAAGATATTACTTGTGCTGATAATTATGATGATAATCCTAAATGTGAAATAATAGGGGATTATAATACGAAGAAAGTAGGTAAGTATAAATTAATATTTAAAGCAACTGATGCTAGTAATAATGTAACTACACAAGAGTTTACTTTAAATGTTAAAGAAAGACCTCCTAAAACAAATAATAGTTCTAGTAATAGTGAACCTAGTTATACTTATATTGAAGATGTTATTAAGGATTATAAAACAGATACTAATAAGATAGGAATAGATGTATCTTCTTGGCAAGGAGATATTGATTTTAAAAAAGTTAAAGATGCTGGTATAGAATTTGTTTTTATTAGAGTAGGTAGTACTAGAGGAATAGAAGAAGAATATTTTGTAGATAAGACTTTTAAACAAAATATTGAAGGTTTTAATTCAGTAGGTATACCTGTAGGTATTTATTTTTATTCATATGCTAATAGTATTAAAGCAGCTAGACAAGATGCAGAATGGGTATTAGAACAAATAAAAGGTTATAAGATAGATTTACCAGTAGCATATGACTGGGAAAGTTGGTCTTTTTATAATGAATTTCATCAAAGTTTTTATAGTTTAACAAAAAGTGCTAAAGCTTTTTTAGATACTATTGCTAATGCTGGATATGAAGGTACTTTATATAGTAGTAAAAGATATTTAGAGACTGTTTGGTATGATACTGGTTATCCTATTTGGTTAGCTCATTATACAGATCATACTTCATATCAAGGAGAATATAAGTACTGGCAAATGTGTAGTAATGGTAGAGTACCTGGTATTAAGGGTAATGTCGATATAAATATTATGTACTAAAAAAGAAGTATTTTGATACTTACATCAAAATACTTCTTTTAATATGAAGCAATAGCTTCTTTAACTAATTTTTCAAATTCTTTTTGAATACTAGCTAGTCTTTCATGAGTGTTAGCTTCAAATCTTAAGGTTAAATTAGGTCCAGTATTACTTGCTCTTACTAAAGCCCAACCATCTTCAAATTGAACTCTAATACCATCAACATCTAGGTATTTATATTTCTTTGTTTTAGCATATTCAATAACTATATCAACTATTTTAAATTTAATATCATCTGAAACAGGTATTTTTATTTCAGGAGTATTATAATAAATGTTAATGTTATCATATAATTCACTAAATTTTTTATCAGTATTACTTAGTATTTCTAACATACGTAATCCATTATATAAACCGGAATCAATACATGGCCATCGATCTTTAAAGTAAAGATGTCCTGAATATTCACCACCAAATGGGTAGTTCTTTTTATTTACTTCAGCTCTAGTATATGAGTTACCTGTACGATAACAAATAGGTGTACCACCTAATTTAATTATTTCATCTTCTAAAGCTTTACTACATTTAACATCATATAAATATTTTTTATTGCTTACTTTATCATTAATACTTCTAATATAAGCAATCATTGCTTTATCAGTAGGAACATATTCACCTAATTCATTGATAAAACCAACACGATCACCATCACCATCAAAACCAATACCTATATCAGCACCAATTTCTAAGACTTTATCCATCAACATTTTGTTATTTTCAGGAACAGATGGGTCAGGATGGTGATTAGGGAAGGTAGCATCACTTTTATCACATATCATCGTTATATCTAAGTTAGGGAACATAGAATAGATTTCTTTAGCAAATAAAGATGTTGTACCATTACCACAATCTAAAACTATTTTTAATTTACGATTACCCATAGTAATATTTTCTTCTATAAAACTTTTATAATAATCTTTTATTTCAAAACTTGTTGTTTTACCTTTACCACTTAGAAATTTACCAGCTAGTGTATAATCGCGGAAGTCATATACTTGTTCACCACGAGCATTACCTAAATGATCAAAACTAAATTTAAAGCCATTATCATCTTTAGGATTATGACTAGCTGTAACCATAACACCAATAATAACATTAGTTTTTAGACAACCATAATAATACATAGGAGTAGTTACTAAACCAAAATCAATAACATTACATCCTGAATCATTAATACCTCTAATTAATTCTTGAGCTAAAGTTGGGCTTGAAAGACGATTGTCTCTACCAACACCACATAAATTTCTTTTTAATTTTTCTTGTATATAAGAACCATAACTACGCCCAACTATGTAAGCAACTTCTTCATTTATTTGGGTAGGATATACACCTCTTATATCGTATTCACGAAATATATTTTTATCCATTATTTATCATCTCCTATTATATAAGTTAATTATAACATATATTGTAAATATTTCTAAAGTAAAATAAATTGTAAATATGATTAAGGGTGATTTACTATTTATTATTTAACTGATATGATTAATTTATGATAGGAGTGTAAGTTATGAAAAAGAGATTTTTATTATGTTATTTTGTCATTATTTTATTTTTTATAGGGGGAGTTGTTAAAGCTAAAGATAATCCTTTTGTCTTAGATTGGAAAAATGAAGATGAAATGACATCTTATGAATTTGGGGCAATTATAGATACTAATTTAGCTTATGATAAAGGGTATGTTACTATTCAATTAGATATGAATTATGATACTGGTGTTATTAAAACAGTAATGAGAAATTATGATTTAGATGGTAAAGTTTTAAAAGAAAAACAAATTAAAAATAGTGTTATTTTAGATGGTGTAACTGATGGAACATATATTTATGTTTTACAGGTTTATGAAAATTATAGATTTAGAGTAGCTAGTTATATGCCATTAGTATCTATAGTAAAATATGATATGAATTTTAAAGTAGTTAATGAATATGAATTTACAGAAGAAGATCTTTATGATACTGATGAAAGATTTTTAATGATAAGTGCTATTGCTAAGAATTACGGTTTAAATTCTATGTCATTAGTTGATAATAATTTATATTTATTACAATATGGCTATGGAATGTTTAAAATAGATACAGACTTAGAAAATTTAAGTAGTTATAGTCCTGTATATAATCCTGAAAACACAAGAGTTAGAAAATATTTTGAAAATTATTATGATATAGCAACAATAAGTGAGGATATAGAATTAGGTATTGCTAGCTTAGATAAGAATGATAAATATATTGCTTATAGTGGTAGTACATGTACTGATGATATAGCTTGGTCTTTAGCACGAAGAGATAATGTGGTTACAGGAGTAAATCCTATTGTGGCTTGTGATGAAAGATCTTATGTTGGTTTATTAGATAGTAATGGCAAAGAAATTTGGGAAAAAGAATTAAAAGATTATTATATTTTATTAAATGTTAAAATAATTAATGATTATGTGGTTTCATTAGGAATAATGGAAGGACAAACAGAAATAGTTGTTTATGATTTAGAAGGTAATGTGGTTCAAATTATTGAAAGTGATCAAATAGGTTATTTACATATTACTCCTTCAGCATCAGGTTTTATTGTTTCTAATAATGTTATAGATAGAAATAATTGCAATTATGGTGTAGCAGGTCAATCTTCTGTAATTATAAATAGTATTAATACTATGCAAGCAGATGACAGTATGGATGATTTATATCAATGTCCTATGTATACAACAACAGAAGTTTATCAAATACCTTTTAATATTGAAGTAAAAGTAGAAGGTAAAGGTAAAGTTGAAGTATCTAGTGAATCATTTGCTGACTTAGAACAAAGTATAGTAACTAAAGCTAACTTTGGTTATAAGTTAAAAGAAATAAGAATTACTGATAAAGACGGAAATGTTATTGAATTAAAAAATGGTAAATTTATAATGCCAGCAAGTGATGTTACTATTGAAGTTATCTTTGATGTAGAAAACCCTAATACAGCTGCTGTGTCTATTACTGGTATAATAATATTTAGTGTATTAATTGGCGGTTTAATTATTAAAAATTATAGGAAAGTTAAGTTCTTAAAATAATGCTTTAGGGCATTATTTTTCTTTGTAAAAGTGGTTGTAAATACAGTAAAATGAATGTTTACTATGTGTATAGTAAGTGATAAGATGAAAATAGATAGATGATAGGAGTGTAAGTTATGAAAAAGAGATATTTATTTGTTATATTTTTAATGTTATTTATGTTTACTTTAAAGGTAGACGCAGCCAAAGACCCATTTAATTTACTATGGGATACAAAAGATTCTGAAGATAGAATATATGAAGAATACAATATTCCATATTCAAGAAATTTAAATTATAAGGATGGAAATATTTATATAGCTCCAAGAAGTTATGATAATTATAATGAATATACACCTTTATATTATTATTCGCATAGTGAAGAACTATTAGAACAATATGATATAGATGATAAATATTATGTTTTAGACGCTGCTACAGATGATGAATATTTATATTTATTTGTAGATGTTTATGATGAACCAGCTCCACAATCCATAGCTCCCTATAATATGGAAGATATCAATTATCATATTCTTAAAATAGACGAAAATTTAGATTTAGTCGATGATTATACTTTTAATGAAGAATTAAATTATAGATTTGATTATAATTATCCAAATTATGGCGCTAAGTATTTTACAGCAATTGATGATAAATTAAGTATCTTAGCTTATGATGATTATGATTATAATCCTATGATTGTTCAAATAGACAAAAATTTTAAGAAATATAGTACTTTAAGAGCAAGTACTGCTAATATGAAAAAGTATTTTGATGAACTTTATAATTTAGATGAACTAATGGATCTTGTTTATGAAGAAGTAGATCAAAGAAGAAACTATGTTTCTACAGATACTAATGGTGAATATCGTATATTTGGTAGTGTTAATTATGGGTGTGAAGAATCGGAAAATATATTAACTAGTTCTTTAAATTTTGAAAAAAGAACTGATACTTGTAGTGATTCATATCTAACATTAATGGATAAAGATGGAAATGTTGTATGGGATAAAACATTTGATAATCGCGATGATTATTTTGGCTTAATAAATACAATAATAGTTGATAATTATATTGTTGCTTTAGGTCTTTATTATGAAAATTATTATTATGGTGATTCTCAAAGTGAAATAGTGGTATTTGATTTAGAAGGAAATATTGTTCAAACAATTTATAATGATTCAGTATATTATAGTTTAACTAAGATACCTGGTGGTTTTTCAGTATTTAATAATGAAGTATTAAATGTAGCTTGTCCAAAGTCTTTAACAAGAGGAAGTTACAATTCTTGTTTCCAAGCCATAAGTTATATTGAAACTTACGCAGTAAAATATAATATAGATGTTAAAGTTGAAGGCAAAGGTAAAGTAGAAGTAAGCAGTGAATCTTATTCAAATGAAGAACAAACTATTAAAATAATACCTAGTTTTGGATATAAGGTAAAAGAAATTAAAGTAACAGATAAAGAAGGTAATGTTATTGAAGTAAAAGATGGTAAATTTACGATGCCAGCAAGTGATGTTACTATTGAAGTTATCTTTGATGTTGAAAATCCTAATACAGCAGATATTGCTATTATAGGTACTATTGTAGCTGGTATTAGTTTTGGTATATTTGGTATAACTAGATATAGGAAGTTAAAATTTTTAAAATAATGCTTTAGGGCATTATTTTTAATTTGACTTTATAAGTTAATTTGTTGTATACTAGTTTTCGTAAAGCAATTGATGAAGACGGCAATATTTAAGTAGTTTAAAGAGAGTTACTTGGTAGGTGAGATAGTAATGAATGAAAGAATATTGTAAATCACTTCTAATGTGTTACTTTGAAATAAGTAGAAGTAAACGTTGCTCGCGTTAAGAGTTTGAGTGTATGATAATTCATAAACTAAGGTGGTACCACGGGTATAACTCGTCCTTAGATTATGAATTTTTTTATTGGAGGGATTTATGAATACAGAATATGAAGTTAGAGTATTAGAAATAAATCATGATGAAATGGTTAAAAAATTAGAAGATTTAGGAGCTACATTAAAGTTTTCTAGTTTACAACAAAGATATGTTTATGATTTAAAACCAAAGTCTCCCAATAAATGGATTAGACTTAGAAGTAATGGAGTGAAATCAACTATAACAATAAAGGATTTAGAAAGTAAAACAATTGATGGTACTAAAGAATTAGAAATAGAAGTATCTGATTTTGATAAAGCTAATGAATTATTGGAAGTATTAGGGTATAAAAATAGAGGATTTCAACAAAATAAAAGAACACAATATATTCTTGATGGAGTAGAAGTTGATTTAGATAGATGGCCATTAATCCCTGAATATATGGAAATAGAAGGATCATCAGAAAAAGAAGTTTATGATTGCTTAGAAAAGTTAGGTATCAAAAAAGAAGATACAGTTACGTTAGATGTAGCTAGTATTTATACTCATTATGGATATGATGGTGAACATTTAACTGATTTAAATTTTGAAATGGAGGAGAAAAAATGAAAAATTTTAAAGAATTAGATAAAAGACCAGTAAGTGAAGTTGAAAATACTATTTCTGATTCTTGGAAAAGTATTAATGCTATGCATGATGCTCAAGTTAAATTAAGAGAAAATAGTAAAGATTTTGTCTTTTATGATGGACCAGCATTTGCTAATGGTTTTCCAGGATTACATCATATGGTATCTAAGAACTTAAAAGATACTATTACTAAATACCATGTTATGAATGGTGAAAGAGTAATTAGAAAAATAGGTTGGGATACTCATGGTTTACCAATTGAAAACCATGTAGAAAAGAAATTAGGTATTTCATCTAAGAAAGAAATCGAAGAATTAGGTGTTGAAAAATTCAATGAAGAATGTCGTAAAAGTGTTAGAGAAAATGAAAGTGCTTTTACAGATTTAACTAGAAAAATGGGTCAATTCTTTGATGTAGAAAATCCATATCTTACATATAAAAATGAATATATTGAAACTGAATGGTGGATTTTAAAACAGATGTTTGAAAAAGATATGTTTTATGAAGGTACAAGAGTAGTTCCTTATTGTCCACATTGTGGTACTGGACTTGCTACTCATGAAGTTGCTCAAAACTATCAAACAGATACTGCTATTACAGTTATTGTGCCTTTTAAGAAAAAAGATGAAGATGTTTATTTCTTAGCTTGGACAACTACTCCTTGGACATTAATTGCTAATGTAGCTTTATGCGTTAATCCAAATGAAGATTATGTATTAGTTGAATCTAAAGGATTAAAATTTATTTTAGGTAAAGCTTTAGTAAATAATATTTTAGGGGAAGATGTTAAAGTATTAAAAGAATATAAAGGTACTGATTTAGAATATATGGAATATGAACAATTAATTCCTTCATTTGATGTAGATAAAAAAGGATTCTTTGTTACTTGTGATAATTATGTAACTATGGAAGATGGAACAGGCATTGTTCATATTGCTCCTGCTTTTGGTGAAGATGATGCTAATGTAGGTAAAAAATATGATTTACCATATCTTAATCCAGTAGGTAAAGATGGATGTTATGTTGGTGGTTTATGGGATGGTAAATTTGTTCATGATGTTAATGAAGAAGTAGTTGAATATTTAAAAGAAAATGGTAAATTATTTAAACGTCAAAAGATATCTCATGAATATCCACATTGTTGGAGATGTGATACACCACTTATTTATTATTCAATGCCTAGTTATTATATTAGAGTTAGTAAAATGACTGATAAATTAGTTAAAGCTAATTCTAAAGTTAATTGGTATCCAGCTTATGTTGGAGAAAAGAGATTTGCTAATTGGTTAGCTAATGCTCGTGATTGGAATGTTTCAAGAAGTAGATATTGGGGTAGTCCAATTCCATATTTTAAATGTGAATGTGGACATACTCATATGGTAGGTTCAATTGCTGAATTAAAAGAAATGGCTATTGAAAAAATAGGTAAAGACTTTGATTTACATAAACCATATATTGATAATGTACATTTAAAATGTCCTAAATGTGGTAAAGCTATGAGTCGTATTCCAGATGTTTTAGATTGTTGGTTTGACTCTGGTTCAATGCCTTTTGCACAATATCATTATCCATTTGAAAATAAAGAATTATGGGAAAGTCAATTCCCAGCAGACTTTATTTGTGAAGGTATTGATCAAACAAGAGGATGGTTCTATACATTAATGGTAATTTCAACATTTGTTAAAGGTTGTTCACCATTTAAGAATGTTTTAGTTAATGATTTACTACTAGATGCTGAAGGTAAAAAGATGAGTAAATCTCGTGGTAATATAGTTGAACCATTTACAACAATAAAAGAATATGGGGCAGATACAGTAAGATTTTATCTACCTTATGTTTCACCAGTATGGACACCATTAAAATTTGATATAGATGGATTAAAAGAAGTTTATTCTAAATTCTTTAATCCACTTAAGAATACATATAGTTTCTTTGCTATGTATGCTAATATTGATGGAATAGATACTGATGAATGTAAAGTTCCTTATAGTAAACGTGAAGAAATAGATAAATGGTTATTATCTAAGTATAATAAATTAGTTAGAGATGTTAGAGATTCATTTGATGAATATGATTTAAATAAAGTAGTTCATTATTTAGCATCATTTGTATCTGAAGATTTATCTAACTGGTATATTAGAAGAAATAGGAATAGATTTTGGGGTAGTAAATTAGATAATTCTAAGAAATCTGTTTATATTACTACTTATGAAGTATTAGTAGGTTTAGCTAAATTAATAGCACCTATTACACCATTTATTGCTGAAGAATTATATCGTAATTTAACTAATGAAAAATCTGTTCATTTAACTGATTATCCAAAAGTTAATAAGAAGTTAATAGATGAACATATTGAAGAAAGAATGGATTTAGTTCGTAATTTAATTTCTATTGGTCGTTATGTACGTGAAGAAGCTAAGATAAAAGTACGTCAACCATTATCTAAGGCTTTATTAGATGGTAAAAATAAGGAATTAATTGCTGACTTAGTACCTTTAATTGCTGAAGAATTAAATATTAAAGAAGTATCTTTTGTAGATGATTTAAATGATTATATGAATATTTCAGTAAAACCTAATTTTAAAGAAGTTGGTAAAGTATTTGGACCATTAATTAAGGAATTCCAAACTAAGTTAGAGAATTTAGATGTAGAAGAAATAAGCTCTTTACAAAAAGGTAATTCAATAAAATTAGAATTAGGTAATGAAGAAAAAGAAATAACTTCTAATATGGTAGAAATTCGTATAGCTTCTAAAGAAGGATTTAATGTTGGTATGGAAAATAATAATTTTATTATTTTAGATACAACATTAACTGATGAGTTAGTATTAGAAGGTATAGCTCGTGAAATGGTATCTAAAGTACAACAATTACGTAAGAATAAAGACTTTAATGTAGCTGATCGTATTACACTATATTATAGTGGTGATGATGTTTTAGATAATTGTGTTAAAGAATTTAATGATTATATTAAGAATGAAACATTATCTTTAGATATAGTTAAAAAAGATAATTTACAAGAAAAATATGACTTAAATGGTCATGAATGCTATATTGATGTAGAAAGATAAAAGGAACCCTGAAAGGGGTTCTTTTTTATCTTAGAAATATATGATATGTATGATATAATTGTCTCAGGAGGAGTTTATGAAGCAAGAAAAATATACATTGGGTTTAGATATTGGAATTAGCTCAGTAGGATGGGGGTTAGTTAGATTAGATGAAGATAATAATCCTAATCATATTATTGATGTTGGTGTAAAAATATTTTCACCTGGTGAAGTTCAAAAAACAGGAGAGAGTAAAAATTTAGAAAGAAGAGCAAAAAGAGGTTCAAGAAGAATTATTCGTCGCCGAGAATTTAGGGTTGATAGAATAAAATATTTACTTAATGTTAATGAATAGTATCCGGAAAAGTTTCTGATGTTATGTTTGATTTGCCAGTTGTAACAGAAAGTGACAAAAAAGTTTATTCTAAGTTTAGGAAATTTTTATTGGATGATGGTTATTTTATGATTCAATACTCTGTATATGCAAGAATTTGTAAAAATGCAGATGACGTTAGGAAACACGAAATTAAGTTAGGCGTTAATATGCCTTCTAGAGGTAATGTTAGAATGCTTCAAGTTACAGAAAATCAATTTGAAAACATGAAAATATTATGCGGCAAAAAAGTAAATGAAGAAAATATTGGCATGGATTCATTGATAACGTTTGAATAATTTAATTGTAAAATGATAAAAAAATAAAAAGAACATTGAGTTATATTCAATGTTCTTTTTGTGTATTAATAAAATTTTATTTGTCTTTTTCATCTAAAAATCTTTTTAGAAAAAAAGTCATAAAATATGGGAATGTGTAGAATTTACCATTAAAACCTATGTTTTTATTACATAATTTTATACCATATTTAACATTTTTGTATTGTTTTTCTTCAATTAGTTTATTTAATGAATATGTAGCATTATCTGATGCTTTAACTTCTACTGGAATTATACTTTGTTCATCTCTTATTATAAAATCCATTTCAATTTTATTTTTGTCATCTCTGTAGAAGAATAGGTCAAAACCAGCTTTAGTAAGCATTTCGGCAACTATATTTTCATATAAAGCTCCTTTGTATGTACCAAAGTTTTGATTGTTTCTTAAATCTTTTTGAGATTCTTCATCAAGAGATCCTATTAACAATCCTGTATCTCCAAAATATAGGCGATAGTTATCGGGATTGAAATTTACTCTTAATGGCATTTCTAAGTGGTCAAGAGAATAACTTATATTTATTATTCCAGCTCTATTTAACCAATCTATAACTCCAATGTATTCTCTGTTTCTAGCACCATCTTTAAGTTTCGTAATTAGAAATTTTTTATTATTATTTCCTAGAAATATTTTAATTCTTTTATAAGCATCTAATATTTTTGATTTATCTAGACTACCAGCATATTTAGTAATATCTTCTTCATAATCAACTAATAATTTTTGTTGTGCAGCTAATATGCCACTAAAATTTTTATTATCGATAAATTTACTTACAATTTCAGGCATTCCTCCAGTTATTAAGTAATCTTTGAAATTGTCCATCATAACCTCAAATTGTGTGTTTGTTAGTGGCTTAACTTCTTTCATGCATTTGTACAAATCTTCTATTTGTTCATCACTATATCCTTTAGCCCATAAATATTCTTCAAAGTCTAGTGATCTCATAGTGTAGTCTTCTTTGTTACCAACACTGTTTGAATGTATTTGGTTATAATTAAGCCCCATTAAAGAACCAGAACAAATAACATCAAATCTTCCATCTTCATGAAAAAATTTTAAAGAAGTAGCAGTGTCTGCGTATTCTTGCATTTCATCGAAGAATATTAAAGTTTCTCCAGGAATAAATTTAAATTCACTGTTTAACAAACTTATATTTTTAATAACTTTGTCTGTTGTATAGCCATCTTGAAATATTTGTTTGAATTGTGGCATAGAAACATAGTTAATTTCAATAAATGAAGTATAATTCTCTTTACCAAATTTTTCTATAGATGTTGTTTTACCAATTTGCCTAGCTCCTTTAATTATTAGTGGCTTTTTGTCTGTCGAATTTTTCCAATCGATCAAATATTTATCAATTTTTCTTTTTAATTCGGCCATATTATCACTCTCCAACTCAATTTTATCACATTTTTAGAAAGAAAATCAACACAAAAAATCACATTTTTAGAAAGAATTTAGACCTTAAAAATCACATTTTTAGAAAATATATATACTTTTGTTAGTTTTTTAATATTTATTATAATGGGTTATTATAGCTAGAATGTTTTATATAGTAAAAAATTATATAAATCATACAAATATTCGTGTTATTTAAAATGGTTTATGTTATAATAGGTGTAGAAAGTTGGTGATATTATGTATATTCCATTAGGAATTAAAAGTGATTATTCATTACTTAAGAGTTTAATCAAAATACCTGATTTAATTGAATATTTAAAGAAACATAATATTACTACTTGTGGAATACTTGATGATAATTTATTTAGTAGTATGTGTTTTTATAATAATTGTTTAAATAATGAGATAAAACCTATTATAGGACTTAATGTATTAATTGGTACTAATAATATTTATTTGTATGCTAAAAATTATAATGGATATCAAAATTTACTTAAAATTAATACTATTATTCAAGGAAGAGATATTAGTTATATTGATTTAAAGAGTTATGTAAAAGATATAATATGTATTGTACCTTATAAAAGTATAAGTATTTATGATGAAGTTAAAAAGATATATAAAGATTTATATATTGGGTATGGAAATGATTATGAGAAAAGTAATGGAATGCTTTTAAATAATAAGATTGTTTATATTAATGAGATATGTACATTTAATTTTCAAGATGTTAAATATATGAGTATTTTAAGAAAGATTGATACGGGTGAAGAGGTAGATCTTTCTAGTTATAGTGATAATTATTTAGATAAAGAAGTAAAAGATGAAGATGCTAAGACAGTAGAAGAATTTAGTAAGTTAATTGATTTAGTTATTCCTAAAGATAAGAATTATATTCCTCATTATGATGATAAGATTAGTGATTCTTATGGTTATTTATGCTCTTTATGTAAAAAAGGTTTAGAAAAAAGATTAAATAATAATATTCCTAAAGAATATAGTGATAGATTATTAATGGAATTAAATGTTATTAATAAGATGGGATTTGTTGATTATTTTTTAATTGTTTATGACTATGTTAAATTTGCTAAGAAGAATGATATATTAGTAGGTCCTGGTAGAGGATCTGCTGCTGGGTCATTAGTTAGTTATGCTATAGGTATTACAAATATAGATCCTTTAAAGTATGATTTATTATTTGAAAGATTTTTAAATCCAGAACGTATTACAATGCCTGATATAGATATTGATTTTGAATATACTAAAAGAGATCAAGTTATTAATTATGTAAAGGGTAGATATGGTAACGATAAAGTTGCTAATATAATGACATTTGGGACTTTAGGAGCTAGACAAGTAATTAGAGATGTTGGAAAATGTTTAGATGTTGATAGTAATTTAATAGATAGATTAAGTAATTTATTAGATTCCAAAGCTAGTTTAAAAGATAATTTAAATAATAAGTATGTTAAAGAATTTATTGATAATAATAATGAAATAAAAAAAGTATATCAAGTTAGTTTTAAATTAGAAGGATTAAAAAGACATATTAGTACACATGCTGCAGGAATAGTTATTTCTTCCGTAAGTTTAGATGATGTAATACCAGTTTGTTTAAATGGTGAAGAATTATTAACGGGAGTAACGATGGAGTACTTAGAAGATTTAGGATTAATTAAGATGGATTTCTTAGCACTAAGAAATTTAACAATTATTCAAAATGTTTTAAAGTTAATTAATAAAGAAATTGGTTATGATATTAATTTAGCTAATATTAAGTTAGATGATAAGAAGACTTTACAAATATTTAAAGATGTTGATACTGAGGGAATATTTCAATATGAAAGTTCAGGTATGAAGAATTTCTTAAGAAAGTTAAAACCTGATAGTTTTGATGATTTAATAGCAGCAGTAGCTTTATTTAGACCAGGACCTATGCAAAATATTGATTCTTTTATTAAAAGAAAAGAAGGCAAAGAAAAAGTTATATATCCAGATGAATCTTTAAAAGATATATTAGAACCTACTTATGGTATTATGATTTATCAAGAACAAATTATGCAAGTATTAGTTAGAATGGGTAATTATACTTTTGCTGAAGCTGATAATATAAGACGTGCTATGAGTAAGAAGAAACATGAT
Source organism: uncultured Bacilli bacterium (assembly GCA_947625535.1). GTDB lineage: Bacteria > Bacillota_I > Bacilli_A > RF39 > UBA660 > Coprovivens. The sequence goes on from CANQOR010000024.1 coordinate 19,842, forward strand.
GTAATGGAAAAGGAACGTGAAGTATTTGTTAAACGTTCTATAAGTAATGGTTATTCAAAAGAGAAAGCTAATGAAGTATATGATTTAATTATTAAGTTTGCTAATTATGGATTTAATAAAGCGCATTCAGTAGCTTATGCATTGATAGGTTATCAAATGGCTTATTTAAAAGCTAATTATCCAGTGTTTTTTATTGCTAATTTACTTAATATGAGTATTGGTAGTGATATAAAAACAAAGGAATATATAGATGAAGCTAAAAAGAAGAATATTTTAGTATTTAAACCAAATATTAATGTTAGTATGAATTATTATGTTATTAAAAATAATGCTTTATTACTTCCTTTAAATGCTATTCATAATGTAGGTAGTTCGGCTGTTAATGATATTATAATGGAAAGAAAAGAAAATGGTAGATTTGTTGATTTTTATCAATTTGTAGCTAGAACTTATGGTAAAAGTGTTAATCGTAAAACAATAGAAAGTTTAATAGATGCAGATTGTTTTAGAGATTTTGATGTAAATCATAAAACTTTATATAGTAGTATAGATAGTGCTTTAGATTATGCAATGTTATGTAGTGATTTAGATGAATCTTTAGTTATGAAACCTAATTATGAAAGAGAAAGTGAATTTAGTGAAAATGAGTTAATGGCTAGAGAACTTAGTACTTTTGGATATTATGTAACTAATCATCCAGCTAGTAAATATCAAAAAGATGTTATGAAAATTAAAGATATGAAGAAGTTTTTTGATAAATATGTCGACTTAGTTGTTATAATAAGTAGTATTAGGAAAATTAAGACTAAAAAAAGGGAAGATATGGGTTTCATACTAGGTAGTGATGAAACTGGGGAAACGGATTTTATTGTTTTCCCTAAAAATAATAGGTATTTAACAAGTGTTAGGAAAGATGATTTAGTTCATGTAAGAGGTCAAGTAACAAGAAGATTAGATAAGTATCAGATTGTTGTTTCAAATATAGAAAAATTGTAGGTGAAGTGTTATGCAGGATAAGTTAAGAAGATTTTTTGATAGTATTGGTTTTGAAGATAAGGATAATAATTTTAGTGAAGCTAGTATTACTAGAGTTGTTGTAAATAAGAAAAAAGAGTCTTTTGAAGTGTTTATTAATAATGATAGACCAATTAATCCTGTAGCAACATTAGAACTTGTTAAAACAGCTAAAAAAGGTCTTAAAGGTAAACCTTGTCATATTAATTTTATTTATGATGATATGGAAGATAATGATATCTTAGAAGCTTTTAAGGTTTTATTAGGTGATTTAATAGTTAAAAGACCTTCTTTAGTTTCTTTAGAAAATAAAAATATATCTATAGATGATGAATTTATTATTATTGAACTTGATAGTAAAAGTGAAGAATATGATATGTTACAAAAGGAAATTAAAGGTTTAGTAGATGGTTTAATTGAATTAGGTTTTTATGAAATGGAGATTACGACAGCTATTAATAAAGAAAATGAAAAGAAGATACAAGATGAAATAGAAGCTGATCGTAATCGTGAAATAGATGTAACTGAGTATACTTTTAATGAAAGTAGTAGTAATGGTAGGAATGGATGGACTCCTAGGAAGAAGATTGATTATTCAAGAGAGGGAGTTGTAACGATAGATAGTATAGATCGTGAAGAAAATAATGTTCATTTAGAAGCTTACATATTTGGTTCTGAGTTTAATCAATTAAAGACGAAAGATGGTCGTGATTTATTTTTAATTACTTTGAAGTTAAGTGATAATACTTCAAGTATTTTAGCTAAGTCTTTTGCTAAAGATGAAGAGGATTTTCAAAATAAAGCTAAGGAATTAAAAGATGGTACTTGGTGGAGTTTTAAAGGACAAGTACGTTTTGATGGGTTTGCAGGAGATTTAGTATTTAATTTTAGAAGTTATGATAAATTAGAAAATATTCCATCATTCAAAAGAATTGATGATGCTATAGAAAAAAGAGTTGAATTACATGCTCATACAATGATGAGTCAGATGGATGGAGTGTGTGATGAAGTTAAGCTAGTTAAACAAGCAATGGAATGGGGACATCGTGGAATAGCTATAACTGACCATGATTGTTGTCAGTCTTTTCCTCATGTTTTTGGAGAAGTTACATCTTTTAATAAAGGGTTAAAGAAAAAAGCACAAGCGAAGATAGATGAACTTAAAGCTAGTTTAGAAGAAATTAAAAGTAGTGGCAACGAAGAAGGCATTGCCGAAATAGAAAAAATGATACAAGAAGCTGAAGAAGAAAAGAAAAATTTACAATTCTTTAAAGCTGGTTATGGTGCTGAACTAGAAATGTGTGAATCTTATTTAAATGTATGTTTTAATCCAAATGATGAAGATATTGAAGATAATACTTATGTTGTATTCGATACAGAAACAACAGGTTTTAATCCTGGACTTGGGGATTCAATGATTGAAATTGGTGGAGTAAAAGTTCATAATGGGGAAGTTGTTGATCGTTTTGATGAACTAATTAATCCTGGACATCATATAGATGAACAAATTACAGCTGTAACTGATATATCTGATGATGATGTTAAAGATGCTCCTACTGAAGAAGAAGTTATTAAAAGATTCAAAGAATGGATTGGTAATTTGCCTTTAGTAGCTCATAATGCTAGATTCGATAAAAATATGATAGATATGGCTTATTATAAGTATGATTTAGGTAAAGTTAATAATCCTATTATAGATACATTAATGTTATCAAGAGTTATTAATAGAGATTTAAAAAAACATAGTTTAAAAGCTTTAGGCAAATTCTATGGTATTGATACTGGTGAAGCAGATGATGAAGATGATGAAACTGTTAATGAAAACGCTGGTATAAACGGTAAAATAATTGATGCTGAAATAGGGGAATCTTTTAAAAGTATTACGATAGATGGTGAAGAAGTTTTAAAATGTGAAAAGCAAGAGTACTATGATATAGATATTAGTACAGAAGAAAGAGTTAAAAAATATCGTAATATTTATCATTTAGAAACATTACATAAAGCTTCTAAGACAGAAAAAGTAAATCTTAATATTGAAGTTAGTGATGGAGTAAGTTTAATTAATTTTGAACCAGAAATTAAATTACATCCAGCTGAAAATGATATAGAAATAAAATATAGCGATGCTTTTGGTGAAAAATCTTTAACTATTGTAGTTTATGTAGGTCAACACCATGGAGCTGATGTCGACTCTGAAAATACAGCTTATATATTTAGTAAGATGTTAAATCAAATTAAGGGAATAAAGAAAATAAGTGATTTAAATAATTTAGGTTTATTAGAAGAAATAAGTTTTAAAAATAATCCTAAAATGTTAGAACATATAGGTGAATTATCAACTTTAAAGAATTATGTATTTAAACCTTTAGAAGAGGAAGAAGTAGCTGAAGATTTAGGCTATCCATTTGAAAAATATGGTAATAAAGAATATCGTTGGAAATTTCCTTGGTGTCATGAAGATAATGTTCAAATGTATGAAAATATTCCTAGTAAGACTTTTACAGAACATATAGCTAATATGTATGATAATATTAAACATGTTACTTTTATTGCTCAAAATAAAGTAGGACTTAAGAATTTATTTAAAATAGTTAGTTATGCTAATACTAATTTCTTACAAAGAAATGCTCGTATACCAAGAAAATTAATAGAAGAGAATAGAGAAGGTTTATTAATAGGTAGTGCTTGTTTAAATGGAGAAATATTTTATATAGCTGAAACAAGAAATGAAGAAGATTTAATAGAAGCAATGAAGTTTTATGACTATATAGAAGTTCAACCTCCAGAGAATTATTCTCATTTATTAAGAGGTCATGATATTAATAATATGGATCATTTATATTATTGTCTAGAAAAGATTATAAGATGTGCTAAGAAGTGTGGAAAACTTATTGTAGCAACGGGAGATGTTCATAATATTAATAAAGAAGATAGATTATATAGAGAGATAATTGTTAATCAAAATGTTCCTGGTAAAGGAAGACATCCTTTAGCTAGATATTTATCTGGACGTAGTAAAAGAAATAATAATTTAGATAATATAGATAAATGTTTAGATAAATGTAAAGATCAAGGGATTAATTTAAATTTTGTAGAACAAAAAGTTTTAAAATATATATATGTTTTAACTAAGATTAATAAAATACCTATAACACCAACTAATATTGCTTATATTTATGCTCCTAGTAAAAATGTTGCGGAAGAAGAAGCATTTAAAGGCAGAGATGGGGAAGCTGAAAAGATTAAAGCTGTTTCAGCGGCTTTACGTAAATTAATGGTAGCTGGGGTTGTTGTAGAAAAAAATGAAGAATATTCTTTAAATGGTAATTATAATGATTCAGAGATGCCAGTAGGGGGACATATTCCTAATCAATATTTTAGAACTACTAAAGAAATGATGGATGAGTTTGCTTTCTTAAAGGACAAAGATTTAATTAAGGAAATTGTTGTTACTAATCCGAATAAGATTATTGATATGTTAGAAGAGATAGAAGTTGTAGTATATCCTGATAAACCTTATTCACCAATAATTGAACATTCACAAGAAACTTGTCGTGATATGGTATTTGAAAAAGCTCATAGTATGTATGGAGATCCGTTACCTCGTAATATTGAAGAGCGTATTGCACAAGAATTTTATGGTGATAAGATTATGGGGTTAGTGTCAGAGAAAATTGATTTAGAACATCCAGAACTGAATGATGAAGAAAAGGATGCTATTTTACCGCAAGAAATTCATGAAGTAATTATGAGCGGTTATGATGGTGTTGTTAAGTTAATGAGTGATAAATTAAAAAGAGAAAGTGAAGAAGAACTAAGTGATGAAGATGCATTAGAAAAAGCAAAGGCATCATTAGGTGGTATTATCGGTGGAGGATTTGACGTTATTTATTTAATTGCGCAAAAACTTGTTAAGCACTCTAATGATGATGGTTATTTAGTTGGATCACGTGGTTCTGTAGGTTCATCGTTTGTTGCTAGTATGATGGGTATTACAGAATGTAATGGTTTACCAGCTCATTATTATTGTCCAAAGTGTTGTCATTCAGAATTTAAAGATGAAAATGGAAAAGCTTATGTAGATGATTATCCATCAGGTTTTGATTTACCAGCGAAGAAATGCCCTAAGTGTGGCGCTGATATGATTCATGAAGGTAATGACATGCCGTTTGCAACATTCTTAGGATTTAATGCTGATAAAGTTCCAGATATCGATTTGAACTTCTCAGGTGATAATCAAGCTTCAGCTCATGAATATACAAAAGTATTATTTGGAACAGATAATGTTTATCGTGCAGGAACAATTGGAACAGTAGCAGATAAAACAGCATTTGGTTATGTTCAAGGTTTTTATGAAGAAAGATTACATGATATGTTAAAGATAGAAGCTGAAAGCTATGGTTTACAAGTTACAGGTAAAGATGATTTAAAGAAAAAAGGTGTAATTAAATCGTTTGTGAGAATACCAGAAGTAGAAAGAATTAGCGTTGGTTGTACAGGTGTTAAAAGGACAACTGGTCAGCACCCTGGTGGTATTGTAGTTGTTCCAGGTTATAAAGATGTTTGGGATTTTACACCTTTCCAATATCCAGCTGATGATCCAAATAGTGCATGGCGAACAACACACTTTGATTACCATGCTATAGATGCCGATTTATTAAAATTAGATATACTAGGACACGATGATCCAACAGTTCTTAGAATGTTACAAGATTTATCTGGTATTGATGTAACTAAAATCGATTTAGGTGATTTAGATACGATGAAAATATTTACTGGTCCAGAAATTCTTGGTGTAGATAGATATGACTTACGAGGTTTAACAGATAAAAATGGACGAAAGTATTGTCCAACAGGAACTTTAGGTGTACCTGAGTTTGGGACATCATTCTTACTTGGAATGCTTGAAGAAACTAAACCAACAACATTTGCTGAATTAATTAAAATATCTGGTTTATCTCATGGTACTGATGTTTGGTTAGGTAATGCTAGAGATTTATGTACACCAAATGCAGAAGGTAAGATAGAAGTACCATTTAGAAATGTCATAGGTTGTCGTGATGATATTATGGTTAATTTAATAGCTTGGGGAATGAAACCAGCTAAAGCCTTTAAAATAATGGAATTTGTTCGTAAAGGTAAAGCTTCTAAAGATCCAACTACTTGGGCTGAACACGCTGCAGCAATGAGAGAAGCTAATATTCCAGAATGGTATATTGAATCTTGTCGTAAAATAAAATACATGTTCCCTAAAGCTCATGCTACAGCTTATGTTACATCAGCATTTAGAATAGCTTGGTTTAAAGTTCATCATCCAATATGGTATTATTGTGCTTATCTTTCAATAAGACGTGATCAATTTGATATAGAATCAATGATTAAAGGAGCAGATGCCATAAGAGAAAAGATAGATGAAATAGATGCTAAAGGTAATAGTGCAAGTAATAAAGAAATAGATACAAGAGAAACTTTATGTATTTGTTTAGAAATGTGTTTACGAGGCTTTTATTTTAAAAATATTGATGTTGATAAGAGTGATGGTAAGAAGTTTGTTATCACAGAAGATGGTAAAGGTTTAATAATACCTTTTAGAGCCTTAGATGGTCTTGGTGATAACGTTGCTGAAGCAATAGTTAAAGCAAGAGCAGGTGGACCATTTATATCAATGGAAGATTTAAGAGATAGAGGTAAAGTTAATACAAGTTCAATGGAAAAATTAAAAGCATTAGGTTGCTTAGATAACTTATCTGAAAGTAATCAATTAAGTTTATTTTAAACAAATTAAAACATCTAGTTTGAACTAGATGTTTTATCTTTTTATTTTAATTTTTCAAAACTATCAAATACGTATTTATCTTTTTCACCAGGTTTTAAAGTAATTTTATATTTTGTGAAACTATCTACTTTATCTTCTGGGAAATCTGTAGTAGTAGCATCTTTAACAATTATTTCATTACCATTAGGGTCATTAGCTACCATTACTTTAGAACCATCATCATACATATAAGCTATAGCAAATGTTATTTCAATATTATCTTTCTTTTTAACTGTATCAATTATTTTATAATTGATTCTTCTTTCTGTTTCAGTACTATCAGGTACATTATTTCTTTCTACTAAATAAACATCATATTTACTATCATAGTAGAAACGATACATAAATGTTACACTGCTATAAGCAGAAGTATTAGTAAAATCAACACCAAATAATTCTTTAATAGCAGTTCTAATACCTTCAGCATCATAAACATTAAAATCATTTAAAGATTTATATTCAGTAGCAGCTTTAAGTTCATCAATGACATTAGTTGGAACAGCTAAATTTATATTATTATCTGTAGCATAAGAAATAGCAATATTTAAGACAACTTCTTTTTCTAGATCATCATATGTAACTTTATCTAGGGAATACAAATAATCTAAACCGCTATAAGGTGTTGAATAACCTCTAGTCATATTAGCATAGTATTCAAAAGCTAAATTCTCAGCATTTGTTTTTTCTTCTTCAGTAACTTCCTTTCCACTAAATTTTTTAACAGCAAAGACGATAGCAACAACTATGGCAGCAATAATAACGATAAGGATTATTAATTTTTTAACATCAAAATTTTTCATTTTTAACCTCTTTCCTATTATAAATAATATCATATTATAAAAAAATAATCTATAATTTTATGTTATAATACTTCAATTGAAAAGTTAAATTTCAGTTAATAAAAAAGAAATGAAAATAAATCTTGCAATAAAAACATATAGAAAAA
>CANQOR010000025.1 GCA_947625535.1 uncultured Bacilli bacterium
TTTGGTTGCCTTGCAAACCCTTATAAATAAAGGGTTTCAACAAAAATGGAGCGCTATTGCGCTCCTTCAGGGGGTTTTGGTTGATCTACTTCCACATTAATCGTGAAAGCAATCTAGCATGACATCTATCATGCTATTTAAATAATATCTTACTTTAAATTCTTTGTCAATATAACAATTATAAAAATTATCTTAATCAATAAATTCTAATTCCTTAATAATGTTTTTAAATTGTGGATAATCATTAAAGTTATTAACAAGATTAGTTTTTATGAACTCATCAGAGTCTTTTTTACATTGAACTAAGATTTTAAAATCTCTTCTTATATCAGCTAGTTTAAAGACCATATCACCACTTTGACGAGTACCAAATAAATCGCCTTCACCACGTAGTTCAAAGTCTTTTTCACTTATGTAAAAGCCATCATTACTTTCTTCCATTACTTTAAGTCTTTCGACATTTAAATTACTAATTAAATAGCAATATGATTGAACGTCATTACGACCTACACGACCACGTAATTGGTGTAAAGTTGCTAAACCAAAACGTTCAGCATTAAAGATTACCATCATTGTCGAATTCTTGACGTCAACCCCTACTTCAATAACTGTCGTACTAATAAGAACTTTAATATCACCATTTTTATATTCTTCCATTATAACATCCTTATCAGCATTTTTCATTTTACCATGAAGTATTTCTACTCTTATTTTATTATTAAATGCTGTATCAAATTTTTCTTTAAGTTTAACTACATCATTTAAATTTGATTCACCATCTTCATCTTCGATTAAAGGTGCTACTACATATATTTGATGACCTAGTTTTATTTCTTCAACCATATGAAATAAAACATCTTTTAAATCTTTTTCTTTTACTATCTTCGTAATAATATCTTTACGACCATTTGGTTTAGTTTTAATAATTGAAGTATCCATATCTCCATAAATTGTTAAAGCATAGGTACGAGGTATTGGCGTAGCACTTAAGTATAAAACATCACTTTTAATACCTTTATTTTGTAAATTACTACGTTGGTTAACACCAAAACGATGTTGTTCATCTGTTATAACTAATCCTAAGTTATTAAAGATAACTCCTTCACTTATTAAAGCATGAGTACCTATTAATATATCTATTTGACCTTCTTTTAATTCTTGATATACTTTGTTCTTTTCACTTTTTTTCATACTACCTACTAATAGTGCTATTTTAATATTAGTATTTTTAAACATAGAGGAAATACTATCATAGTGTTGTCTTGCTAAGATTTCAGTTGGAGCCATTAAAGAACTTTGGTAACCACTTAAATAATTAATATACATACCAATACTAGCAACACATGTTTTACCACTACCAACATCTCCTAAGATAAGACGATTCATTCTTTTAGGAGATAATAAATCATTATATATATCATTTACAGATTCTAATTGATCTTTAGTTAATTTAAAAGGTAAAGTATTAATAAATTCATCTACTTTAAGACGATCAACTTCTCGACCTAGACCAACATTATCTAAATCATATTGATGTTTTAAGTAATTCATTTTAAACATAAAGATAAAGAATTCTTCATATATAGCTCTTAAGCGAGCTTTTTTTAATATATCTATATTACTTGGAAAATGAATATTATAAGCGGCTTCTAGTTTGTTCATAAATTTATATTTATCAACAATATACTTAGGAATATAATCTTCTACTTCGACATTCATATTAAAACATTCATTTATTAACTTAGATAAACCTTTAGATTTTATTCCTTTAACTAAATGATATACTGGTTCTATTTTAAAATCTCTAATTATTTCAAACTTAATATCACTAGCTGTAAAAGTATTTTTTTGACGATTATATTTACCAATTAAATTAATCATACGACCTAGTTTTAAATTACTTTTATAAAAACTACGATTAAAGATAGTAACATTAACTAAATAGCCATCTGTATTAATACGAAAGACCATTTTATTTAAACTCTTATTAATATAGCTTACTCTTGGTTCAGTATCTACAATTCCCTTTATTGTAACTGTTACATCATCTGGAGCTTCTAAAAGAGGAATTACTTTTATAAAATTATAACGATATGGATAATAAAATAATAAGTCATTAATAGTATATAGATTTAAATTACTTAAATATTCAATGGCTTTTTCACCTACACCTTTTACTAAATTTAAATCCATAACTATCACCAATTTAATTATATCATACATTTGTTTTTATAAGATATTAAAATAGCTTAAAGTATTTTATTATAAGTATAAGTTAAGTTATTTATAAGAATTAGTTATATCTAAAAAATACCTTTTTACCTCAAGTTATAGCTGAAGGATTTAAGGGAAAAAAAGTTAATTTTTTTGAAAATTATTTGGTAAAATCGTTGACAAAAATAGCTTAAAAAGTTAATATATGAAGTACCAATTCACTTAAAGGCGAATTGGTGCTAGTATCACACTAGCCAACCCCTTTTTATTCTTTTTGGAGTTGTTCTTCAGGGGGACAACTCCTTTTTTGTGTTTAAAAATGATGATATATGATAAAATTATAGAAGGTGATTTTTTTATGAAAGAAGAATCTTTTATTAAAAAAATATTTAATTTCTTTTTACATATCTTTTTAGGAATTACTTCTTTTATAAAAAGATTATTTGGAAAAGATAAAGAAATATTAGAAGATTTAAGTAAAGAAGAAAAACAAGTTAATAAAGATAATATAAATAAGAAAGATATAAGTAATAAGGATAATGCTACTTTACCAGATACCCCTATTAGTAATGGGAATGATTATAGTAGTAATAGTAATGAAGTTATTTTAAAGTTAACTAATAAAGAATTAAGTAATTTAAAAAATAGTAAGTTAGATAATGTAGTTGTTTTAAGTGATGAGTTAATTGATCAACTTATTAATGAATATTTAGAAGAAAAAGAATATAAAGATGAAAAGTTAAAGATAAAGGATGTTAATAAAGAATTAGAAGAAAAGATTATTAAATTAAAGGAAAAGATTGTTCCTATTTTAAAGAAAGATATTGATAGGAAAAGAATAGAAACTGTAAAAGAATTAAAGAATGAAATAGAAAAAGTTGTTAAAGAAGAAGTTTTAGAAAATCCTTTAATGCCTAAGATAAGTGATATTAAGAAATCTAATAAAGAAGTTAAGAATAAAGATACTTATTTTATTGCTACTCCTTTAAAGAAGAAATTAAAAGTTAAAGAAGATGTTAAACCTAAGGTTAAATTAGAAGATAAAGTTATTAGTACTGATAATAATAAAGTTAAGGAAGAAGTTTTAGAAAAGCCATTTTTTATGGTTCAAAATGTCGATGAAATACCTAAGCCAAGTATTAAAGAAGAAATTAAAAATACAGCTATTGTAGGAGGTATGATAGCTGGTAAAGCAGTTTTAGATATTGTTACTCCTTTAGAAGATAAAAAGGAAGATGTTAAACCTAAAGTAAAAGATGAATTAAATTTAAAAGAAGATGAAAGACCAGTTATAAAAAATGATGAAGATGTAATAGTTGTTGAACTTCCTAAATTAAAAGAAATTAAAGAAGAGATTAAAGAGATAGATAGTGATGTAAAAGATGAAGTTTTAGATAGTCATAAAGAAGAAGTAACAGATAATGCTAAAGTAATAGATACTGAGGAAGATGTAAAAGTTAAGGAAGAAGTTAAAGATGAGGAAGAAGTAAAAGAAATAGTTATTGAAGAAGAAACTCCTATTATAGAGGAAGATGAAAAAGTAAGTTCTGAAGTATTTAATTTAGCTTTTGCTACATCAATGGTTATTAATGATTCTAAGAAAGAAACAGAGAAAAAGGAATTAGAAGATAAGCAATATGATTTTTATGAACGTCAAATTGATAAGATGTTAGATAATATTGAAGATACTTTAATTAAGTATGATGGTCGTATTTCAGAAAAACAAAAGAAGAAGCTTAGAAATGAACAAGATAAATTAAGAGATGCTAGAGATAATTTACATAATAAGAAACAAGAAGATATTTTAGAAGAAGAAAGAGTTTTAGATGAAACAATCAAACAAGTTGAATTAGATGGTTTACAAGCTGAATTAAAGAAGTTACATATTGATAATCAATTAGAAATGAATAATGAATTATTAAATAGAATGAATGGTTTAGATAATTTAACTAGAGAACAAATAGCTAATATAGATAAAAAAATGTTATTTAAAAGATTAGATAAAGCTTCTTTATTGTTAGAGATGTCTTCGATATTAGCATTACCTTTTGTTCGTAATAAGTATTTTTTCTATTTTACAGTAGGTTTAATTATTGATAATCATTTTAACTTTATTAATGCTTTTTTTAGACGTAAAATGAATAGATATGAACCAGTTAATTTAGATCAGGTTAAACAAGGTGAAGATGCTTTAAATAGTGCTTTAAATGTTACATATAAGAATATAGTAGAATTAGAATATATAGAACAAGAAGCTTTAAGTAGATATCCAGAACTTATTAATGATCCTAGATTTACTAATAAGATAACTAGCCTTAAATTAAAGTTAGATAATAATTATAATAAGTTAATGCGTAAGAAACAAGTTATGGAAAAATATCATCGTAAAGCTAAGAGTCAAATTAAAGTATTAAAGAAAGAAGAAATTAGAAAAGCAGCTTAAAGGAGAGTATTACTACTCTCCTCCTTTTTCAGTACTTAATTTTTTATAATAGTTATATCTTTTCATAGCTTCTTGTTTATTTAGTTCTAAGACTTCTTTAGCTACTTCAGGATTTTTCTTAAGTAAACTATTATATCTTACTTCATTTAATAATAGTTCTTCGTATTTATTAAAGTCTGGTTCACGACTATCAATAAATAGTTTATCTTCAGTAGGATTATATCTCATTAATGTAGTATAACCACAATCTACAACTAATTTTTGTTCATTAGATGAACAACTCATACCACCTTTTATACCTTGTTCTATACATGGACAATAAGCAATTATAATAGACGGTCCTTGATGTTCTTCAGCTTCTTTAAAGGCTTTTATTGTTTGCATAAAGTTAGAACCTAAAGAAACGTTAGCAACATAACAATTAGGATAACCCATAGCTATTTTAAATAAGTCTTTTTTAGCAGTCTTTTTACCCATATCAGCAAATTGAGCAACTTGACCAATACGTGATGATTTAGAAGCTTGACCGCCAGTATTAGAATATACTTCTGTATCTAAAACTAAGATATTAACATTTTCACCACTACTTAGAACATGATCTATTCCACCAAATCCTATATCGTAAGCCCATCCATCTCCCCCAATTGTCCATACACTACGTGATGGAATATAACTTAGTAAATCTTTTATTTCTTTTGGTAATTCTTTATTACTTAGTTCTTTTTTAATATTCATTGTAATATCAAAATCTTCTTTATTTTCTAACCATTTAGTAAGTAATGGATGAATATCTGAAGATACTTTATTTAAATTATCTTTAATTATATTTTCTAAATGATGACGTGATTTATTGAAACTTAGTAACATACCATAACCAAATTCAGCATTATCTTCAAATAATGAGTTAGCCCATGGAATAGAATATGGTGTACTTGGAACACTACCACCATAGATAGATGAACATCCAGTAGCATTAGCAATTACTAGTTTATCACCAAATAATTGAGTTAATAATTTAATATAAGGTGTTTCACCACATCCTGCACAAGAACCACTAAATTCAAATTTAGGTTTAATAAGTTGACTTCCTTTAATAGTAAATTTAGGGAATAAATCTTTAGGATTTTCATAGTTTTCAAATAATTTAATAGCTCTTTTATTTAGTTCTTCATTATATGGTCCAAAAGCTAAAGCTTTTTCTCCACCCTTACCTGGACAAGCATTAATACATAGACCACAATTAGTACAATCAGCTTCTGAAACAACTATTTCGAAGTTATATTCAGGTTTACCTATCATAGGCATTCCATGTTCTTTATCTTGATGGACTATTGGTCTTATTACAGCATGAGGGCATACTATTGAACATTGACCACATTGAATACATTTAGAACTATCCCATTTAGGAACAAAGTTACTTACTTTACGTTTTTCATTTTTAGATAAACCACAAGGGAATGTACCATCTTTGTAAGGTAGTAAAGCACTTACTGGTAGTTCATCACCTCTTCTAGCATTTATTTCATCAAAGATATTACCTTTTACTTCATTAATATTTGGTATAGTAGTTAATTCAGTTTGAACTAATACTAAGTTAGCCATAGCTTCAGTAATAGCTTTTTTATTAGCATTAACTATGTCATCACCTTTAGTACTAAATTGTTTTTCAATAGAATGATTAATAGCTTCTAAGGCATTAGGATAGTTAATTAAGTTTAAGATAACCATTTCCATTATTTTACTTATTTTACCTTTAATACCAGCTTCTGTAGCTATTTTTTCGGCATTTATTATATATAGTTTAAGATGTTTATCATTTATAATTTGTTTTACTTTATTAGGTAAGAAATCATTTAATTCATTTTCTTTTTTCATAGTATTAATGATAAAGATACCATTTTCTTTTAAATCATTAATCATATCAAATTTAAATAGATATTCTTCTTTAGTAACAACGACGATATCTGGATCTGTAACATAGTATGGAGCATTTATTTTATGATTAGCTATTCTTAAGTTACATATAGTAACACCCCCACTTTTTTTAGAATCATATTGGTTATAGCTTTGAACAAAGCGTGAAGGTTCTTCACCTACTATTTTAATTATATCTTTACTAGTACTTACCATACCATCACTACCAAAACCAAATATTTTAATTTCTTTAGTTTGTAAATCTAAATGATAGTTATATGAAGGTAAACTTAGGTATGTAACATCATCATTAATACCTATAGTAAAGTTTTCTTTTAATTCAGTTTCAAGCATTTTATAAACACTATATATTTGATCTGGTGTTGTATTTTTACTTGATAAGCCATAACGTCCACCAACTATTTTAATGTCTTTATTTTTTAGAGTACTACATACATCTAAGTATAGTGGTTCACCACTACTACCTGCTTCTTTGGTACGATCTAAGACAGCTATTTTTTTAGTTGTAGTTGGTAAAACATTTAGAAGGTATTTAGAACTAAATGGACGATATAGATGAACTTCTATTAAACCAACTTTAGCTCCTTTTTTAGTTAAATCATCTACTACTAATTTAGCTGTATCACAAACACTACCCATAGCTATGATGACATCTGTAGCATCAGAAGCTCCATAGTAGTTAAATGGTTTATAGTTTTTATTAGTTAGTTTATTTATTTCATTCATGTAGTTATTAACTATATCTGGTATAGCATCATATAGTTTATTACGTGCTTCTACAGATTGGAAGTAGATGTCTTCGTTTTCAGCCATACCCTTTTGGATATTAGCATTAACATTTAACATATGGTTTTTAAATTCATTTATTTTATCGTAATCGATTAGTTTTAATAAGTCTTCGTCTTTTAGTTCATCTATTTTATTTACTTCATGACTTGTTCTAAAGCCATCAAAGAAGTGTAAGAAAGGAAGACTTCCTTTGATAGCACTTAAGTGAGCTACAGCAGCTAAGTTATTAGCATCTTCAACATTAGTTGAAGCTAGCATACAAAAACCAGTTGCTCTTGTCGCATAGATATCTGAATGATCACCGAAGATAGATAAAGCATGAGTAGCTAGGGTTCTTGCCGCAACATGAATTACAGCTGGTAAGCATTCTCCAGCAATTTTATACATATTGGGAATCATTAGAAGTAAACCTTGGCTAGCCGTGAATGTTGTAGCTAGAGAACCTGCTAATAAGGCACCATGCATGGTACCAGCTGCACCAGCTTCACTTTGCATTTCAACAACTTTTACTTCTTCATTAAATAAATTCTTTTTATTAGTATGACTTAAAACGTCAACTGTTGTAGCCATTGGACTACTTGGGGTGATGGGATAAATACTAGCTATTTCACTAAATAAATAAGCTACATCAGCACAAGCTGTATTTCCATCAGTTATTTTATACATATTAATTCCTCCTATTATCTTCCTAAATTATTATGTTGTTCTTGTTCATTAAAGAATTCATTTTCATTTTCTTTTATACTTTGTAAAATGGACCAAACATTATCTAACCAATATTCATTACCATCACTTAATGGAGCATGAATATCTCTTACTTTAGATAAAGTATCATAGCTTAAATCAGTTAATGGTCGATCTATTTTTTGATAATATTTAATAACTTCAGCACATATTTCGATAAAACCTTCTTCGGTAGTATCAAAATGCCACCATCCTTCTTCCGTTCTAATACCAGCAGGATTTTTACCATTTAGAAATAAATCACTATTAAAGTTACATTCAGACTGACAAATAGCATATATTAAAGCTCTATCTACACCCATTAGTTTCGATATATCACTTATTTGTTTTTTATAGTCAACACCAGAACTATAACCATTTTTTATATAAAGGTTAGACGAAGAAACGTTTAATTGCTCTGGTAATTGTTTTAAACATCTTACAGCATATAATAATATTTCTTCTTCAGATGAAGCATAAACATCACGACCTTTACAAGTAACACCATTAATATGATAGTTAGCTAAAAAGTCTTCACTAGTAAAGTTATCTGTTAAGTTAGATAGTGTTTCATAAGCTACATCAGGATTAATTTGATATATATCACAGTAATGATTAATTATTTCTCTTTCGTAACTTACTTCTTCATTTGGTTCTATAGTAGCATTTTCTGGTAAAGTAGATTCTATTATATCATCAATGTTTATGTCGTCTTGAATATGAGGTGAAAGAAAAGGATTAGCTGTAGCGACGATGGCTGGGGTTTCAACATCTTTTTTTTGACCAGCATTTGATATTGTATAATAAACACCAAAACTAAAGACAACAACTAACCCACCTACAATAAGACGACGACCATATTTAATTATTGGTGGAGTTTTAGTACGATAGCGACCATTATTATATTTATTTTTGTCTGTTGCTACTTTGTAGTTAGGATTACTCCTACTATGAGATACTTCATTAGTAGGTTTAGGAAATTGAAAGTCTTTGGCTATATTAGGATTATTATGATAGCGACGAAGAGCTATTATATCTTCAGCTTTTAAGTAATACATTTCCGGAATATCTAAATCGATATATTTACCATAAGAATCTATTTTACTTATATCTATTTTTGTTACATCTCTCATACTCTCACCTATATTATTATACCATTTTGCTTATATTCATTCAATCTTTCTAATATTTTATAAAAATAAAAAATGAAATTTCTTTCATTTTTATTTGGTCTTTTTTAAAGTAGTACAAACTGTTTTAATATCTTTTTGATTAGCTTCATAAAATTGTAAAAATAAATCGATATTTTGTAAGATAAGAGTACGACTTATTATACTAGATTTTTCTACTAAAGATGGTTCTAAGTAATCTTCATCACTATAAATATATGTTTTTAATAAGATATCTTTTAAGGTTTCAGGAGTAATATCATCTAACATAAGAGTTACTTTAGGTTTTAGAAAAGCTCTTTCTTTTTCACCGGTATAAGTTCCTTCTAAAAGATTAGAAAAACTTAAGAATGTCATATTAGTTGGATCTGATAAATAGTATGAATCTTGGTAAGCAAAGATAGAAACAACGTGGTTACCCATATCTAACATACCTAGAGTTTCTTTAGAATAAAGATTATTGGTTGGTTCATATATTGATTTAAATTTAATACTTGATACTTGGCAACCTATAAAGTAAGATTCGGTACCTGTAGCTCTTAAGATTCTTGATAACATATCACAATTATTTAAGCAAGCTCCTTTACCTAACATTATATCTGCTCCTAAAGCAGAAGCATTATTATAACGTTCAATAGCTTCAAAACAATATTGACGATTGTTACTAAAGAAACCACCCCATAATAGATAATAAAATAATGAACATTTAATTAAAGGGTCTTCGATATTAAGTCTTTGAATTAAAGAAGCAGTTCTTTTTATAATATTTAAATAAGCACGATAATAAGGTTTATCTTGATCTTGTAAGACTTCTTTACTAGTACTATTTTTGATTTTTTGCATTAATTCATTACTAAATAAAGCATTAAAAGTACTAAATTTAATTAATTCATCCATTGAAGCTTGATCTGGTGTACGCATTTTAATCCCCCCTATTTATTTTTATATAAACATTTTAAATGGTTTAGCATAGTTATGATCTTTATGATATGTTTGGTAGATAGCTATTATTTTATTTTGATATTTTAAGCAAGCAATATTATCTTTAAATTTTTTTTCGATAATAGCACCATTTTTTACTTGGTTATATAATTCTTCATTAATATTTATTGTTTCTATATTAGTTAAACATTCTTCAATAGTTAATAATTTATATTTATTATTTTTTATATCTTCTAAAGTATAAGATTGTTCTACTAAAAAATCTCCTTGTTTAGTTCTAACTAATGATGACATAGTGCCAATAGTATTTAATTTATCACAAATATCTTTTATTAAAGATCTAATATAAGTACCTTTAGAAACAGTAGTTTTAAAAGTTATTTCATCATCTTTATAATTAATTAATTCAATATTTTTAATATCAATATTTCTTTTAGGTAGTTCTACTTTTTCATTATGACGAGCATAGTCATATAGTTTTTTACCATTTATTTTAACTGCAGAATATAAAGGAACTTCTTGAATACTTGGACCGATAAAAGAAGATAAAACTTTTATAATATCTTTTTTATTTAAATTAAATGAAGATTGTTCTAAGATATGACCAGTTATATCTAAGGTATCTGTTTTAATTCCTAGTTTAATTGTAGCTATATATTCTTTATAATGACTTGTTAATAATTCACATAATTTAGTAGTATTACCTATACATATAACTAAGACGCCTGTAGCAATAGGATCTAAGGTACCAGTATGACCTATTTTCTTAGTATGAAATATTTTAGTTAGTTCATTTACTACATCTCTACTTGTCATATTAGGTTCTTTATTAACTATTAAAATACCATTTGGCATAAAAAACACCTTTTTTCTTGCAATTTACGAATAAAATTTTAATATAAGTTATTTAGCAAGTCAAATTTTTAAGGAATTTTTGACTTTATTTAAAGGTCGTAGTAAGATTAATTTATCTTTAAAAAGGGTGATAAAGTGAAAAATTTAAAAATACATAAAAAAACAATTAGTTTATTATTAGCAGGTACTATATCTTTATGTACTTTGTCTTATGGGATTAATGTTAAAAGACATTCTAATAATGATTCTATTAAGCAACCAGAAATCAATATAGAATTACAATATGAAGAAGCTACTAGTAATGTTCAAAGTTCTATAGAAGGTAGTGAGTATCCAGAAGTATCTGATGATGTAGTTGTACCTCCTACTTTAGAACAAGAACCTATTATAGAAGAAACTAATCCAGTTAATGATATGGTAACGGGAGTTGTTACTTATTATGATAATATAGTTAATTTAAGTAATGATGTTACTTTAATAAATAGTGTTGGTTATATACTTGACGGACAAGAAAATACGATTAGAAGTTATGGGGAAGAGTTTCAAATAACTGGTATTAATGGTCGTGCTGTTTCTTTAGCTAGTCTTAATATTAGAAAAGGTCCTGGTACTAATTATGGTAAGTTAGATACTATGAAAAATGGGACTTCTTTAGGAGTATATGGTAAAACTAGTAATAATTGGTATTTAGTTAATTTTAATAATTTAGTTGGTTTTGTCTCTGGGGATTATATTCAATTATTAGATGTTACTTATGATGAAGTTAATAATGAAGTAATTGATAATGTACCTAGTGTTACTTTAGCGGTTACACCTACGACATTAGTAAATATTCGTGAAGGCAAAAGTACTGATTATAAAAAGATAGGTCAAATAAGTGGAGATAGAAAATACAAAGTATTAGAAGTATGTGATAATGGCTGGTATAAGATTGATTATAATGGAAGAGAAGCTTATGTATCAGGTAAATATGTAACAGAAACTTATATGATGGATGGTAGTTTTTATAAATTTGTTTATTTAAAAAATGATAGTTATTTATATGATGATAACGGTTATCAATTACGTGAAGTATCTAAATATGAAGGCGGTAAAGTTTATAGTGAAGATGATTATTTCTATTTAGTTAGTCTTGGTGAAGATTATGGTTATATTAGAAAAAGTGATTGTAAAACGATAGATGGAACTATTGTTAATATTGATTTAAATTTACAACAATTAGAAATAATTAGTAATGGTGAAGTTGTTTTAACTACTGATGTTGTTACTGGTAAAGATTCTACTCCTTCCGATATTGGTTTATTTACAATGGGTTCTCCTCGTTATCAAACTTATTTAGTTGGACAAGGATATAAAACTTATGTAAATTATTTTGGAGCTTATAACGGAGGTGAAGGATTACATGATGCAAAATGGCAGAATGGTCATTTTGGTGATGTTTCTTATTATCATAAAGGTGGTAGTCATGGATGTATTAATATGCCACCAGATATAACTCCTTCAGTATTTGATTATGTTGGTAAAGGAACTAAAGTTTTAGTCCATAAATAAAACTGATTTTAAATAATCAGTTTTATTTTTGGTATTTATTTTTAAAATAATTAATTAATGGTTCAACAGTTAAGTCTTGACCACATACTCTTTTAGCTACTTCACATATATTATATGTTCCACCATATTTATGAATATTATCTTGTAAGAATTTAGTTATTTTTTTAATATGTCCTTCTTTTAAGATATTATCTATAGAACCTAGTTTATTATTAATAGTTTCTAGTAACATACCATCTAAGATAGAACCTAGTAGATAAGATGGAAAGTAACCAAATGAACCTTGAGACCAATGGACATCTTGTAAAATACCATCTTTATCATTAATAATATCTAAACCTAAATATTCTTTAGTTTTTTGATTCCAGATAGCAGGTAATTCTGATGCTGTTATTTCACCTTTAAATAACATTCTTTCTATTTCATAGCGCATGATAATATGTAAGCAGTATGTTAATTCATCAGCTTCAGTTCTAACTAAGGAAGGATGAGCATTATTTAAGTATTTAATGAATTCATTTAAAGAGATATTTAGTTTTAGTTTAGGTTTTAATTCATCATATATAGGTACCCAAAAGTTTTTATTACGACCTAAGATATTTTCATAAAAACGAGATTGAGATTCATGTAAGGCATACTTATTTATGTCATAAGTTAAATATTGGGATATATTAGGACCAATGCTTTGTTCAAAGATACCATGACCTCCTTCATGAATAACTGTACAAACATGATCAAAGATACTTTTATTATTAGAAAATGTTATTCTTATATCATTATTATTTAATTTAGTAGTATAACCATGAGGATAAATACCTAAAGCACCTCTTTCATTATCAAAACCTATATAGTTTAATAAATATTTAGCTATATTAATTAATTCTGAATCACTAAATTCTTGTTCTATATTATTAGTTAATGGTTTTGGTAAGTTTTTTACTATAGGTATAATAGCTTCTTTTAATTTAGTAAATAATTCATCGATAGTAGTACTTTTAACTCCTTTTTCATAATCATTTAACATTGAATCATATAAGTCTTCATTAGGATAACGATATGAATAGTATTCTTTAGTCATATTAATCATTTCTTCTAAGTAGGGTTTAAAGATATTATAATCGTTATTTTTTTTAGCTTCAGCCCACATTACTTGGGATTTACTAGTTAGTGATGAATATTTTTCATAGAAGTCTTTAGGAACACGTTCATCTTTTATTAATTCTTCTTCTAAGTCTTTAAGATAAGTTTGTTCTTCAATAGATAGTTTAGAAAAAGATGAATCTTTTAAAGCATTTTCTATTAAGGTTCGATATTCTTTACTAGTAGCCATAGTAAATAGTTTTACTTCTTCTTTAGTTTTAACTGATATTAAGTAATCATGAGATTTTTTAGGAGATATATTATCTAGTTCCCAATGCATTAAACCTATTATATAAGAAGTTTCAGCCATTGTATTTAAATATTCTTTTAATTTTTCAATATTATTCATATTAACACCTCTTCTTTATAGTAAGATATTTTTGTTTTAGGAGCAATAGAAAAAGATAGTTATTCACTATCTTTGTCATGTATTTTATCGATTATTTTTTCTATTTTATCACCATAAGCAATAGAATTATCATATATAAATCTAATACTTGGAGTATGACGTATTTCAATACGATTAGCTATTTTAGTTCTTAAATAACCAGCTGTTTCATCATTAAGTTCATGTTCTAGTTTTTTATGATCCATATCTAATACGGAAGTAAAATAAACTCGAGCTAGACTTAAATCATTAGTTACAACTACTCCTGTTATGGTTAATGTTTTTAAAATAGAATCATGAGCTTCTAAAGCACAAATATTACTTAGTTCTTGAGCTATTTCTGAACCAATTCTTTTTAATTTTATTTGATTCATTTTTTAACCTCAACTACTTCATAAATTTCAATAGTATCTCCTACTTTGATATCAGAATAGTTATCTAAAGTTAAACCACATTCGTAACCTTTTTTAACCTCTTTAACTTGGTCTTTTTCTCTTTGTAGGGATGAAATTTTAGTATCAGTTATAACAATACCATCACGAATTAAACGAGCATTAGCACCATTTTTAACAACACCATCTACGACATAAGAACCAGCTATATTACCTACTTTAGAGAATTTGAAAATCTTTCTTATTTCAACATTACCTAGTATTTTTTCTTCAAATTCAGGCTCTAACATACCTTTCATAGCAGCTTCCATTTCTTCGACTAGTTTATAAATGATAGTATATAGTCTTATATCAACACCATATTCTTTAGCTATTTCTTTAGTACTATTTGAAGGACTAACACAGAAACCTAGGATGATAGCATTAGAAGCTTGAGCTAGGACAACATCACTTTCAGTGATTGTACCAATACCACTTCTTATTACTTTAACTTTAACACCATCTACATCAATTTTTTCTAGGGCATTACGTACGGCTTCTTCAGAACCACGAACGTCAGTTTTTAAGACAACATTTATTTCTTTAGTATTAGAGTCAATAGATGCAAATAAGTTATCTAAAGATAATGTTTGTTTTTGGAATTTGTTTTCACGGGCTTGGATACTACGTTTATCAGCGACGTCTTTAGCTTGACTTTCTGTTTCAAAAGCCATGAATTTATCCCCAGCAGATGGATTAGCAGATAAACCAGTTATTTCAACCGGAGTTGATGGACCAGCTTCAACAATTGAGTTACCTAAATCATCTTTCATTGTTCTTACTTTACCATAAGTAGTACCAACAACTATTGGATCACCAATACGTAATGTACCATTTTGGATTAGTAGTGATGCAACACCACCAACATTTTTATCCATTTTAGATTCAATTACTGTACCTAAGGCATAACGATTTGGGTTAGCTTTAAGTTCTTGCATTTCAGCAATAGCTAGTAATGTTTCTAAAAGTAAGTCAATACCTTGACCTGATTTAGCAGAGATATCAACAAAAGGGATTGTTCCTCCCCACTCTTCAGGAGTGATATTATGTTCAGCCATTTCAGTTCTAATACGATCTGGTTTAGCATCTGGTTTATCAATTTTATTAACAGCAACAACTATTGGAACATTAGCTGCTAAAGCATGGTCGATTGCTTCTTCAGTTTGAGGCATAACACCATCATCAGCAGCAACTATTATAATAACAATATCCGTAATACTAGCACCACGAGCACGCATTTCAGTAAAGGCAGCATGTCCTGGAGTATCAATAAATGTTATTTTATGACCATCATGTTCGACTTGGTAAGCACCAATAGCTTGAGTAATTCCTCCGTATTCAGATTCAACTATTTTACTTTTTCTAATTGTATCTAGTAAAGTTGTTTTACCATGGTCAACATGTCCCATAATAGTAACAACTGGAGGTCTTAAAGTTAAGTCTTCTTCACGATCGTTAGCAACAAACTCTTCAAAGTTAGAAACATCTTGAGTTTCTTCTTTCTTTAAAGTTTTATTATAATCTAAAGCTAAAACACTAGCTGTTTCATAATCAATAGGGTTATTTAAACTTAACATTAAACCTAAACCCATTATTTTTTTAATTAAATCAGTACCATTTACTTCTAAGATTGCTGCTAAATCTGCTACTGACATATTTTCTTTATATAAAACCACATTATCTTCTTCAGCATTACTCATTAATTTTTCTTTATGTTTATACATTTCTTTTCTTTTAGACATGTATTCATCTTGAGAACTTTGAAGTTGACTTTTTTTCTTCAGTTTTTGTTTTTTATTTGTAGTGCCGAAGTTTTTATCTAAATTATTAGATTCAACTAAATCTTCAACAGCTTCATCTATAGCATCTTCTTCTTCATAGTCAGTTTCACTATCAGTACTAATTAAGTTAATAGTATTATCTAGAATAATAATATCATCTTCAGATAATTCATCATCACCATTTTTGACATTAATACCTAGTTCATTACATTTTTTTAGAATTTCTGCTATGGAATGATTTGTATCTATTGCATATTCTTTAACACTCATCATAATTAACTCACCTCATTCTTATCTTTCTTTTTTATTTTAACATATTTATCATTTCTTCATAAATACTATCAGGGATAGTAACTTCTAAGATACGATCTAAAGCTTTAGTACTTTGAGCTTTTTTTATTACTTCAATATCTTTTTTTAAGTAAGCTCCTCGTCCATTAGCCTTACCTGTAATATCGATAGAAACATTTCCTTCTTTATCACGGACAACACGAAGTAAATCTTTTTTTAAGGTTTTTTCTTTTGTTATTACACATGTTCTTTCTGGTAATTTTCGCATAGAAAGACCTTCTTTCTAATTGTTGCCTTCGGCATTAACTTGATCTAATGTTTTTACTTCTATTTTGTATTTAGTTAATTTAGAAGCTAGTTTGATATTAGTACCTTTTTTACCTATAGCTAAAGATAGGTTTTCATTATTTACTATAGCTAAAGCTTCTTTTTTCATTGGATCTGTAATAGTTACTATAGCATCTTTAGCTGGACTTAAAGCATTTTTAATGTATTCAGCTGGATCGTTATTATATAAAACGATATCTACTTTTTCACCATTTAGTTCTTTTAAAATAGAACCAATACGAGAACCTCTTTCACCAATACATGCGCCGATAGCATCTATTTTTTCATTTGTAGATTCAACTGCTACTTTACTTCTAATACCTGCTTCACGAGCAACAGCATGTAAGATGATTGTACCATCAGCTAGTTCTGGTATTTCAGATTCAAATAATCTTTTAACAAAACCATAATGTTTTCTTGATAATAAGATTAATGGGCCCTTAGTATTAGATTCAACTTTTGTTACATATACACGAATGTTAGAACCCATTTTTACTTCTTCACCAGGTATCATTTCTGATTTTGGTAAGATACCTCTTGTACGACCTAATTCTACGTAGTAATTACGGGCATCTTCCATAGCTAGAGTTCCAACTAACATTTCATCTTGTTTATCAGAGAAAGCATTAATAATAGATTCTTTTTCAGCTTCTCTTATTTTTTGCATAATAACTTGTTTAGCTGTACCAGCTGCAACACGACCAAAGTCTTTTGGAGTTACTTCTTTTTCAATAGTTTCACCTACTTCAATATCAGGTACTATTTCACGAGCATCCTCTAATAATATTTGAGCATCAATATTAATTGCTGGTGGTACATCTACTTCGTTACCTTCTTCATCAATAATAGTATCTCCTTCATCTATTTCAGGAACTACTACATAATATGAAATAACTTTTATTTCACCAGTAGTACGATTAATATCTACTCTAACATTTGTCTTAGATCCAAAATTCTTTTTATAAGCTGTAGCTAAAGCTAATTCCATTGCTTCAAAGACAATATCTTCTGAAATATCTTTTTCTGCTGTTATTTCTTTAACGGCTTTAATAAAAGCTGCTGGATCCATATGACCTGTTTCTTCAACTACATTTTTCTTTCTTGCCATTTTAAACACTTCCTTTTTCTTTACTTACAACATCTAAGATGTATGAATCATCAATTAAGTCTAATTTATCAATTATGGGATTAATTACTTCAGTAGCAGCAACAATAGTATCTAAATCAATACCATTTACTTTGTCTAATTCAATTCTTAGAAAATTATAATTACCTTCTGTTTCATAAGTAACACTATCAACGATAATATCCATTTCTTTTAATGGTTCTATAATTGACTTTCTAATTTCTTCTAGGATTTTATTCATGATTCACCTCTTTTAACTAATAATAAAAGTGGGATATTACGCCCACTTAAATCTGATATTTAAATTATATCATAAAATCACAAATATGCAAGATTTTAATTGAGAAGATAGCTTTTTTGTAGTAATATTAGTATATGGGTAGATAAGGATGATATCAATGAAGAAAAGTTCAACTATTATATTAGCTTTACTTTTTGTATTATGCTTAACTTTAAGTATTTCTTCGATATCGATGAGTGCTAAAGTTACAGATAATGAATGTGATACGTATATAGATACTGATTTAGATAGTTTTGATTCTTTAAAATATTTAGATTCTTTTGATGTATCAGATTTTTCTGGTAAAGAAATTAATACTATAGATATTGCTTCTTTAAAGTATCCAAATAATACTGTTGCTATTTCTAATAGTGATTTTATGATAAGTGATGAATTATTAACAGAATTATATAATATTATAAATGAGTATGGTGCTAGTTCTTCTTTTTATATAGTAAGTTTAGAAGATGGAATGACAATTGCTTATAATATAGATAAAAAATATGAAACAGCTAGTTCTATTAAAGCTCCTTATGCTTTATATATTTATAAAGAGATTGCTAAAGGAAATATTAATCCTAAACAAAAGATTGAATATAAAGAAAAGTATTTTAATCCTGGAACAGGAGTTGTTAAGAAAAGTGAATTTGGAACAGAGTTTACTGTTGAAGATTTACTTTATTATTCTTTATTTGAATCTGATAATATAGCTCATGAAATGTTACATGGAACATTTGGAGTTAAAGGATATAATGAAATGCTTAAGAATATTGGAACTAAAGAACTATATTTAACATTAGCTAGTGCTTGGGGCTATACATCTGCTCGTAGTGCAGCCTTAATATGGCAAGATATATATAATTTTTCAATTACTAATAGTGAAGGTATTGAATTATTAAATATTTTATCTACAGCTAAATATAATTATTTTAAAGAGATAAGACCGGAAATTCAAAGTGCTGGTAAAGCAGGATTTGCTAGTCGAGATGTTTTAGAAACTGGTATTGTGTTTGATAATCATCCTTATATTGCGATTGCAATGGCTAATCGTGGTGGAAAAACAGGAGCTTATACACAAGTTATTAAATTAATAAGAACAATGGATAAGATTATGCAAGAATATGATACTTATTTAAAGGGTAATTAAAAAAGGTTTTAAAAACCTTTTTTATTTTATATAACCATTTTGAACTATTTTAGTTTCATTAACAACAATAAATGCTTTATTATCAATGTCTCTAATTACTCTTTTTAAATCTTTTAAATATTTACTATTCAAAGTTATAAATAAGATACTACTATCGGCTTCATCATATGTTTCAGTAGCATTAACTACTGATACACCAAAACCTGATTTTCTTATTTTATCAATATTATCATGAGTAGCTTTAGTAGTCATAACTTCAACACTTATTATACCTTTAATATATTTATTAGATATAAAGGTTCCTAAGATTGTTCCTACAGAATAACCGGCAGAGTAAGAAATAACAATCCAGATACTATTAATATCCGTATTTAAAGCTTCTTTAACTACAATAAACCAAATGAATACTTCACAAAAACCAATTAAACCTGCTAAAAGAGTTTTACCTCTAACAGAGTAATTAGTTCTAATGGTTCCTAAAGTTACATCAGTAATACGAGCAAAAAAGATTTTGATACACATTAATAATAATTCCATTAACTAGCACCTCGCACTAACGCTATAATTATTATAACCACTATAACAAGAATTATTAGAACAACAAATTTACCTATTTTATTATCAACATTATCATTATTAGATGCTCTTTTATACATAGCTGTATCTTTATTACGATACATATTCCATCTAGGATCTAACATTTGTTGCATTTCTTTCATTTGAGAAACAGGAATCATTTTGCCACATTCTGGGCAAACACCACCTTTTGATGGTAAGGCAGCACCACAATATTTACAGTTCATATTATCACCAATTTAATTTTATCACGAAAAAAGATTAGTATCTACTAATCTTCTTCATATTCTTCAATAAAGTTTTTACTTTTATGAGGTTCTTCTCTAAGTAAGTCATTATAGTCTTGTTGACGAAGAGCTTCATAAATCATAATAGCTACACTATTAGATAAGTTTAAAGCACGGACTTTATCAGTCATAGGAATACGCATACATTTATCAATATGGGGTTTTAGAATTGATCTTGGAATACCAGTTGATTCTTTACCAAAGACAAAGTATATATTTTCTTCACTATTACTATAATCAAAGGAAGTATGAGGTTTATGACCATATCTAGTTAAAAAGTAAAAAGTTCCCTTCCCTTCATTTTTATCTAAGAAATCTTGCCAATTTTCATAAACTGTATAATGACAATTATCAATATAATTAACACCACTTCTTCTAATATATTTTTCATCTAAAGAAAAACCTAATGGTTTTATTAAATGTAAATAAGTATTAGTAGCAACACAAGTACGCATTATATTACCAGTATTACCCGGTATTTCAGGTTCAAATAAAACAACATTTAACATAGTTATTCCTCCTAAAAATAAATAAGACCTATTGGTCTTATTCTTTGTTCTTTTCTACACGATTACGATCTAGTAATTTTTGAAAATCGCCAACATTCATTATATTATTATCACTTCTTGTAATAATGTCAACTGCTGTTCCTTCTTTATAATAAACAATTGTTGGAATATTAGATACTTTTATATCATCAAGATTTAATGATTTATTAATATCTTCTAAATAGTTATCTTTATCTTTAATATCAGTTATATTTAAGTAATATATTTTATCACTTAATCCATAATCTTTAATAACTGATTTTAAATCTTTTTCCATATTATAAATATCTTCGCTACCAGTATAACTGATATATATATAATATTCAGTTGGGGCTTCAGATAAGATAGTACTTACTTCTTCTAAACTTTTAATTTCGTTAGATACAACTTTTTCTTTAACAAGATATGATGTTGATACTCTATTTTCATTGACTACTTTGTACCAAGCAAATGCATACCAAGCTAATAAAATAATTACAACAACTACAACGGCAGCAATAAGATAATTTTTCATAGGAACAAATTGTTCATTCTTCTTTACATTAGTCATAGCCTCATATCCTTTCTATACATTTATATTTTAACACATAAAAACTCTTATTGCAAAAGTTTAATATGCTAGGTTAATTAACTATATGCATTTTTTATGTAAACATACGATATTTTAGGAGGAATAAATATGTTTTTTGAAGATATTATTTTTGATTATCCAATGAAAGATAATGATAAGTTGTTTAATGAAGTAGAAGGTTTTAAATATGGAAATATGTTTAGAAATGAATATAATCCATATAAGAATTATCAAGTAAGTAAGTTAAGAGCTAGTAATGAAAAAGAAGAATTATTACTTAAAATATATGAAAGTGATTTTGCATTGAATGATTTAAATTTGTATTTGGATTTACACCCTAATGATGATGAAGTTTATAAGTTATTTAGAAAGTATACGGAAGATGAAAGAAAATATGTAGATAGATATGAAAAGATGTATGGTCCATTAAACTTATGTGATAGTGATTATCAAAATTATATGTGGGACAAAGGACCATGGCCTTTTGAAGGAGGTAGTAAGAATGTATAAGTATGCTAAAAAATTAAACTACCCTATTAATATTAAGAAAAAGAATCTAAGAATGGCTAAAGCAATTAATACTCAATTAGGTGGCGCTAATGGGGAACTAGGTGCTGCTTTACGTTATTTTTGTCAAAAGTTTACAATGCCTGATGATAAAGGTAAAGCTTTACTTAATGATATAGCTTGTGAAGAATTAGGTCATGTAGAAATGATTGCAACTATGTTTCATCAACTTACAAAAGATGCAACGATTGAAGAGTTAAAAGAAGCTGGTTTAGATGGTTACTTTGCTGATCATGGTAAAGGTATTTACCCTACTGATGCTTCAGGTGTTCCTTTTACTGTAATGTATTTTGCTAGTACAGGTGATACTTTAGCAGATATTTCTGAAGATATGGCAGCAGAACAAAAAGCTCGTGCAGTATATGAAAATTTAATTGAATTAGCTGATGATGAAAGTCTTATTGGACCATTACTTTTCTTAAGACAAAGAGAAGTTGTTCATTTTAATCGTTTTAAAGAATTATATGATTATTATAAACAAATAAAAGACCCTAGGTAGCTAGAGTCTTTATCTATGTAATGTTAATCTTTTTACTTCTTTATATACTGAATGATATTCATATTCTGTAATTAAAGAATTACTTAGTAAACAAGGAAGTAATTTAGTTTCATCTTCTTTAATACTTTCAAAGTTTCTTAAAAACTTAGGACGTGATATTAAAGCATTACCTATTAAATAACATTCATCTGATACTTTATATTGTTCATCTAATGTAAGTACTAAAGGATTCTTTCTTACTTTATCTATTTTAGAACCATTTATGGCATCTAAATTAAGACTATAAACTTCTAGATATTCATCTAGTTCTTCATCTTGAAGATATGATTTATCATTAGAAGTAACTTCTTTTTTTAAAAGATTACTTTCCGTGGCATAAGAAGAACCAATAGAACGATAAATTAATATTCTTTTAATAGTATTAAGTGGATTTGGTGTTTTACATATACCAATAAATAAATTAGAAGGTATTTCTTTTTCAATAATTAAATCATATATATCTATATATTCGTAATGACATAATAAGAAGATATAATTATTACGTGATAAATGATATTGACTTAATACAGTTAAGATATTTTTGATAGTAGATGGACTTTTTAAAAGAATAGTATCACTATAAAATAAGTTATTAAAATCAATAATTGGTTTTAATATTTCGTAATTAGTTTGTAATTCATTATACTTAGTATCTAAGATATCTAAGTGATTAAGAATGGTTTTTTTAGTTAAAGCATTAGAATTTATTAAGAAAGTTATTCTATTTATTTTTTCTTCTGTTAATGATGTAAGAAGATTAATATTAGTAACAAAGATATCATAAGGTGTTAAATTTAATGATTGTAAGAAATTTATTATAGGAATAATATCTTTTGATTCTAAAGATTTAAGTAATGATTCATCAAGAGAATTAGGATCTATACCATTACTATATAAATATGATATTAATGGTGTTTTATTTATGATATGGTTTAATTTAGTTATTTGTTCATCTATATGACGATTAGATTTATATAAGTTATCTTGAACTATACTATATAGTTCTTCTAATAGATTAGGTTCTAAGTAATGATGCCATAAATCAGGTATAGATGTTAATTCTAATAAAGTTCCATTATCTAATAAAGCTTGAACTTCTTTAGTATATTTTATTTTAGCAGTAGCTATTTCATGACGTTCGTTAGTTTCAGCTATGGAGTCATCAATAACTTTTTTCATACTAGGAATAAATTTAGATAGTTCACTATCACTAAAGACTTTATTCATTGTTTTAAGTCTTAGTTTATAATCTTTACGATGTAAAGTTAAATCCATTAAATCTTTTTTTAGTTTTAAGAAATAATACATCATATAATAAACAAATTGCATTTTATAGTTAATAAAATCAGGAGTTAAACCTAGTTTAGTTATATGATTATAACAAGTATAACTTTTTAATGAACCATCAACATTAGTGTTATTAGTAAGTTCTATAAAACTTTCACCATGAGTAGATATATTCCAACGTAAGATATAAGTTTTTATTTCTTCACACATTTTACTAGCTTCTTCAAAGGTTAAAGTATCATTGTTGGATAGATAAAATAAAGTTAAAAACATTTTGTAATTATCTAATTTAGTAAAAACGCTTTTATCTGGTGATGATGCTAAGGTAGTTATTTCTTTAACAAATGGAGCTATTTCAGATTCACCTTTTTCTAATAAAACTAATTTTAATTCTGTAAGATTATCAGAGATAATTTTAGATATATTTTCTATTCTACTCATCTCTATCACCCATTTTCTTTGTTAAAGTTATATTACTTTCTAAAAATTCATATATTTGGCCGATTATTTCAGCTTGTTCAATATGAAAGTCTGGATTTTGATAGTTGGTTTGAACATAAGTGAATGATTTAAGAAATCTTCTTTCAGCTTCATCATATTCATTGGATATTCTGATACTTTTTTGTTTATCTTTAAAGAATAAAGAACAAACATATATTAAGTTATCTTTAATAATATATAAGATTCTAATACCATTGGGGTTACGATATTCACATACTTTTTCTTTTTGGCCTTCAATAGTTTTTAAATCTTTAGTTTGTAAGAAGTAACCATCAACAATTTTATCAAAAGCATTTTTTATTTCACGAGCTCTTTCTTTATACATATTTATATCTTCTAATAAGTATGAACTATTAGAAGATGGTAAAATAACTATTTTAGATGGTGAAATAGTTTCTTCTACTTGAAGAGATTCTTTTTTAGTAGTATATTCTTTTAATCTTTTTAAGATATTTTCATAATCAGTTAATTCTTGTTGGAAACTTTCAATATTAGATAAAGGATTATTAAGAATAGTTTCTTTTATTTTTTGACGAAGAGATATTATTATTTTTAGAAAAGATAGTTTTATTCTTATTAAATCTTCTTCGTTTAATTTAGATAAAAAAGTAGTAAGTTCTTGTTCACTAGAATATGTTACATAATCAATAGCTTCTTTTAAATTGCGTTGTTTTTTAGGAGATGGAATTTGATATGTAGTTTCTTTAATAATAGAAGGTAGAGGTTTTGATAGAGGTTTAGCATTAGAGATAGTAGTTTTTAATGAATTTAATTTATTTTGTTTACTATCTAATACTTGTTGGTTATTAAGGATGATAAAACGTAAACATTCAATTATTTCTGAGTTAGTTGGTTCTTCGATGTATTTGTATAAAAAGTCATATGGGGAGGCGATAAAATAATCTATTCCTGTAATAGATTTAGCGAATTCATCAATGCGATCCATGTTTATCCCCCCTCTTTTCTTTTGTTTATTATACTTATGGAGACTTATTTGTCAAATTTCATGAAAATAGACAAATAACTTTTTTAATGGTAAGATAACTTTCGTTTGGGGGGATTAGATGAAGTGTTTATTATTAGATGATATAGATATTGATAAAAAAGAACATTTTTATTCGGGGGAATCTTGTGAACTATATCGTGATATAAAATACGTTTATAAAATATATGATGATGCTTTACACCCTTGGACAGTTGATAAAATTAAAAAAGTTGGTTTAGTAAAGGATTTAAAAAGTGAATTAGGTCCACATTTTGTCTTACCGCAGAAATTTATTATAAATAAAGATAATGTTTATACTGGTTATGTTACAAAAAATATGACAAGATGTCATAACCTTTCTAGTTACAAAGTAAATAATTCAAATGATATTAAACGTTTATGTTTAATTTTAAAAGAATTAGATATTTTAATAAGAAAAGCTCATCAATTAGGAATAGTTTTTGGTGATTTACATTTTGATAATGTTTTAGTTAATCATAAAAATAAACCTTTCTTGATAGATTTTGATAGTATTAAAATAGCTTTGATGAATTCTTATACTATATCAAGATTGCTTAGTTCTTTTTTGAAAAATAATAATTTAAATATTAATGGTATTTGTATAGGAATTAATACTGATAATTTATCTATATTGCTTAGTATTTTATATATGTTTGTAGGTGATGATTTATTTAACTTAGATAAAGTTAGTGATGATAAGTTAGTAATGAGTATTCCTTTTTTACAGGAAATTGTTGATATACTAAAAGAAGTTAACAAAAGAAAAGAGATACCTAGTATCCCTTATGTTAGTGAGTTAAGTTTAATTAAAAAAAGACCATAGGTCTTTTTTATTATACTCTGTAAATTTTATTATGTTTTTTAGCAATTGCAATTGCACTAATAGCAACTAATACACCAGCAGCTAATACAGCATATGAAGCGAAAGCACCAGTATTTGGTGAACCAGCTACACCACCAGCTTCGTAGTGAACTTCTGTACAAGCATAATCACCATTTGCATCAAATATATTTGTATAGTCACCTTTAGAAGCAGCTTCAACAACAGATACACATAATTCACCACAATCTGATTTATTAGTGATAGTTGGATCTATTTGAGCTGTAATAGTACCAATTACCATTATTAGATTAGATCCTTCAGTTCCTAAAACTTTTTTAACTACATCATTTGGACCAGCTACACTTGTTTTGAAAGCATCAGTTTCGGATGTTGAATAGAAATATATACATTTAAATTCATCATCATCTTCAATCATCCATTTGTCTTTCATGTTTTGATTTTTGGCATTAGTAATATTAATATTCTTATCATATTGACAAGTTACAGTAACGTCACCATTGATATTGATTTTTCCTTGGCCTGCACTTTGAGCATTTGGATCAAGAATTAATTGACTTGTTTGTCCATCAATATTAGTAACTGTTGCATCCTTAAATAATAATCCATCAGTTGTGTAGGCTCTAACACCAAAGCCATGACTTGTTCCTTCTGCAGATGATACTGAACCTACTATGTAGCAAGTAGTCATATCGCCAGGTTTTAATCCTGTACTTGGATCACACACTGGAGAATTTGCATATAGTTTAAAGCCATTATTACTGGCATTAACTCTTAGCATACCAGCCATAGCAAAGGAACAAATTGCTATGATTGATAAAAGTAAATAATTTTTTGCTTTTTTCATAAAAACATCTCCTATACATATTCTTTCCTTATTATGTTTATATTATAACATGAATTTATACTATATGTGTGATTTTTTTTGAAAATTTTACATTTTATGATATTATAATAAAGAAGATAGTAAAATATGGTGGTGAATTCATGAAAAAAATAACAGTTTTAATTCAAAATAATACACTAGTATTTAAATATCGTACCAATAAACCGGTTGCTAATAACTTATTAAATACGAATGTCATTTCTAATAATGAGTTAGTATTTAGTGATGACCCAACTTTGACAGTTTTGAATAATAAAATTGAATTAACCTAGATAAAATCTAGTTTTTTTATATTTTTTATATTG
>CANQOR010000026.1 GCA_947625535.1 uncultured Bacilli bacterium
CTGTTGAATGATGAGGTGAGCGTATCCAAGCTCCGTGAGGTGCAGATCGAGGACCTGCTCGGCCGGGAGCCGATTCGCGTGAACCTGGATGAGATCATTGGCTACGTCAGCGGGAAAACGATCCTGGTGACCGGGGGCGGAGGCTCCATCGGTAGTGAGCTGTGCAGGCAGATCGCGGGGCATAAGCCGAAACGTCTTATCATTTTCGATGTATATGAGAACAATGCTTATGATATCCAGCAAGAATTGAAGAGGAGTTATCCTAAGTTAGATTTGGTGGTGCTGATTGGGTCAGTACGGAACACACACCGGATGGAGAGCGTGTTCTCTGCCTACCGTCCCGACATCGTATATCATGCAGCGGCGCACAAACATGTGCCGTTGATGGAGGACAGCCCATGCGAGGCGATTAAGAACAATGTCTTTGGGACATACAAGACGGCAAAGGCAGCAGATAAGTACGGGGCAAAGCGTTTTGTGTTGATATCGACCGACAAGGCGGTAAATCCAACGAATATCATGGGGGCGAGCAAAAGGCTTTGTGAAATGGTGATCCAGATGATGGATGCCAGGTCGAAGACGGATTTTGTGGCAGTGCGGTTCGGGAACGTCCTTGGGAGCAACGGTTCGGTGATCCCGCTGTTCAAGAAGCAGATCGAGGCAGGCGGGCCAGTGACGGTGACGCATCCTGATATCATCCGGTACTTCATGACGATACCAGAAGCGGTTTCGCTCGTCTTGCAGGCGGGAGCGTATGCGAAAGGCGGAGAAATCTTCGTCTTGGATATGGGGAGGCCAGTGAAAATATTAGAATTGGCGGAGAATCTGATCCGCTTATCTGGGTATGAGCCGTATACGGACATCCCTATCGAGTTCACTGGACTGCGGCCAGGCGAGAAACTTTATGAGGAACTTCTGATGGGAGAAGAAGGTTTGCAGGATACGCCGAATCAACTGATCCACATCGGGAAACCGATTGAATTTGATAAGGAGCGATTGGCAGAGCAGTTGGATACACTTTACGAAGTTGCAAACCATGATGAAAATGGGAAGATTCGGGATATGGTAAAGGAACTGGTGCCGACATACCACCCGCGGATGTGACAGGCGGTGTCTGATACGGGTTCTAGTAGGATGTTTTCAAGGATGAATATTGCTTATATTTTTTAAGAAAGTGAGCGTTGAAATGATGGATTCACGATATGTTCCATTCAGTCCTCCGGATATAAGCGATCTCGAGATTAATGAGGTAGCTGAAGCATTGCGTTCAGGCTGGATCACGACAGGGGAACGAACAAGGAAGTTTGAAGAAATAATTGCTGAATGGATCGGCACGAAAAAATGTGTTTGTCTTAGTTCCCAGACTTCCTGCGCTGAAATGGCGCTGAGAATTTTGGGTATAGGAGAAAATGATGAGGTTATAACCACAGCTTATACCTATACCGCGACAGCCTCGGTTATTTGCCATGTTGGAGCGAGGCTTATATTGATTGACACCCAGCCAGGCAGCTTAGAGATGGATTATGACGCTGTTGAAAGGGCAATTACCGAAAAGACAAAAGCAATCATTCCCGTTGACCTGGGCGGGGTACCTTGCAATTACGATAGGATATTTGAGATAGTAGAGCGAAAGAAAGTACTGTTTAGGCCAGCGAATGACATTCAGAAAGCGATAGGCAGAATAGCTGTTTGTGCTGATGCAGCCCATGCTTTTGGGGCTAAATGGCACGGCAGGATGGTGGGCAATATAGCTGATTTTTCCAGTTTCAGTTTCCATGCGGTCAAGAACCTTACTACTGCAGAGGGAGGCGCGCTGACCTGGAGAACGATTGATGGAATTGACGATGAAGAAATCTATTATCAATTGCAGCTTTTGAGCCTTCATGGACAATCAAAGGATGCCCTTGCGAAAACGAAGCTTGGAGCATGGGAGTACGATATAGTTGGTACATATTACAAATGCAATATGACAGATATCATGGCAGCTATTGGACTTAAGCAGTTTGAACGTTATCCCGGAATGCTTGAGCGCAGGAAAAAGATCATCGGCAGGTACGATGCGTCGTTAAGACCGTTAGGAATAATTACACTGGATCATTATACAGATGAAGCTGAATCTTCTGGACATTTGTACATAACGAGAGTTCCTGGGATCACGACTGAGCAGAGAAATGAGATCATCGTAAAAATGGCAGAACGGGGCGTGGCCTGTAATGTACATTATAAACCGTTGCCCATGCATACAGCTTATAAGAACTTAGGCTTCGATATTAAGAATTATCCCAACGCTTTATATTTTTTTGCAAACGAAGTTACTTTACCGCTCCATACTTGTCTAAAAGATGATGATGTGGAATACGTGATTGAGCAGTATATTAACGTTATAAAGGAATACATATAGGTGAAAATCTTAAAATGGGAACAGCTTCCGCCAGAGATGCAGACTGAGGCTGTCAAGAGATACTATGAAATCCTACAAAACAAGAAAGGCTCTTTATTCCTAAAAAGAGTGTTTGATCTGGTCGCATCCATAACTGCCCTAATCGTGTTCTTACCCATATTTTTTGTTTTAGCAATCATTATCAAGATGGATTCTCCTGGCCCAGTCTTCTATCGTCAGGAGAGGGTAACGCAGTACGGTCAACGATTTCGAATTCATAAATTCCGAACAATGGTCCAGAATGCAGATAAAGGTTCGCAGGTGACTGTAAATAATGACAGCCGCATCACCCGTGTGGGAAAGGTTATCCGCGCATGTCGGCTTGATGAGACGGCGCAGCTTCTTGATGTGATCAAAGGCTCACTTACATTGGTTGGAACTCGTCCAGAATCTCCACATTTTGTGGACGCATATACCGACGAAATGATGGCGACGTTGCTGCTTCCGGCGGGAGTGACAAGCCTTGCAAGTATTTATTACAAGGATGAGGCCAGATTACTCGACGGGGCAGAGGATACGGATAAGGTCTATGTAGAAAAGATATTGCCAGGCAAAATGTATTATAACCTCAAAGGAATTGAAAAGTTCAGTTTTTGGGGTGATATAAGGATACTGGTTATGACGGTTTTTGCGGTACTGGGGAAGAAGTATGAGGGAGATTATGCAGAGCCTGTATTGAATGGCAGCAAAGAACCGGCGGTGAGATAAATAAAATATGAAGGAAAAACTGGTTTCGGTAATTACTCCTACATATAACTGTGCCGAATTTATTTCGCGAACGATTGAGTCCGTACAGGCACAGACATATCAAAATTGGGAAATGATTATCGTTGATGATTGCTCGCAGGATAATACAAAAGAGCTTGTTGAAAAATATATAGAAGACGACCCTCGTATCAAATATCATCTCCTTGAGGCTAATTCTGGTGCTGCCGTTGCAAGAACAACTGCGATGCAATTGGCGAGTGGTTCATATATGGCTTTTCTTGATAGCGATGATATTTGGGTGTCGGATAAACTGGATAGGCAAATCAAATGGATGATCGATAATGGGCATGCGTTTTCCTGCACCGCATATGAGCAAATTGATGAACATGACAAACCGCTTGGAAAAGTAATTAAAACCGTTAAGAAGACGGATTATAATCGTCTGTTGCTGGACTGTCCTGTTGGAAATTCTACAGTTATATACGACGTAGAAAAAATGGGCAAATTTGAGGTTCCTAATATT
The DNA here is from genome assembly GCA_947625535.1 of uncultured Bacilli bacterium. GTDB lineage: Bacteria > Bacillota_I > Bacilli_A > RF39 > UBA660 > Coprovivens. Next base: position 3,672 of record CANQOR010000026.1, read on the forward strand.
CGCAAACGTAACGATGATGCATTGTGGCTTCAAATGTTAAAGCAAGAAAAGTACATATGGGGCATGCCGGATGTACTGATGAAATACCGTATACGTCGAAATTCAATATCCAGTAATAAATTTAGAGTGATTAAATATCATTGGATTTTGTACCGTGAAATAGAACATTTGAGTATTCCGAGGTCTGTTTTTCATATTGGATATTGGTGTGTAATTAAGATATTAGGGTTGAAATAAAAAAGAGTTATTCGGATCGCATAAAGCAACGAAATTTTTAAGGGGATATGATATATGAATATTGCAGTAGCAGGACTCGGGTATGTTGGCTTGTCAATTGGGGTGCTATTGGCACAGCGCAATAAAGTCACGGCGGTAGATGTTGTCTCTGAAAAGGCAGATTTGATCAATAACAAAAAATCCCCGATAGCGGATAAAGAAATCGAAGAATATCTAGCAAATAGACAACTTGATCTTATAGCTACGACTGATGGAAACAGCGCATATAGAAACGCAGATTTTGTCATTATAGCCACACCGACAAATTACGATGAAACAAGGAACTATTTTGATACATCATCTGTTGAGAGCGTGATCCGTCAGGTTATAGATTTAAATGCTAATGCAACGATGGTTATTAAATCAACTGTACCGGTGGGATTTACGGAAAAGATTCGTAGCGAATACGGTGATGTAAATATTCTTTTCAGCCCGGAGTTCCTTAGAGAAGGACATGCTCTTTATGACAATCTTTATCCAAGCCGCATCATTGTCGGAGTTTCTGCGAACAGCGAGAAACTGCATAAAGACGCCGAAAGTTTTGCAAAGTTACTTCAACAAGGCGCATTGAAAGATAATATTGATACCTTGTATATGAGTCCAACTGAAGCGGAGGCAGTCAAACTGTTTGCAAATTCATATCTTGCATTGCGCGTCAGTTTTTTTAACGAACTTGATACGTATGCTTCTGTTCGTGGACTTGATACCAAATCTATAATAGACGGCGTTTGTCTCGATCCGAGAATCGGGAGCCATTACAATAATCCGTCGTTCGGCTATGGAGGATATTGCCTCCCGAAAGATACCAAGCAGCTTTTAGCAAATTACAGTCATATTCCGCAAAATATTATCACTGCAATTGTCGAGGCAAACAAGACGCGTAAAGATTTTATTGCTGAGCAGATTATAGCCCAAAAACCTGAAACTGTTGGTGTGTATAGGCTGACCATGAAATCGGGAAGTGACAATTTCAGACAGAGCAGTATTCAGGGGATTATCAAACGTCTTAATGAGAAAGGCGTAAAGGTGCTCATCTACGAGCCGATGCTTGAGAATGAGACAGAGTTTTATGGGAATTCTGTTGTTAATGACATAAAAAAGTTCAAGAAAAACTGCAATATTATTCTTGCTAATAGATTTGAAGATTGTTTGAATGATGTGAAAGCAAAGGTATATACACGGGATATATTCTTAAAAGACTAGGTATGTAAACTATTAATTTTTGAGAATTTACATAACAAGGAAAAATGATAATGACGATTAACCTTTTAGTAGCAGTGACGGATTATCCTGATATGAACGGAAATACCACTCTTATGTATGTTCATACACGAAATAAGCAGTATGTGAAAAGCGGAATATCTGTTACCGTATTGAATTTCAGGGCAAAGCATGAATATCAAATAGATGGAATATCTGTTATGCCGTTGGAAGTATACTCGGCTAATGCTGATAATTATGACATATTAATATGCCATGCAGCAAATCTTAGAAATCATTTTCGGTTTCTGCAAAAATATGAAAAAAGGTTCCCTAGAATTATTTTTTTCTTCCACGGGCATGAGATTCTTTATATTAACAAAACCTATTCTAAGCCTTATGCGTACATGCGTAAAGGAATTGTTAAATATTGTATTCAAAACATATATGATACTTTTAAGCTGTTTGTGTGGAGACATTATTTTCCCCAAATATCGTATAAGTCTCATTTTGTTTTTGTGAGCAAATGGATGCTAGATGAGTTCTTAAAATCCACAAAAATGGACTTCCGCATTATTGAAGACAAATATACGATTACATATAACTGTATAGGCAAAGAATTTGAAGATACAACTTATGATTCTACGTCAGATAAAAAATACGATTTTGTAACGATTCGGGGAAATCTGGACGGCTCAAAATATTGTGTTGATATTGTCAATAACCTTGCAAAAGTAAATCCTCAGTTTTCGTTTTTGCTTGTAGGTAAGGGGAGCTTTTTTGAGCATTATTCAAAAGCAGAAAATATTATTTGGCAGAACACATATTTGAACCACAGCCAAATCGTCGAAGTCCTTCAAACGACACGATGCGCATTGATGCCCACTCGAACAGACGCGCAAGGAGTTATGATGTGCGAAATGGCAAGCATAGGTATGCCGGTGATAACTTCAGATATTCCGGTATGCCATGAGGTTTTCAGTGGATTTAAAAATGTAGCGATGATAAGTAACGACGATATATCCGTTGATTTGAGTTTCATTCTCAGAAAGCTTGAAAGTGGATTACCATATGCAAAAAACGAAAAATATTACAATGAAAACACAAGCGAAAGAGAGATAGCTATGATAAAAAATATAACGACTGGTGATTACGGAAAAATAATTTCTACTGAATTCGGGGGGGTAACAGATGATACTTCTGATACTCCTATAATAATTGTCTTTCTGCTGTTAAGACTCTCTATTGTACGGAGGGCTAGAGGCATATGAAGATATGCTTTATCGCCCCCGCTGACAATTATCATACAGCAAAATGGTGTAAATGGTTTCATAGCCGTGGTCATGATATTCACGTTGTTTCATTTACTGACGCGGCAATAGATGGTGTTACGATACATAGTTTAATCACAAATGTAGATGTTAATGGCAGCGATTTCAGCAAATTGAAATATTTGAGATATGCAGGTGAAGTTAAACGAATAGTCGAGCAGATAAAACCTGACGTTATTAATGTCCATTACGCAACTAGTTACGGGACAGTAGCAGCACTGTCTGGTCTGAAAAATTATGTGCTGTCCGTCTGGGGATCTGATATATACGATTTTCCAAAAAGAAGCGTGTTTCATAAAGCTATGTTGAAATTCAGCTTGAACCATGCAAAATACATCTTTTCGACTTCAAACGCCATGGCTGAGGAAACAAAAAAATATACAGGCAAGAAGATAGAAATCACACCGTTTGGTGTTGACACGGAACTGTTTTCGCCGGACAAACGAAATAGGGATTCATCTGATGGAGAATTTGTTGTCGGCACGGTGAAAGCACTTACTCCGAAATATGGAATAGAGTATTTATTGAAAGCTGTTGCAATTATAAAAAACGAGTATCCACAGATTCCAATAAAACTGAGAATTGCAGGAAAGGGAAGTCATGAGGAAGAATACAAGAAATTATCCATGTTGCTTGGAATAGATGATATAACAACATGGCTGGGTTTTATTCCGCAGGAGCAAGCCGCGGAAGAGTGGGCGAATATGGACGTAGGAATTGTTGCGTCCATGCATGAGTCATTCGGTGTCTCGGCGGTTGAAGCACAAGCGTGTGGTACGCCAGTGATAATTTCAGATGCCCCAGGCCTAAAGGAGGCAACGTCTCCGGGGCAGACGAGTGTGGTTGTTCCGAGAGGAGATGAAGCGGCTTTAGCGGATATGCTCATAAAGTTGTATAAAGATCCAATTTTGAGAAAGAAAATAGGGATTAGAGGACGAAAATATGTTGGTGAAAACTATGAGCTGAATCAATGTTTTGAGAAGATATATAAACTACTGATTATTGCTGCCAATCAATGTGAAAAGCTATAATAACCTAAAATAATGCAGGATAAAACCATGAAAATCCAGGGAGGAAAAACAGTTGTATATTACTTTGGTCATAGTTGCTTTTGTACTCTATGCGCTTGCATATGCCGCAAATAGAGATACGCTTATGTATCAGAACCGTGACAGTGTGTATCTTATTACATGGTTTTTGCTGGCAACAGTCATCATGGGATTGCGGAGTGTTAATGTTGGAACTGATACATTATCATATTCTAACCATTTCAATGATATTTCTTCAGCACGCTGGAGTACAATATTCAGCAACTTGCATTTCTTAAGATATAACAGCTTGGAAATAGGTTATGTTTGCTTGGCAAAAATATGTTCAATGGTTGTGAACGACTATATTTTTTTTCAGTTTGTTTTGGCGGCTATTTATTGTTTTGCTATGATGAGCTTTTTAAGGGAAAACGTAAAGTCAAAGATTATTCTAACAACCGTTTTTCTGGGAAGTGAATTGTACCTCTTTGCGTTTAATATCAGTCGGCAAATGATTGCGGTAGCGCTAACCGCGCTCAGCTGGAATTATTTGTGTAAGAATAAAAAACAAAAAGCGATTTTACTGATGATTTTGTCAGCATCATTCCACATGCCTTCAATGGTATTTCTTATTGCGTACATCTTTTATCTTATTAGAAAGAAAAGAATTCTATTTAACATTACAGTATTCGTGGGGATAATTGCTGCTATAAATTATAAATTCGTTATAAATTTCGTTTTCACGCATCTCGGCAAATATGCATATTATTTGGGAAACATAAACTATTGGGCAAACGCAAAAATAAAACAGAGAATGGGACTGTCTGTTATAGTTTATAGCATTGTATTGATGCTGGCAATATATATATTGCTTAAAAAATGCAGATTTACTGTGAATGAAAAGGCGTACGCCGTTTTTTCTGCAATTTATGTTATTTGCAATTTTATGGGATTGTATTTCAACTATTTTGAGAGAGTGGGCATATATTTTCTACCATTTGTCATTCTTGAGATTGATGCGGTAGCGCAGAAGATTAAATCAAAGGATGTACGTAAGCTGTATGTTTCCAGCGTATCCATTTGCTATTCTTTGTATTTTCTTGTTTCTGCCGCATCGGCACAGTATGTATATCATTTCTGGGGAAAAAATTAGGCCTAATTATGGTCGGCTGATTTGATATTATGACGTTGAATTCACATCGGAAATCATATTAAATCTGGATTAATATAGGTCGCCGATAAGTAAAAAACATGGAGATCGATGCAATGATAACAGGAGGTGAAATATGATACTTACCCGCACTCCTTTTCGTGTGAGCTTTGCTGGCGGCGGAAGCGACATATCTTCGTTTTATGAAAAGCACGGCGGTTGCGTATTAAGCACGGCAATAAATAAGTACATGTATATATCGGTTCATCCCAGTTTTGGAGGGAAGGATACGGTACTGAAGTATTCGATAACGGAAGAAGTTGAAGATATAAGTAAAATTAAACATATCTATTTCAGACAGGTTCTCCAGCAGTTGAATATCCACGGCGTGGAAATAGTCAGTACAGCGGATGTCCCGGCAGGTACAGGTTTGGGCTCGTCAAGCTCCTTTACGGTCGGTCTTTTGCATGCGTTATATAGTTATAAGGGTAAGTTTGTTTCTAAAGAACGCCTTGCCTCCGAGGCCTGTGAAATCGAGATAGAGAAGCTGGGAAATCCAATAGGAAAGCAGGACCAGTATGCCGCAGCATATGGCGGGCTCAATTATTATGAGTTCAGAAAAGACGGAAGCGTTGTCGTTGAGCCGGTCATAATGAAGGAGGGTGCGCGGCGTGAGCTTGAAGAAAACCTAATGATGCTCTATACAGGACAACTCCATAGCGCGTCAGCAATTCTTAAAGAGCAGAGCAGCAACATTACCGCAGGCGATAAAGAGAAAAATCAGCTAAAAATCTGCGGGCTTGCGAAAACTCTTCGCAGTGAACTTCAGAACAACAATATCCGTGCGATGGGTGAAATACTTCATGAAAACTGGCGTTTGAAAAAAACTCTCGCAAGCGGAATATCGAATCCTGTAATTGATGAAATATATGAATGTGCGCTTGCGAACGGTGCGGTTGGCGGCAAGCTCCTTGGCGCGGGAGGCGGAGGGTTTCTGCTGTTCTATGTTCCAAAGGAAAAGCAGGAGGATGTAAAAAGGGCAACCGGGCTACCGCAGATGCCGATGTCATTTGACAGGCAGGGAAGCGCAGTCATATATGTAGGGGATAAGCCTGATTTCATATAAGAAAGGGATAAAGTTATGGAAAATATACTGGTAACAGGTGGGGCTGGATTCATAGGCTCGCATCTTGTCGGAAAGCTTTTAAAAGAAGGAAATAAAGTTATTGCCGCGGATAATTTTACACTCGGCAGAAGGGAAAATGTGGCGGCATATGCTGGCAGCCCGGACTTCGAGCTTGCAGAGCTGGACGTCCAGAACATTGATACGCTTGAAGCTTTAATGGAAAAGCACAGGATTGACAGGGTATACCACCTTGCGGCAAACTCCGATATCCAGCAGAGCGCAAAAGACCCGATGATCGACTACCGCAATACGTTCAACACGACCTGCAGTGTGCTTGAAGCGATGAGGAGGACCGGCTGCAAAAAGCTGTTCTTTGCGTCTACCTCTGCGGTTTACGGAGAAAAGACGGATGCCAATATAACTGAGAATATGGGCGGGCTGGCCCCTATTTCCTATTACGGCGGGGCAAAGCTTGCCTCGGAGGCCTTTATATCTTCCTACACACACATGAATGACTTTGAAGTGCTGATTTTCAGGTTCCCGAACGTAATAGGCCCTAATCTCACGCATGGTGTGATTTTTGATTTTATCAGAAAGCTGCAGGCTGATCCCGAGGTGCTTACCATACTCGGCGACGGTACGCAGTGCAAGCCCTATCTTTATGTCCTGGATCTTGTGGATGCGATTTACAGTTACAGCATGAAAGACAGAAAAGGCGTCGAGATATTTAATATAGGGGTGGAAAACGCCACGACTGTAAAAGAGATTGCGGATATGGTTTGCGAGCGGCTGGGGCTCAAAAACGTAAGATACAGGTATACCGGAGGCAATATCGGCTGGAAGGGCGATGTACCGAGATTCCAATATGACCTAAGCAAAATAAAGGCGTCCGGCTGGAAACCCGGGCACGATTCAAACGGATCGGTCAGGGCAACACTCGACGCTTTGGATATATAGCCATGCAGGCCGTGATAATGGCAGGGGGAAAGGGGACAAGGCTTTCTTCCGTAACAAGGGATATCCCTAAGCCGATGGTACAGATTGACGGCAGGCCGCTCCTGGAGCATCAGATCGACAACCTTAAAGAATACGGGATAACGGACGTTATCCTTGTAACAGGCTATCTTGGCGATATTATAGAGGATTATTTTCAGAATGGGCATGGTATTTCCCCGTCAACCGGCAGGCCGTTCGGCGTTAATATCAGCTATTATTCTGAAGAAACGCCGCTCGGAACGGCGGGGGCGCTCGGCAGGATAAAAGACAGACTGCAGGAGAACTTTATCCTCTTATTCGGAGATTTGTTTACCAGCATAGATTACCGAAGATTTATTGAGTTTCACACGGCGAAAAATGCCGATGCAACGCTGTTTGTACACCCGAATTCCCATCCCTATGACAGCGATATAGTTATTACCGACAGTGACAGCAGGGTTACCGGTTGGAGCTATAAGAATACGGGAAGAAATAAATATTACAAAAACCTTGTCAATGCCGGGATATATGTCCTTAACCGGAAAATTGCAGAGTATGTCTGCGGTATTCAATCCGGCGGCAGGGAAAAGGTGGATCTGGAAAAGGATGTAATTACGAAACTGCTTGGGAGCAAAGACTACAGGATCTATGGTTACGGTAGCAGTGAATATGTCAAGGATTTAGGAACCCCTGAGAGGCTTGAAACGGTAACGGAGGACTATTTCAGCGGAATCTGCAAAAAGAAAAACCTGTCAAATAAGCAAAAATGCATTTTTCTTGACCGCGACGGCACGGTGAACCAATATGTCGGTTTTCTCCGAAATGTTGAGCAAATGGAGCTTGCGCCGACTGCGGCAGAAGCTATACGGAAAATAAACAGCTCGGAATATCTTGCGGTAATCATAACCAACCAGCCTGTAATTGCAAGGGGTGAATGCAGCTTTAAGGAGCTTGAACGTATTCACAATAAAATGTATACGCTTTTGGGAAATGAAGGCGCATATGTGGACGGGCTCTACTTCTGTCCGCATCACCCAGACAGTGGGTTTGATGGAGAGATAAAAGAACTGAAAATTGACTGCGACTGCCGGAAACCCAAAACAGGAATGCTCAGAAGGGCGGCAGAAGATCTGAATATTGATCTGGGCAGATCGTGGTTTGTCGGGGATACCTATCAGGATGTCCAGACGGGCGTAAATGCGGGAATGAAAACAGTTCTGCTAAGTTCGGGAGATGAAAACAAGAAAAATAAATTTGGCTGCACACCGGATTATACAGTGAACCAGTTGAATGATGCCGTTGAAATGATTTTAAAATATGGGAGTGATATATAATGCCTTACGAAGCAATGGACACAGAGGAACAGAAGAATTTGATTAAATCCTATTTTGATAAAGAAATGGAAGTGATTGAAAAGCTTGATATAGAGGAGATAAACGCTGCAGTCGGCGCAATCTGGAGTGCATATAAGCGCGAAGCTACTATATACATATTCGGGAACGGCGGCAGCGCGGCGACGGCGTCGCACTTTGTTTGTGACTTCAATAAAGGCATTTCCGAAGACAAGACGAAAAAATTTAACTTTGTATGCTTAGGCGACAATATTCCCACAATGATGGCGATTGCCAATGATATGTCATATGACGAAGTTTTCAGATACCAGATTAAAAACAGGCTCAAGCCCACCGATTTGGTAATAGGCATTTCTGGTTCTGGCAACAGCAAAAATGTAATCAATGCGGTTGAGTATGCAAAAGAAATCGGTACTCCGGTGGTAGGTATAACCGGATATAACGGCGGAAAACTCAAGGCGCTTGCGGATTATCATATGGACGCAAACATTGACGACATGCAGATTTCAGAGGATTTGCATATGATTTTTGATCATATGATGTATTTTGTACTTAACCATAAATAAGAAAGCAAGGTGTGTATAATTGGTAAGCGTAGTTGTGCCTATCTACAATACCGAAAAATATCTGAGACAATGTATTGACACGATTATTCATCAGACATATTCAGACCTTCAGATTATTTTTGTAGACGGAGATTCCCCCGACAATTCAAAAAAAATATGTGAAGAATATGCCGTAAAGGATTCACGTATAACAGTTCTGTGTCATGAAAATGAAGGGTTGTCGGCAGATCGAAATGTCGGTATTGATATAGCCAAAGGCGAATATATAACCTTTATTGACGGCGACGATTTTATCGCTCCTGATATGATTGAAAATATGCTGAAAGCTGCACAAAGAGAAAATGCCGATATGGTGGCTTGTCAAGTGATAAGATGTGAAGAACTTGATGTGCCAGAAACGATTAAATTTGTGCAGTCTGCATTTAATAGCGAATCATATACCGGCAATGATAAAATGCGCGTTTTCCTGCAAGGCGAAAAAATAGGCACAACAGCATGGGCAAAGCTTTACAGAACAAGTATGTTCAGGGAGATCAAATACCCTGTAGGAAAGAACCATGAGGATGTTTATACAACCTATAAGCTGGTACATATTGCGAACAAGCTTTGCATAATAAATTCAGTTGGATATATTTATAGAAAAAACCTGAGCGGTCTTTCAAAAGGTTTTTCAAAGACGAGGTTGGACTCAATAAGAGGAAACCTCGAAAGGGTGCAGTTTATTGAGGAAGAATACCCCGATTTAGTGGACGAAGCATACACAGGGGTAATATATTCCTGCAACCAGTGCCTTATGCTTATGGGAAAAGCCGGTTATCAGGATACGGAAACATTCGAGTGGATGCATGGACTGTATAAAAAGTATGGCAAATATTATATACGGTCAGGCAGAACTTCAAAACTCGGAAAAATTGCCGCGTGCATAGCAAAAATCGATGTGAAGACTGCATGGATGATATTCAAATCTGTACATAAGAAAGATATATAAACTGACCATCTGAAAGGAATGCGCTGATGATAAAACGCATTATAAAGTCTTATGTTACAAAAAAGCAGAGGGAAATAGATTCCTCAAATCGTGCAAGATTAAAGAACAAAGATATTTCCCTGGTCTGCTCAAACTGTGCCGGCGGACTTATCTATCACTGGCTCGGATTGAAATTCAACTCGCCGTTCATAAATCTTTTTATGACTGGCGAAGATTATATTAAGGCTCTTGAAAACTGGGAAGATTTTTTGAATGCAGAGATAGTTGAAGATACGACCGGAGATGAAACTTATCCAGTTGGGATAGGGTATCTTGGCATTAAGATACATTTTATGCATTATGTCGCTTTCGATGAGGCTATCGAAAAATGGAATCAGAGAAAAGTACGCATAAACTCTGATAACATAGCCTTTATGTTTACGAACTATGCGGGGGGGTATCGCTTCTCGAACGGTTTGACAAGCTCCCTTTTAAGCATAAAGTCGTATTTACTGCCGAAGAATATCCGAAAATTAAAAGCGCAGTATATTTAAAAGGCTTTAAGAGATTTTGTAAACTTTACAGGATATACAAAAAGAACGGAGTACCCAATATATGGATGACGCAGAACCTCATCACGGGCAAACGTTTTATAGATCAATTTGATTATGTGTCATGGTTTAACAGCATAACAGAGGATGAAAAAGATGAGCGATAATTGTATATCTAATAAAATGGGATTTGATAGTACACCTCCTATACTTTCTGTCATAATTCCAGTGTATAATGTAGAGCCGTATATCTGTCAGTGCCTTGATAGTATCGTCAATCAGACTTTCAAAGATATAGAGATAATTTGTATTGACGACGGTTCATCTGACAACAGCGGCACTATTTGCGATGAATATGCGCAGCAAAATAATGACGCAACATTCAAAATAGTACACAAGAAAAACGAAGGGGTTGTTAAGGCACGTAATGATGGAATAAACATAGCAAATGGAAAATATCTTACGTTTGTAGATTCAGACGATTGGTTAGATAAAGATTTTTACGAAAAAATGTTTGTTACTTTAGGCAATAGAGATGCGGATATATTCATCTCAGGTGGTAGATACATAGAGTATAGCACAAGTACTAAAATAGAACGATTACTTGACGAACCATTTTTCTATCAAAAAGGGGAACATAGGGCCGAAATACTTGCAAGAACTCTTGTAGATTGGCCGACAGGGAAAAATAACACTTATCTTTATAATTTCGGATATGTTGGAGACAAAATTTTTAAGACTTCTTTTGTCAAAAAAATAGCACTCGATAATAAGAATGGTGCTTTTTATCCTATATGGGAAGATGCGTTGTTAATGTTGAGACTTTTTTCAAATGCTGAATCCATAGGCGGATGTCTTGAAATGGGATTTCATTATAGAAAAGGTGCTGCTGTTTCTGCCACAAATAAATATTATGAAAATCTACCTGAAATATGCTGCCATTGGGCGGATGATGCATATAAAGTAATTGAGAAAGACATTGCGTTTAATGATAAAGTCTTACGTAATGCTTTTTATGCAAGATGTCAGATGATGATCGGATCTTCTATTGAACAATATTTTGCCCACATCAACAATAATGCGTCCTATCGTCAGAAATCAAAAGAATATAGAGCCTTCAAAAAATGCAAGTATTTTAGAGAAGCACTACGTCATTGGACGCCATATAGAACGAGTAAAACAAATCTAATAATTACTATTACGCGGTTCTCGGGACTGTGGTCTCAATATTTTATCAATTGGATGCGGCGTATTCTAAAAAAGCGAAATAATCATATTTTAACTTATTTTAATATATTGCAGACAAAATCAGGGAGATAATCTTGCTATACGTAACTGTTTGATGTACTTGTTATGAGAACTAAAAACGAAATGAGGATAAACATTGAAAATAGGTATTATAACATTCCAAAATGTAGAAAACTACGGCGCAGTTTTGCAGTGTAGAGCGCTGTATACATATCTCGTCGCATCCGGTAATGACGTTCAAGTCATTGATTACAGATGTCCTGTAGTTGAAGGTGCATATAGAATCTTTCCAAAATTCAGAAAGAACATTTTTATCCTTGCTCTTCAATATATTAGTGTAATAAAAAATTATCGCGAAATAGATCGAAGAAAAATAAAGTTTCAACATTTTCTTGCCGGCTTTAATAAAACACCTCCGATGGACATTGCTGAAGTTTGCAAAACGAATTTTGATTATGATTTCATTATTGCCGGAAGCGATCAAATATGGAATCCAAACATAACAGGTGGTTTCGATAAAGTGTATTTCTTGGATTTTGACGGTCGTTTTCGCAGAGCGGGGTATGCAATCAGCCTCGGCGATGCGAATTATCCGCAATTTGCTGAAAAACAATTTTATGATTATATAAGAAAATTTGATTATTTATCGTTCAGAGAGCCGGACGCAGCTGACTTTGTAGGAGAGAAGCTGGGACAGAATCTACCGCAGGTTCTTGATCCTACGCTTCTTTTGACTAAACAACAATGGGATAACATTCTCGGAAGCACAGATATGAAAGTCCCGCAAAAATACATTTTTGTATATTTTGTAGTTAACGGACAGTCTTCACAAGAGATTGTTAAAATTGCCGACAGATTATCAGGACAGAATAATGTTCCCATAGTATATCTTAAAATGAACAGGAGCCTTAAGAATCCGTTTAAAGAAAAAACTGTCACAGTTATAGACGCCGGACCAAAGGAGTTTTTATATTTAATTAAAAATGCGACATATGTCGTCACCTCATCTTTTCATGGCACAGCTCTATCTTGCATATATCAAAAGGATTTAAGTGTAGTTATACCTGAAGAGAGAGGCTCTCGGGTTAGGGCATTGGCCGATATGTTCCACTTGGGGGACAGAGTGTACAGATCATATGAAGATTTTATCGAGCGCTGCAACGAAGAAAAGCTGCCGATAGATAACAGAACAGTCGAGTATCAAGAGGCGCTGAAAAGGTCGGTCAATTATTTACATGAGATTACAGGCGTTGACAATTATCGCTAAACGGAGGCAGACTTAAATGAAAACACTTTATACGTCAGAACAAAATGCTTTAACACTTATCGCTTTGATGAAATCACACAATATCCGTAAAGTTATAGCGAGTCCGGGCGCAACAAACGCAAGTTTTGTTGCAAGTATTCAGCATGATCCTTTTTTTGAACTATATTCGGCAGTGGACGAGCGTTCAGCATCTTACATTGCTTGCGGACTTTCCGCAGAAAGCGGTGAGCCCGTAGCGTTAAGTTGTACGGGTGCGACTGCTTCGAGAAATTATATTCCCGGACTAACTGAGGCTTTTTATAGAAAACTTCCTGTTCTTGCAATTACATCTGCATTACACGAGGGGAGAATCGGGCAAAATATACCGCAGGTTATTGATCGACGTGCGCCGCTGAATGATATTGTTAAACTTAGCGTCGGTATTCCGACATTCCATACGGAAGAAGATAAATTGCGCTATTCAGTTCAAATCAATCGTGCCCTTTTAGAATTGCGGCGGAATGGTGGGGGACCCGTGCATATCAATCTAACCACGACATACAGTGGAGATTTCAGCACAAAATCTCTCCCAGAGGTCAAAACGATCTGTAGGTATACACTTAGCGATGTTTTCCCAGAAATTCCGTGTGGGAAAATTGCGGTATTTGTAGGAGAACACCAAAAGTGGAGCGATGAGCTCACGCACGCTGTAGATGACTTCTGTGAAAAGTATGACGCGGTGGTATTATGCGATCAGACAAGTAATTATAGAGGTAAGTATCGCGTTCTTGCCAATTTGATTTCCGCGCAAACGCAATATGACGCATCTATTCTTCATACAGAGTTGATAATTGATTTGGGTAACGTATCCGGCGCATATATACCTTGTCGCTCCAATCAAGTTTGGCGTGTAAATCCCGATGGTGAAGTGCGGGATGCCTATAATAAACTCAGATGCGTTTTTCAGATGCGTGAAGAAGACTTTTTTAACTATTACTCATCGAGAAAGGATAATAATACCGAAAATAGTTTTTATCAGCAACTTACATCGGAACGGGAACGAATTGAACAGAAAATACCGGAGTTGCCGTTCTCCAACATATGGATTGCACAGCAAACATCCGGAAGACTGCCGAAACATTCGCTTCTTTATCTTGGGATACTCAATACTCTCCGTTCTTGGAATTTCTTTGAAACGCCGTCTACTGTGACCTGTTATTCTAATACTGGCGGATTTGGAATTGATGGCGGTGTATCGACCTTGCTTGGAATGTCATTGGCGGATCGTCAAAGATTATGCTTTGGCGTGGTAGGTGATCTCGGCTTCTTCTACGATATGAACGCCCTTGGGAATCGTCATGTTGGCAATAACTTACGTCTTATGCTCATCAATAACGGACGCGGGACGGAATTCCGTAATTACAGCCATGTCGCTGCGCGTTTTGGCGAAGATGCCGATCCTTTCATAGCGGCAGCCGGGCACTATGGAAATCAGTCTTCTGTTTTAGTTAAGCATTATGCGGCGGATTTGGACTGTGAGTACATGAGCGCGTCGAACAAAGAGGAGTATTTTACCTGTGTGGAACGGTTCCTCATGCCTGAACTGACGGAACGTCCGATGGTATTCGAGGTATTCACTGACAGTCAGTGTGAGAGCGATGCACTTAGGATAATGAATAATCTTGAGGTATCTGCTGTTAGTTCTGCCAAGCAACTTGCAAAAAGTTTTCTTGGCGACAAAGGTGTACAGGCGGTAAAGAAAATCCTGAGTAAGTGATGAAACAATGCTGATAAAAAATAAGTATAATACGATTCCCATTCAGGTAAAAGCATCTTTCTGGTTTCTGATATGTGCCTTTATGCAGCGCGGGATTTCATTCATAACGACCCCTATTTTTACGCGCTTGCTTAACACAACCGAGTACGGTCAGTTTAATATCTTCAACTCATGGCTCGGCATTTTAACCGTTGTTGTATCACTTAATTTGAATGCCGGCGTGTATTCAAGAGGTGTAGTCAAATTCAGCGACGACCGAAAGGCGTTCACTTCCTCGATGCAGGGATTGTCCCTGACATTAATTCTTGTTTGGACAGTAATATATTTTGCGACTCACACCTTTTGGAACAGCGTTTTTTCGCTGACAACATTCCAAATGACATGTATGTTTGTAATGATTTTTAGTGCAAACATATTCGGCTTTTGGTCAATGAGCCAAAGGGTGGATTTCAAATACCGCGGTTTGATTATTGTCACACTGGCTATATCATTAATAAAGCCTGTTTTGGGAATTATCTTAGTAAAATCTGCAACAGACAAAGTAACAGCGAGAATATTCGGTCTTGCAGTAATTGAAGCTCTTGTGTGCATCGTTCTTTTTACATTGCAGGCTGTGCGCGGAAGAAAATTTTTCTCGGCATTTTATTGGAAACACGCCTTGAGATTTAATATTCCGCTTGTACCGCATTATCTTTCTACAACTGTTTTAAACAGTGCCGACAGAATAATGATCGGTAAGATGGTGAACGAATCATCAGCGGGAATATACGGCCTTGCGTATTCTATATCGCAAATCATGACGCTGTTTAATTCGGCGCTGCTGCAAACAATAGAACCGTGGCTTTATAAGAGAATAAACGACAAGAAAATCAAGGAAATATCAAAAGTGGCATATCCAGCATTTATCGGCATTGCCGCTGTTAATCTGTTGCTTATTGCGCTTGCTCCTGAAGCGGTAAAGATTTTTGCTCCGGCCGAATATTACGACGCCATTTGGGTGATACCACCTGTTGCGATGAGTGTTTATTTTATGTTTTCGTATTCGTTTTTCGCGGTTTTTGAATTTTACTACGAAAAGACGAAGCTCATAGCAGTAGCCACAAGTGCCGGAGCAGTTTTGAATATTATTCTGAACTGTATTTTTATAAAAATATTCGGCTATTATGCCGCAGGTTATACAACGCTCGTTTGCTATATGATTTATGCGGCATTTCATATGTACTTCATGCGTAAAATCTGCCGCAAGCAGTTAAACAACGAGCAACCATATAGCCTAAGAATATACGGTGGAATTACAGCGGCGTTTCTCCTGCTTGGGTTCATTCTTATGGCAAGCTACAACTATGTTGTAGTAAGATACTCTATGTTTGGAGTTATGCTCATAGCAATGGCTGTATTTCACAAGAAGATTATGAGAGTGATTAAGAATCTTTTGAATCTCAAAAAGACCTGATGAAAGGATAAGTTATGCTTAAGACAGCAAAGAAAATTATCAGAAATATGATAATGATTTTTAAAGAAGAAAAGAAAATTCCTATTCCAACCCCTGTCAATACAAAGGAGTTTCTCTCAGGTAAAGTGGCTCTTATCACAGGAGGCAGCGGCGGAATAGGTTTTGCTATGGCGGAGAGTTTTCTGAAAAGTGGTGCGAAAGTCATTATCGCTGGTACTTCTGAAGAAAAGTTACAAAAATGTCTTGAAAAATTGGGGGGGGTACGAAGCATCTTCGATTATCATTGATGTTTTAGACGTTCAATCCATACCTGAGAAGGTGAAGACGGCGGCCGCGAAGTTTCCTGAAAACAGGATTGACATTCTTGTCAACTCAGCAGGGGTTGTTTCTCATTCGGATCTCATGGATATGTCGGAAGTTGAGTATGACAGTATCATGGACGTTAATGCGAAAGGCACGTTTTTCATGTCTCAGGCAGTTGCGAAACATATGATTGAAAACCAAATTAAAGGACACATTTTAAATGTAACATCCTCGTCAGCATTGCGCCCTGCGTGGACTCCATATCAAATGTCAAAGTGGGCAGTACGTGGGCTAACACTAGGTATGGCAGACAAGTTATTGCCTTATGGCATTATTGTTAATGCTATTGCTCCTGGTCCTACAGCGACGCCCATGCTCGGCAAATATGAAGGGGATAATAATATCTATAATGGAGTCTGTCCTGCCGGCCGTTTTGCTATGCCATCGGAGATAGCTGCCCTTGCGACCTTTATGGTCAGCGATATGGGTAACATGATTGTTGGTGACACATTTTACATGACAGGTGGCAGTGGAACAATAACTCTACATAGATAAAGGAGAATTGGTTTTCTTTCATATAACAAGATTTACTTTATTGAAAGGAAACCGATATGAACATTCTTGTCTTAGGCGGAACTGGTGCAATGGGCGCATCTCTGGTTCCTGTGCTTGCTGCAAATCGAAATGAAGTCACTGTCACTAGCCGTTCAGCGCACGAGTCCTACAGTGAAGGAATCCATTACTTAAAAGGAAATGCGCATGAAATGCCGTTTCTGCGGGAAATTCTTAAGGAACATTATGATGCAGTCGTAGATTTTATGTCATACACAACGAAAGAGTTTCAAGAACGATATAAGCTGTTTTTGAATTCAACGGATCACTACATCTTCCTTAGCTCCAGCCGAGTTTATGCTGATTCAAAATCACCGCTTACAGAGGAATCCCCACGCCTATTGGATGTGTCAACAGACAAAGTATATTTAAAGACAGATGAATATGCTCTTGAAAAGGCCCGACAGGAGAATATGCTTTTGGATTCTGGTAAACAAAACTGGACGATTGTGCGTCCTTATATCACATATAGTAATGAACGGCTCCAGCTTGGTATTTATGAGAAGGAATTATGGCTTTACCGGGTGCTTCATGGGCAAACGATAATTTTTCCAAAAGATATGGCGGGGCATATAACAACGTTGACTTTTGGCGAAGATGTAGCCCGCGGCATTGTAACTCTTGTGGGAAATCAGCAGGCATACGGTCAAACAGTGCACATCACGACAAATGAAACTATTCGTTGGGGAAATGTGATCGAGCTATATCAAAGAGTGTTCTTTGACGTTACTGGAAGACAAATGAAAGTGAAGCTTATCGATTCTGCTCAACAGTTGCGAAAAGATCTTTTTAATCAATACCAGATCAAGTACGACAGAATGCTTGACCGAGAATTTGATAACAACAAAATTATGCGTTTGTCTGACATCAGGCTTACATTTGTTTCGCCGAAAGATGGACTCGAAAAATGTTTTCGGGAATTTCTGAAAAATCCATCTTTTCGCTACAGAACATCCACAAAAATGACTGCATGGATGGATATGACGGCAAAAGAAAAAACTCCGTTGAAAAACTTCCCAGACTGGAAAAAAAGCATGAAATATATCATTGGCAGATATACACCGTATTTCAAAATAAAACGAGAAATGTAGTTATATCTGTGGCTTTATAAGACGTTTAGGGGCTCTTCTCTAAAAAGATAAGCCGCTGTACCGGCAGATGCGTAATGTGTACACGATCGTGATCATGGAGAGCAGAAAATAACGGATTGCTAAGGAAAATCCCCATCGGAGACGGTGGGGGATTTTTAAGATGACAGATATCTTCTTTATTGAAAACAGATTAGTTTATTTCTGAGTTCTGTCCCCATCTGGTATCTGTTCGGGGATTCCACGGTAGATCCAAGAAGAAGCTTGTAGTTGCGCGGAAAAACAGCCGGTGCGGATCCTGGCGGAAGTAAAAAGACAGATGGAAGCGTTTCCGGCAGAAACAGAGGAACGGCAGGAGAAGGTAAATTGTAAGAGAGGAACCTGGCATATGAAAAAGATCATGTTGGTCTTCGGCACCCGCCCAGAGGCCATCAAAATGTGTCCTTTAGTCAATGAACTAAAGGACAGAAATACACTCCAAACCATCATCTGTGTCACCGGTCAGCACCGCCAGATGCTGGACCAGGTGCTGGAGACATTCAAAGTCGTACCGGATTACGACCTGTCGATCATGAAGGACCGCCAGACACTTTTCGATGTGACCACGAATATCCTGAATCGGATTCGCGAAGTTCTGGAGAAGGAAAAACCAGACGTAGTCCTCGTCCACGGCGATACATCCACCACCTTCGTAACCGCTCTCGCCTGTTTCTATCTCCAGATCCCTGTCGGCCATGTGGAAGCCGGACTCCGTACCTACAACATTTATTCCCCTTACCCGGAGGAATTCAACCGCCAGGCGGTCAGTATCATTTCCGCATATAATTTTGCTCCGACAGAACTAGCCCGGCAGAACCTGATCAGAGAGGGAAAGAATCCCTCTTCTATTTATGTGACGGGAAATACTGCGATCGATGCCCTGAAAACCACGGTCCGTGCAGACTACCATCATGAGCAGCTGGACTGGGCGGAGGGCAGCCGCCTGATTATGATCACGGCGCACCGGAGGGAGAATTTGGGTGAGCCGATGAAGCATATGTTCCGGGCGATCCGCAGGGTGTGCGACGAGCATCTGGATGTGAAGGCGATTTATCCGATCCATATGAACCCGGTGGTTCGGGAGACCGCTGGTGAGATCCTTGGCGGGGATGAGCGGATCCGGATCATTGAGCCGCTGGATGTGCTGGATTTCCACAATTTCCTTGCACATTCGTACATGATTCTGACGGATTCCGGAGGGATCCAGGAGGAGGCGCCGTCGCTGGGGAAGCCGGTGCTGGTGATGCGTGACACGACGGAGCGGCCGGAGGGGATTGCGGCGGGGACGCTGAAGCTGGTTGGAACGGATGAAGAGACGATTTATAAGGCTTTCAAACAGCTTTTAGAGAATCCGGCTGAGTATGCGCGGATGAGCGAGGCGAGCAATCCGTATGGGGATGGTCTGGCGAGTAAGAGGATTGCGGACATATTGGAGAAGAACCAGATTTTTTGACAAATTGTTTTTTTGATGTTGTTAATCGGTACAGATGTAAACAAGCCAATGTCAAGGGCAGATATATTTTGTCGGTTAAAGAAAGATAATGACATTTTTCAAATATGGCTGTGACATGAATCTTTTTGGAGGAGAATCAAAGATAACTGACAAAGGGAATCACCACAAAACAGAGATGCATTACTAAGATACGTAAGAAGCTGGTGTATTTCCGGGTGAAAATGAAATAAGTTCATACCCTCTGTCAAGCGAAATAAGTTCATACCCTCTTGCCATTCTTTCGCCCTTATGATAAACTGTATACGTATCGACAGAATTTCTGAGTTCTGTCCATATCTGGTATCTGTTCGGGGAATCCCCGGTAGATTCCAAGAAGTAACCCGTGATTGTGCGGATGTATTTGTGTCCGCCATACGCAGGAAGGAGGGGTTAGATGCGTATGCAGAGAGGAAGAGCCGGAAGGGATTCCGGCAGAGGCAGGAGAACAGCCGGAAGCGGTTCCGGCTGCAGCGGAAAGACAGCCGGAAGTGGTTCTGGCTGCAGCGGAAAGACAACCGGAAGTGGTTCCGGCGGAAACAGGGGGACGGCAGGAGAAGGTAAAGGGATCATCAGCAAAAGTGGCGGTGAAGGCACGGAAACGTCTGGAGGGAACCGCCCGGCCAGACCGCCCTGGTATGAAGCCATGGGCGAACGGATTCCGGAGGAGGAGATCCGCGGGAAGATC
>CANQOR010000027.1 GCA_947625535.1 uncultured Bacilli bacterium
ACAGAGTAGTTAAGCACTTATACGCCGACAATAGCTCCCGCTAAGATAGGTAGTCGCCAATCTCTTTTTTTTTGTGTTCTTTTGGAGGGGGACCTTGTTCTTAGGCAAATGGTTTTGCTTTCTTACTTAATTTATCTTATAATAGAGATGTGATTATTATGGATTTAGGAAATATTTGTACAAATTCTAATATATTACAATTTTTTCTTATTTTAAAATATGCTATTAACATTATTTGTATTATTATACCGATTATTGTTATGGTTAATGCTTTTTCTCAGCTTTTTAAAGTTATTATATCTGGGGAAAAATTAAATGAAAAAATTGCACCGATTGTTAAATCAACAATTGCTGGTTTAATTGTCTTTTTGTTGCCTTCAATTTTTACATTTATTTTTACTGATGTAATTGATTTA
Source organism: uncultured Bacilli bacterium (assembly GCA_947625535.1). Lineage (GTDB taxonomy): Bacteria > Bacillota_I > Bacilli_A > RF39 > UBA660 > Coprovivens. The sequence goes on from CANQOR010000027.1 coordinate 417, forward strand.
TCTAGTTCGGATATTGGTCTATGTTTTACTAATGCGACATTAGATAATATAGACAAGTACCGTGAATTAGAAAAACAAAAATTATTAGAAGAACAAGAAAAAAGAAGTCAAGATAATATTGATGCGATGAAAGATCGTGAAAAAGAAGATGAAGAACGTAATAATAATCTAGAACAAAATACGCGTCCTAATAATAATGATAATAATAATAGTAGTAATAATTCAACAACTAATGGTGGAGTTGGATATGGTTCTTTATTTGTAGGAGATTCTCGTACAGTAGGTTTATCTTATCAAGTTAATTTAAGAGATACAGATCATATATATGCTACTAGTGGGGGAGCCATGGATGCTTTTAAAAGTGATATTAACAAAGCACTTAGTCAAATAAATAGTGATCCTAATCATCGTTATAATTTAGTTTTAAATTATGGTGTTAATAATGTTTCACAAGATTGGGTATCAGCTTATAGAGATGTTATTAACAAGGTTAATGGAAGAGCTAATATACTAGTAGTTAGTATTAATCCTTGTAATGATGGTATAGCTAAGTATTGTCGTAATGCCAATATTGTTCCTTTAAATAATAAGTTACGTGCAGCTTTTTCTTCAGGTTATAGTAATGTTAAATATTGTGATACTTATACACCTTTTGTTAATACACCTAATTATACAAGTATGATTGAAACAAGTGAAGGTATTCATTATACAACTGAAGGATCAAATTTTATATATAATAAAATTAATGAATGTCTTAATTCTTTCTAATATGTAAATTTTTTAATATATATATTGAAATGTTTAAATTACTATTGTTATAATCTATATAGGTGATAGAAAATGAATTATAAATATACTTCAAGAAGTGAACAAGATACTATGGAAATCGCTGAAAATATCGAGAGTGAAAAGTTCCCTGGAATGGTTATCTGTTTAGATGGGGAATTAGGTAGTGGTAAAACTGTTTTTGCTAAAGGTTTTGCTAAAGCTTTAGGTATTAATGAAACTATTACTAGTCCAACTTTTAGTTTAGTTAAAGAATATTTAGATGGTGAAATGGCTTTATTTCACATGGATGTATATAGATTAGATAATTCTAATGAAGAATTTGGTTTAGATGATTATTTAAATCAAGATGGTGTTTGTTTAATAGAATGGCCAGAAATGATTGAAGATCAATTACCAGAAGAAAGATTGGATATTAAGTTTAAAATTATTGATGATGAGACAAGAATTTTAATATTTACACCTCATGGTCAACAATACGTAGATTTATGTGATGCTGTATTATAAAAACTCGTAAGAGTTTTTTATTTTGCTTTGAAGATGTGGTATAATATGGCACGTGAGGTGGTTTTATGTACTCATTATTTATTGATACACATGATAAATTAGTAGTCATAATTCTATATAAAGATGGCAAAATTATTAAAAAGAATATTGTTGAATCAAAGAATAAACATAGTGAAATAACAATGCCTATTTTAGATAAAACATTAAATGAAGCTAAGATAGATGTAAATGATTTAAATGAAGTTATTGTAGTTAATGGACCTGGTTCTTTTACAGGAGAAAGAATTGCTGTTACAATAGCTAAAACATTAGCATATACTTTAAATATACCTATTAAAGTTTTGGATTCATTATTAATATTAGCTTTAAATGTTAAAGGTTCTAAGAAGTGTGTAGCTATAGAAGATCGTAATGGAGCTTTTATAGGAGTATTTGATAAAGATAATAGTAAATTAGATAAATATAAGTATTTAAGTAAGTCAGATTACTTAGAATATAAAGATAATAATAAGGTAGTAGTAGATGTTAATATAGATTATGAAATGGTTTATGAATATACTAAAGGAATAAATCCATTAAATCCTCATGAAGTAAAACCATTATATGTAAAGGGAATTAGTGCATTAAATGATAAATAAAATAGATATAAAGGATATTAAGAGATTTAATGAATTAGGAATGTTAGTTAATCATAATTTTAGTAATTTATTTGATTTAAGTAAGATATTAGAATCTAAGATAGAATGTGTTTATGGTTATTATATAGATGAATTATTAGTAGGATTTATTCATATAAGTAAATTATATGAAACAATTGATATTATTAATATTGTTGTAGATGAAGATTATCGTAAGAGAGGTATAGGAAGTAAGTTAATTAATTATATTGTTAATTTAGATAGTGGTGTAACTAATATTATGTTAGAAGTAAATGAACATAATAAGAATGCTATTAGAATGTATTTGAAGAATAGTTTTTATGAAGTTAGTCGTCGAATAAAGTATTATGGTAATGATACAGCAATTATTATGAAAAGAGATGTATAAAGATGAAAGATGTTAATATATTAGCAATAGAGACTTCTTGTGATGAAACAAGTATAGCAATTATTAGAAATGGTGTAGAGTGTGTTGCTTTAACTGTTTTAACCCAAATGGATACACATGCTGAATTTGGGGGCGTAGTGCCCGAAATAGCTTCAAGAATGCATACAGAGAATATAACTATGGTTTTAGAGGAAACGTTAAATAAAGCGCAAATGAAAGTGGAAGATGTGGATGCGATTGCTGTTACTTATTCACCTGGTTTATTAGGTAGTTTATTAGTAGGTGTTGAATTTGCTAAGACATTATCTTTAGTATATAAGAAACCTTTAATAGCAGTTAATCATATGGCAGGACATATCTATGCTAATAATTTAGAAGAGCCAATGACTTTTCCTTTATTAGCTTTAGTAGTTAGTGGAGGACATACAGATCTTATCTTAATGAAAGGTGATTATGAATTTGAACATATTGGAGGAACTTTAGATGACGCTATTGGCGAATGTTATGATAAAGTAGCTCGTGTTTTAGATTTAAAGTATCCAGGTGGTCCTAATGTAGAAAAAATGGCTTTATTAGGAGAACATTCATATGATTTACCTATTCCTATGAATGATGAATCTTTTAATATGAGTTTTAGCGGTTTAAAAAGTAGTATTATTAATTTAGTTCATAATGAAAAACAAAGAGGACATGAAATAAGAAAAGAAGATTTAGCAAGAAGTTTTCAAGATACAGCAGTAGATCAATTAGTTAGAAAAAGTGAACTAGCTATTAAGAAGTATAATGTTAAGAATATGATTATTGCTGGTGGAGTATCAGCTAATAAATTCTTAAGAGGAGAAATTCAAAAGTTAGCAGATAAATATGATGTAAAATTATCTGTACCTAGAATGCTTTATTGTACTGATAATGCTGCTATGATAGGAGCAGCTGCTTATCCTTTGTATAAGAGTGGTAAGTTTGCTACTTTAACACTTAATGCTACTAGTGGAGATGAACTTTATTAGTTAATCAAATAAAAAATATGGTATGATATTATATATATGTATCATATAAGAAGGTGTATTTATGAAAAAAGTTTTAGTTACTGGAGCAGGTGGTACTGTTGGTCTTCAAGTAATTAGATTTTTACTTAGTGAAGGTAAGTATGAAATTACGGCTTTAGAACTTAAAGATAAACATGTATATAAAAGATTAAAACCTTTTAGAAAAAGAATTAATATTGTTTACGGAGATGTAACTGATGAACAAATAATAGATGCTTTAGTTAAAGATCATGATATAGTAATCCATCTAGCTGGGGTTTTACCTTCTTTAGCTAATGTAAGAGAAGATCTATGTAAAGCAGTAGATTTTGAAGGAACAAAGACAATTGTTAATTCAATAAAAGATTATAATCCAGATTGTTTCTTATTATATGCATCTAGTACTTCTATATATGGTAAACAAGATAATAATGAAGAAATAACTGTTAAAACTAAACCTAATATAGATGAATATGATTATTATTCTAAGTATAAATTAGAAAGTGAAAAATATATTAAAGATAATATAAAATGTTATTCAATATTTAGATTAGCTTATATACTAGGGGATCCTGGAAGAGAATCTTTAATATATAATGTTCCTTTAAAGACAGAGATGGAAGTATTATCTGCTGAAGATGCTGGTTATGCTTTTGTATGTGCAATAGATTTTATGAAAAATGTTAATAAGAAGATATTTAATGTATCGGGAGGAGTTAAATTCCGTACAACGTATCGTGATTATTTAATAAAGATATTTAAAACATATGGTTTATCTATTAGATATTTATCTACTTGGTTATCAGCTGAAAAGAATTATTATGGAAGTTTTTATGCTGATGGAGATAAATTAGATGATATATTACATTTTAGAAGTAAAAATTTAGATGTATATTATAATTTATTAGATAAATATAAAATAACTAGATTAATACCTAGATTATTAGCTTTACCTTTTATATTAATATATAGTCGTAAAAGAAAGAAATAGATTAAGATGAGAGGTTTGGTACTAGAAGGTGGAGGTGTAAAAGGTTCTTATCAAATAGGGGCTTTTTATGCTTTAAAAAAGTGTGGTATTAAATTTAATGGTTTTGTAGGTACTTCAATAGGTTCTTTTAATGCTGCTATGTTAGCTAGTAATATGGAATATGAATTATTAAATTTTTGGTATAATGTAAGTCCTGGTACTTTATTAGGGATGGATCCAAGATTTGTTGACTTATTTAATAATAAAGAAATGGATATTAATGGTCTTATGGGAGCTTTTAATACTCTTAAAGATATAATTAAGAATTTAGGAATAGATAATACAACATTATTAAATAGTATAAAAGATGTTGTTAATTATGATAAATTACAAAAGAGTAATAAAGATTTTGGTTTAGTAACAGTTAGAGTAAATAAATTAAAAGCTATGCCTTTATACATTTATAAAGAAGATATTATAAATCAAGAAAATTTAATTGAATATTTAATGGCTAGTTGCTATTTACCGGTATTTAAAGAAAGAAAAATGATAGATGATCATTATTATATAGATGGTGGTTTTTATGATAATTCACCTGTTAAATTACTTAGAGATAAAGGATATAATGAAGTATATATAATAAAGATAAAAGGTATTGGTATTAATAGACATATTAATTCAGATATTAAGACTACAATAATAAGTCCTAGTAGAGAAAATGGCTCAGTATTAGAATTAAATCGTGAAATTATAAAAGATAATATAATGATGGGATTTTATGATACTTTAAGAGTTGTAAAAAAATTAGATGGATATCGTTATTGTTTTAAAAGAAGACCAGAATGGTATTATAATTGGTTAACTAAAAAAGTTAATAAAAAATTAGAAAAAAGAGTTAAAAGTTTTTTTAGAGTATCTTCTAATAGAGATACAATAATTAAAGCTTTAGAATATATTATGGAAAAAGAAAATATTACTTATTATGATGTTTATAAACCATATAATATAATTAATAAAATAAAGAAAATAAATAATAAGAATTTTATTTATAGATATATAAGAGAACTTAAATTTATCTAGTAATATATAATTTAATTGTGTATAATAGATAAGGTTTTAAAAGAGGTGTGAATATGGGAAGAGCTTATGCAGTTAGAGAAGCTAAAATAAAAAAGACAGGAGCAGCTAAAGGAAAATTATATACTAATTTTGCTAAAGAAATATATTTAGCTGCTAAAAGAGGAGTTCCAGAAATAGAAGCTAATAGTGCTTTAAAACATGTTGTAGAAAAAGCTAAAAAGATGCAAGTACCTGCTGATATAATTAATAGAGCTTTAGAGAAAGCTAAAGGTGCTGGTAAAGATGAATATCAAGAAATAATTTATGAAGGATTCGGTCCTGGAGCTTCAACATTTATGATTAAAACTTTAACTGATAATGTTAATAGAACAGTTGGAGAAGTAAGAGCTGCTTTTAATAAAATGAATAAAAGTTTAGGTGTTAATAATTCTGTTTCTTATAACTATGATAATTTAACAGTTATGAGTTTTAAAAGTGATAAAGAAGAAGAAATACTTATGGCTTTATTAGATGCTGCTATTGAACCAGTTGAATTTGAAGAAGAAAATGGTTATTTAAATGTTTCTGTTAAATATGCAGATACTTATAAAGCAAAAGAAGTAATAGAAAGTATAATACCTGACGTAGATTATGAAGTTGATGAATCAGGTTGGTATGCTAAAGATATGGTAACATTAGAAGGTGAAGATTTAGAAGTATTTAATAAACTATATGGTTTATTAGATGATATTGAAGATGTTACAGATATTTATCATAATGTAGAATTATAAGATGAAAGAGATTGTTCATAATCCTGATAATCTTAAAGAAGAAGATTGTTTAAAGATTGTTAGGAGAGCTAAATTAGTAGTGGAAAATTCTAAAGGGGAATTATTATTTGTTAAAGAAGATAATAGTATGTTTTTAATAGGGGGACATGCTTTAGAAAATGAAACAGATAATGAAACTCTTATAAGAGAAATAAAAGAAGAAGCAGGAATTGATTTTAATCCACAAGTTGATAAACCTTTTGTAGTTATTAAATATTTAACTAAGGATTATCCAAATGTTTCAGAAAATACACTTTATATAACTAATTTTTATGTAATTAAAAGTGATGAATTAATTCCAAATATTAATAATTTAGATTTAACTATTGAAGAAAAAATGTATGGATTTAGATTAGAATATATTTCTAAAGATAAAGCTTTAGATGAATTATATAAAGTATTAGAAATAGTTACAAGAGTAAAAGGTGCTGTTTATGATACTATAGATGCTATTAAGATATATTTAGATAGCTAGAAAATGTAAATATTTTGTTAATAAAACTTTGATTTACATATTTATTAAAAAAACATTAAATTCGTCGTTTTGGAGAGTGATTCGCTTTTTAAGCGACAAAATTCTACTTAAAAGTTGACAAATTCTCCTCAAAAGTTGACATATTCTCAAAAATTGGGAGTTAATTCTCAAAAATTGAGAGTTAATTCAACTTTTAAATCTACCAATTCGCTTTAAAAGCGAATTTCTTTTTGACACTGGCAACTTACAAGTTCTTCCATTTTTTATTTTTTTTGTTATAATCTTGGGTGAAAGAGGAAGTAATTTTTCTCTTGAGTAAAAAGAATGGAGGTGATTTATTTGAAAAAGAAATTATTCATATTTTTAAGTATTATTTCTGTAGCTTTTGCTAGTGTTGTACCAGTTTATGCTCAAAAAGATTATTCATCTTCAACGGGATGGAAAAATGCTCCAGCTTTAACTCCAGGCGTTAGAGTTAATACTGTTACATATAATCTTACTTCAGAATCTCATACTAGTGTTAATGCTGATCTTGTGGCAGTATATTATGATAAGTATGGAGAATTAAGTACTGATTTTGCATCAGATAGTAATAGAATTTTATGGATAGATTTATATGAAGATGATGTTGAACCAAATGCTGATGATTTAGTTAAAACTTATAAGGGTACTTTTAAAGGTAGAGTACTTGATACTATAGTTTTATATGATGTTGTTGAGCAAGGAAATATTGATAGTGCAGGAGATCCTGATGTTGAATTATATTTATCAATCTTGTTAAATAAAGTATCTGGTGATAAATCATTACCTACTAGTACTACATTATTCGAATATAATATGTCTGTGTACTAGTTAATTAAATACTACAGGGGGAAATCTTTTCTCCTGTAGTATCAATGTTTTTTATTGAAAGTGGTGTTAATTTTGAAAAAAATTTTATATATATTTTTATTATTAGTTTTAACCTTGAGTATTGTTGCTTGTGGTAAAAAAGAAGAACAACAAAACGAAGTTGAATCTGATGATGAAGTGGGATTTTATGAAACGCAAGCTGTATTAGATAAAGATGATGGTTGGGTTTATTATTTTGCTTTATCTCGTGATAAAGGTGGCAAAATAACTTATTATGATTTTAATGGTTTAAATTTAATATATAAATCTCTTGATGGTTACTATATTCCTGTTTATAATGAAGCTGGTAAAGAAGTAAGTCAAGTAAAACCTTCAGCAATTCATTTAAATCACGATCAAAAGCATAGAAAAGAATATGAAAGAATAAGTGATTATTTTAATGAGAAGAAGTTTAGTTCTGAAATTACAATGGATGATTTAAAAGACTTGAAAACAGATTATTATAAAAAAGAAGATATACTTTATTTGTTTAATGAAGCTGTAAAACAAGATTATGTTCGTCCGATGGGTGATGCTATTCAAAATGGTTTTTATGAATCAAATGTAGTTAATAATTCATATTGGCAATTTGCTATTCTTGGTTGTTATGGGTATGCTGATAGAATTAGAATAGATTATATTTCTAATGGTGTATCTTTAAGAGAAAGTGTAGAAAAAAATAAGAAATATGATAAAGAAATGTATAATACAATACTAGAAATAGAAAATTCTATACTAAAAGATGGTATGCACAAAACTTTTGAGCGTTTTGATGATCTAGATGATGTTTATGCTCCATTATTTAGTGGACTTAGGCAGTATGCTTCAAATGAAGGATGAAACAAATGAAAAGTATAATACAATTAAAAAATATTTCTAAACAATTTCAGATGGAAAAAGTTATTACTAACTTTAGTTATAGTTTTGAAAAGAGTGGTCTTTATCTATTATTAGGAGATTCTGGTAGTGGAAAAAGTACTTTACTAAATTTAATTAGTGGTAACTTAGAATTTGATAAAGGAAGTATTGTTATTAATGGGGTTGAATATAAGAATCAAGTAAATAGTGCTGATATAAGAGATTTCGTTGCTTATATAAGTCAAGATAGTAAATTAATTGAATATTTGACTGTTTATGATAACTTAAAATTATGCTGTGATGACGATAGTAGAATTAAAGAATCAGCAGCAAATTTTGGTGTAGAACGTTTATTTGATAAATACCCTAATGAATTATCTGGAGGAGAAAAACAGCGAATTATTATTTTACAATTTATATTACTTGATAAAAAAATATTTCTATTAGATGAAGTTAGTTCTTCTTTAGATTATCAAAATAAAATTAAAACATTTGAATTATTACAAAAATTAAGTGATGATAATTTAATTATTTTTGCTACTCATGATGTTGAAGCTAAAAAATATGCTAAAGAAATTGTAACTGTTAATGAATCAAAAGAAATTAAAGAAGATGATGAATTAGTTTGTATAGGTATTCATTCTGTTAAAAAACCTAAATTATATAAGTATATTAAAAAGCAAGGAAAATATAAGAAGAATATTTTATCTAAAACTATTTTGAGTTTAATTTTTATAGTTAGTTTATTAATAGTATTTATGTGTTCTGATATACAAGGAAAAATGTTTAGAACTGCATTAAATTCATATAAAATTAATTATTTAACAGTACGTATTCCGATGGATTATGACAAACAAAAATTAATTGATAAGTATAATATTGTAGATATGGTTTATAATTATAGAATGAATTTACCTTATTATGAATTTACTGATAATCCACAAGTTCATATAGATTATGAAACACAAATTTTTTCTTTACCAATTGATAAAAATAATTTTCCATTTAGTGATTCATTATTATATGGAACTTATTTTACTGGTAAAAATCAAGTTATTTTAGGTATTGATAAAGCTAAACAATTATCTTTACATCCAGAAACTTTAATAGGAAAAAATATAGATATTAAATTTCCTGATAAAACTGACTCATTAGAAATAGTAGGTATATTTGATTATTTTAATGAAGATGTAAATGGTTATACTAATGGCGGTGGAATAACTATTGGTGAACTTGATAATAATAATTACTTTGTAAATGGGGAATATTTAGAAAAATATATTGATGATGATGTTTTAAGTAATTATGAAACTAAATATGGTTTAACAGAATACTTTTTATTCTTTAAGAAAACAAAAGATTTAATAAAATTTTATAATGATTTTAATAAAGAAAATCTTAAACTTAAAGATGGAAAATTAATGGTTCTTCCGTTAGGTGGTAATTTTGTTGAACAAAAATCTACATTAGAATCAATATCTATTTATTTATATCCTACTATTGTTATATCTATTATAGTAGTAATTGCTTTTTATCTACAATATAAATTAATAGAATTAAAATATACGGAATATAATTTAGGTATATATGAATCTTTAGGTTTTAGCCCTAAAAAAATAAAAAGAGCTACTTTATGGTATGAAATATTAGATATAGTAAAAATATTTTTGATTACATTAACTATTGCTATAGTTGGAAGTTTAATATTTAATTTTTTAAATGAAAGATATCGTCTTATAGATTTTATATATTTTACTTTTAATGTAGATTTTATTTTAGCATTCTTTATATTAGTGCTTGTATTATCAACTATTATAACTTATATAGCATTTAGGCATTTAAAAATTGATGGTTGGTTAAATATGAGTTATAGAAGTAGGGATATATTATGATAGAATTAAAACATTTAAGTAAATCTTATGGTAAGAATAAGGTTTTAAAAGATATAAATATTAATTTTTATGATGATAATTTATATATAATTAAAGGTGTAAGTGGATGTGGTAAAACTACTTTATTAAAAATAATTAGTGGTATTATAACAGATTATGATGGAGAATGTATTATAAATGGTAAAGATATCAAAAAGATGAGTTCTAATGAAGTACATAGTGTAATAGGATATATGTGTCAAGAATCTTTACTATTGGGCAATTTAACAATTAGAGATAATTTATTATTTATAAAAGATGATATTGATAAAATAAATTATTATGCACATTTATTTAATGTTGAAAAATTATTAGATAAGTATCCGCGTCAAATATCTGGTGGTGAACGTCAAAGAATAGCATTAATTAGAACATTATTAAATGATTCACCAATAATATTATTAGATGAACCAACATCGTCATTAGATGTTAAGAATTCAAAAAAATTTATGGAGTGCTTACACAAGATAGATAATAAGATTATTATTTTAGTTACTCATAAAAATTTATTTGATGATGATGGTGAAGTAATTAAATTAAATTATGGAGCAATAGAACAGAAAACAAAAGAACATAAAGATAATAAAATAAGTAATAATTCTTATGCTAAAAAAAGTTTTAATTTTAAGTATTTAACTAAGTATGCTATGACAAGAAGTAAACAAGGCAAATTTACATTTGTTCTTATAACTTTATTTTTAATTATTATTTTAGCTGCTATATCTTTGAAACTAAATTATACTAGGGAATATGTTAATAGTAATAAAAGACATTACCCATATATGTTTATTAGTGTTAGTGATTATGGAAGATCCGTAGCTCCTCAAGTAAACGACATAGTTAATAGTGATGATTTTATTGCTTATGATAATTATATATATAGTGATAATAATTATACTATTTATCCTATATATGATTATGATGCTGTTAACTTTAATGTTGATGGTGTCTTAGAATGTGGTAGAACTCCTAAAAATAATAATGAAGTATTAGTTGACCATGGATATGTTGAAGATGTATTAAATAAAACTAATGAAGAAGCTTTGAATACCAATATTACTATTAATAATAAGGATTATGTAATTGTGGGAATAGTAACTGATGAAGAAGTAGTGCCTTGGCAATATGCTTGGAATTTCTTATATCATGATATTGAAAAAGATGTTGTATTTATGATGTATGATGAATTAAAAGAATTTGGTACGACGATAATTCCTAAGTTAAAAATGTATAAATATGTAGGAAAAGAAGATATATTTAATCACGATAGTATATATTATAAAAATTTTATTCAAGATCCAGAAAGTAGTTATTATTTACTAGATAATAAAATTACTAATCTAACTGATGCTGCTAATATATTTGCTGAAATTTTACTTTTAATAATATTAGTTATAGGTGTTATAATATTAGTTTTTATTGCTAACCAAATGAGATTAAACTTATTCTATCGTAAAAAAGAGTTAGGTTATTTACAAATATTTGGTATAAGAAAAAGTCAATTGTTATATGTATTATATTTTGAATATTTATATGATATTTTAAAGGAAATTGTTCTTAGTATAATTTTATATTATATAGGTATTGTAGTAATAAAATTAATTACAGGATATAATTTCTTGATATCTTTTAAGTATGTAGTTTTATTTGCTATATGTGTAGTAATTTATGTAATTATAGCTTTAATAGTACCAATAACATTGTATCTTAGAAAAAGCATTAGTAAGTTAATAGCTTAGTTTTTATATAGAATGCATTTAATGCATTCTTTTTTCATTTAAATTTCACAAATGTATTATAATATATTGATATTGAGGTGATATATGTTGAAAATACTTGTTGTAGATGATGAAGAATTAATAAGAGATGTAATTCGTGAATATTTAGTATTAGAAGGATACGAAGTAGATGAAGCTAAGAACGGAGAAGAAGCTGTTAAGAAAGCTTTAGAAAAAGATTATAACCTAATTATAATGGATATTATGATGCCTCATAAAGATGGTTATCAAGCTTGTAAAGAGATAAAAGCTAAGAAAGATGTACCTTTTATAATGTTATCAGCTCGTAGTGAAGAATATGATAAATTAATTGGATTTGATTTAGGAATAGATGATTATGTAACTAAACCTTTTAGTCCAAAAGAATTAGTAGCAAGAATTAAAGCTATATCTAAAAGAAGTTTTGGTAATGAAACAATTTATAAATTTGGCGATTTAGTTATAGATGATAAAGCTCATGAAGTTATGATAAAAGATCAAGTAATTTATTTAACACCTAAAGAATATGAATTATTAAAATACTTTGTTAATAATAAAAATGTCGCTTTATCTAGAGAACAATTACTTACTAATGTATGGGGTTACGACTTTTATGGCGATGATAGAACAATAGATACACATGTTAAAACTTTAAGAAAGAATTTAGGTAGTTATGGTAATTATATTAAAACTGTTAGAGGGATAGGTTATAAATTTGAATACAAAGATTAAAGCACCTAGTGATATAAAGAATAAAACTTTATTTTATTTAATATTATTTTCAATATTTATTTTATTATTTTTTTGGGCGACACAATTACTTTTAACTAATTATTTATATGAAAGATATCAACTAAGAGATATGCGTAATATAGCGGAAGAAATTAATAAAGTAGATGGAGATGAATTACCTAACTATTTAAAAAATGTTGTATATAATAATGCTGTTTGTATAGAACATATTGATAAATATGGTCGTACTATTTTATATAATGATGCTGCTACGGGGTGTTTATTAGGTAGAAATGATTCAGAACTTAATCAGTTTAAAGAAGAATTATATAATAGTGGAGAAGAAATGAAAGCTATTAGATTAGTTAATCACGATTATAAAGCTTATGCTTTATTATATGGAATAGAAACTGATAATGGATATGTATTTTTATTTACAATGTTAAGAAATGTTAATAAGAATTATAATTTAATAAAAGATCAACTTATCTATATTACGGTTGTTGTAATAGTATTAGCTATTATAATAAGTTTATTTTTAGCAAGAGTTATAAGTGAACCAATAACTAAAATAACAGAGAAAGCTAAAGTATTAGCTAATGGTAATTATAATGTTAAGTTTGAAAAAAATGGTATTAAAGAAATAGATGAATTAGCTGATACTTTAAATTATTTAGAAAGTGAAGTTAGTAAAACAGATGAATATCGAAGAGATTTAATGGCTAATGTATCACATGATTTGAAAACACCATTAACAATGATAAAAGCTTATGCTGAGATGGTAAGAGATATAACATATAAAGATAAGAAAAAAAGAGAAGAAAATTTAAATGTTATTATAGAAGAAACGGATAGATTAAATAGTTTAGTTGGAGATATATTAGCTTTATCTAAATTACAAGCTAATAGTGATACTTTAGAAATAGAGACATTTGATTTAATAGAAGAAATAAATAATGTTATAAAAAGATATGATATTATAAAAGATAATGAAGGCTATCAAATAGAAGTTATAAGTCCAGATAAAGCTTTAGTAAGAGCTGATAAAAATAAAATTAATCAAGTTATATATAATTTAGTAAATAATGCAATTAATTATACTGGAGAAGATAAGAAAGTAATAGTTAAAATAACAGAAGAAAAGAAAGAATACTTAGTTCAAATTATTGATTCTGGTAAAGGGATAGAAAAAGATAAAATAGAACATATATGGGATAAATACTATAAAGATGAAAAGAATCATCGTCGTAATATAGTAGGTACTGGTTTAGGATTATCAATAGTTAAAAATATTTTAGAACATCATGATTTTAAATATGGGGTTAATAGTGAAATAGGTAAAGGAACAACATTCTATTTTAAAATAAAGAAAGTAAATAGTGTAAAGCATTAATATTTCACTTGTTCTTCACAATATTTTCATATTTATATAGTATTATTTAAGTATGAAAGGAAGGAGATATTAGAAAATAGAAATAAATGTTATAGATTAAAGATAATAAATAAATTTAATTATATAATATAAAACCCTATACAATTAAAATAACATATAAACTCAAACTCACACTTTTGGAAAAAGACGATTAAAGTCTTTTTCTTTTTGTGTTATAATAATGATACATGATATTAAATATAAATTATTATATATAGTTTATTTAACATGAAAGGTGATAATTAATGTTTTTTAAAGGTAAAATATTTAAATATATAATTGTTTTTTTAGTTTCAATGGTACCACTTATTGAACTAAGAGGAGCAATACCAATAGCAGTGGGTTTAGGTTTAGATAAGTTAGTATCTTTTATTATAGCTATTATTGGGAATATGTTGCCAGTACCAATTATTTATTTATTTGCTAGAAGAGTACTAGAATGGGGCAAAGATAAGAAGTATACAGAAAAGTTTTTTACTTGGTGCTTACTTAAAGGTGAAAAGGGTGGTAAGAAGTTAGAAGCTAAAGCTGGTAAAGGTTTATATTGGGCATTATTCTTATTTGTTGGTATTCCTCTACCGGGGACAGGAGCTTGGACAGGAACATTAGCAGCGAGTATTTTAGATTTGGATTTTAAGAAAACTGTTATAGCTGTTATGGCAGGTGTTTTATTAGCAGGAGTTATTATGATGGCTATATCATTTGGGTTATTTGAGGTGATATTTTAATGGAAACAGTAGTTTATTTAATTCGTCATTCAGAAGTTACACCAAAAGCTAATATTAATAATATAAGTATGCATGATAATAGTCAGATTGAAAATGAAAAAACGATTTTATCTGTTAGTGGTGAAAAAAGAGCAGAACGTTTAAGTAAACATAAAGAATTACAAAATATAGATGCTGTATATTCATCTAGTTATGTAAGATGTTTAGAAACAGCTAAATACATTGCATTAGAAAATAATACAATTGTTAATGTAGATGATCGTTTAAATGAAAGAAAAATAGGCCAAATAGGAGATATGGAATTTAGAGAGTTTTCTCGTTTACAAACTAAAGATTTTGATTTTAAATTAGCAGGAGGAGAATCTCTTAATCAAACTAAAAAAAGAATGGTAGAAGCAATGAAGAACATCTTAATGTTTGAAGCAGGTAATAGAGTAGTTGTAATATCACATGCTTCAGCATTAACGACATTACTTTCTTCATGGTGCAAAAAAGGATTTAACTATGATGATAATATTATCTTAAGTTATGAAGATGAAACTATTATTGATGGTAGATATACAGCACCAATGGTCTTTAAAGTTACATTTGATGGAATGAATGTTTTAAATGTTCAATACATTGACATATCTAATATATAAAGCTAGACATAATAGCTTTTTTTATTTTGTAAATATTTGTAAATATTAAAAGTAAATAATGAACCTAAAATAGGGAGTTAAAAATAAAATATTATAAAAGTGTATTAAATACACTTTTATTAATTTAATAATTGTGATATATTGAACTTGGTAGAGAATTAATGGTAAAAGGAGATGTTTTTAATGAAAGTTGTAATTCTTGGAAATAACACTAAAGAAGAAGTTGAAAAAAGAATACAAATAGTAGCATCAGCAGGTAATCTATCACGTGCTGATGGAACAGTAACACAAGTTATTGAAAATCATAATGATTATGAAAGTAATTTAAAATTAGCAAGAGCTATTGTTGGATATGGACATAAATCAATATCTGAACATGATTACTTAGTTTTTGCTTTAGAAGATGTATCAGTCTTAATAGAACAAATTATTATTGGTTATAGATTAACATCTTTTACTATAAAATCTAGAAGAAATGTTGATTTTAGAAGTGCTGGTTATGTAGTACCTGATTTTAAAGATAAAGAAGGTAATATATTACCTAATAGTAATGAATTACAAGAAATGTATAAAGGACATATACAAAGTTTATTTGATAAATATGGGGAATTTGTTGATGAAGCAATTCCTGTAGAAGATTGTCGTTATATATTACCTTATTGTTTCCATAGTAATATTATTATGGGTTGTGATTGTAATGAATTATTAAATATGACTAGTGATTTATTATATGGTAAAAATTCTCATATACCAGAGCTTAAAGAACTAGGTGAAAAATTAGCTGATGTAATAAGAAATTATGCTCCTTATTTAGCTAGAGCTTTAGATAATGAAAAAGAAAAAGATTATTATAATGATCAATATACTTTCTTAGATGATAAATTAGGTAAGAATTTATATGGTCATAATGAATTATTACCTAAAGTAAATATGTATGATTATACACCTAAAGCTGATGAAAAAGTATTATGTGCTATATTAATGAATAGATATCAAATTAATCATGATGAAGCTTTAAAGAAATTAAAGAAACTTAGAAAAGAAGATCCAGAAATAGATCATAAATTAATGAATGCTTTAATACATAGTAAACAACAAAGAGAATTAGAACAAGCTATCTTCTCTTTTGAAATACCTATTGAGTTAGCTGTATTAACACATATTACAAGACATAGAATGCATTCATTATTAGTACCTGATTTTGTACCTATGTGGGATTTAGGTACTTATGTAATGCCAGATAACTTAAAAGAACATAAAGCTGAATATGATAAAATATTTGAAGATAATAAAGCAATGATGGAATACTTTAGAAATCAAGGGGTTAGAGATGAAGATTTAGTTTACTTCTATTTATCAGGTAATGCATGTAATATAAGTACAACTATGAATGCTCGTACACTAGAATGGATTAGTCGTATGAGATGTTGTAATAAAGCTCAGACTGCTATTAGAAATATTGCTAATCAAATGGTCGAACAAGCTACAGAGGTAGCTCCTATTATCGGAGAAGCTTTAGGACCTACTTGTAAAGTATTAAAATACTGTCCTGAAGGTAAAGATAGTTGTAAAAATAGAGGAGTAGTTATTAAAGGTAAAAAAGAATAGTATAAGAAACTTATACTATCTTTTTTTATAATAATTTGGTAGTATATAGGGCAAGAAGTAGGTGATATTATGCTTGATTATAGAATCATAAATGCTCAAGAAAGAGATATTGAAATATTATCCAGTATAAAATTAGTTACAATGATAGATGATGATATGGATAAAGTCTTAACTTATAATGATAAAGATAAAATAAGAAAGACAGTATTAAAAGATATAAAAAAAACATATATGGATTATAAACTACTATTTATAGATGGTAAAGTAGTAGGAGCTTACTATGTAATGCCATATGAAAATGGGTATATGATAGATGAAATATTCTTATTTAAAGAATATCGTAATAAAGGATTAGGTACTAATATATTAGATAAATTAAAAAAAGAATATCCGATACTTTATGTATGGGTATATAAAAATAATACTAAAGCAATAGAATTCTTTCAAAAAAGAGGATTTATATCTATTAAAAATGGAAGAACTATAATAATGAAATATGATAATGTTTATGAAACTATTAAAGAAAAATTAAATGATATAAAACTAGGTTATAGAGATAAAGAAGGTAATAAATACTTAGGATATAGAAGAAATTTTAAAAATGAATTCTATTTACAAAATCCTAAACAATTACTAGAAAGTAAAATAGGTACTTGTTTTGATCAAGTAGAATTAGAAAGAGAAATAGCTACTAAATTAGGAGTAGATTATCGTACTTATTATATGGTTTATCCAGATGATGAATATGATATAAGTCATACATTCTTAATATATAAAGATAGTCGTAAATATTATTGGGTAGAAAATGCTTGGTTAGAATATAAAGGTTTACATATATATGATAGTAAAGATGCTTTACTTAATGATGTTGTTAAAAAATTTGTTAATACTATAGAAGATGGGGAATTAAAGAAAGTAAAATTATATGTATATGATAAACCTAGATATGGAATTAACTATGTAAGATTTATAGCTAATTGTGTAAATGGTAAAAGTGTTAGATATAAATAGGAGAATAAATGATAAAATTAAAAGATTTAATAGTAGTAGATACTAAGATAGATATCGATGAATATATTAAAGTTAGAGATACTATAAAAAGTAGAATGAGTAATCCTGAATGGCTAGGAGATTTTACTAAAGAAGATATAATTAAGTTACTTAATAATGGTTCTAAAATATGGATGTTTTACGACAATAAAGAATTTGTTTGTTCAATGATGTTTATACCTTCTGATAAAGAGAGTATAATAAAAATGAATATTGATAATATTAATTATAAAGAAGTAGCAGATTATGGACCTATGTTTGTAAATGATAAATATAGAGGTAATGGGTTACAATATGAAATGTTAAAATACTTAGATAATTATAGTATAAATAATGATTTTAAATATGCTGTAGTTACAGTACATCCTGATAATAAATATTCAATTAATAATTTAATAAAAGATAAATTTATTAAACATGATGAATTAATGTTTAAAAGAGGAATTAGAATAATATATAAAAAGGGTTTGAAAGATGGTGAATAATATGCCAGTAGAGGAATTAATACAGGAAGATAGACAAGATAAAATAGAAGATGCCGTATTATATGCTAGTAGTAGTAATGGATTAGAAAATAATGTTTTAAGTATCCAAGAAATGGAACAGGTTATTGATGGTATACAACAAGGTGAATCAGATGAAAATTTTGTACATTCTGTAGTTAAATTAGTAAAAACTTATAAACCGGGGGAAAATTCTAGTAAAGAGGGAGTACTTGGTTATGGGAAGAATAGATGAAGCTTTAAATTATAAATCAATATATGAAACTAATGGAGTATTAACTAATAAACTAGGTATTAAAGATGAAGAAGAATTAAATAAAGCAGAAAGAATGATTACTAGTTTTAAATTGGCTAAATTATGTTTAAATCCTGGAGAACAGACATTTGATATAAAACATTATTTAAGTATACATAAATTTTTATTTGAAGATATATATCCTTTTGCAGGAGAAATAAGAAACGAAGTAATATCTAAAAGAATACCTTTTTGTTTACCACAATATGTAGAAGGAGAATTAAAGAAATTACTTGATGGAATAAAATTTAAAATAGGTAATATACATAGTAGGGAAGAATTATTAAAATTTATTACAGAATTTTACTCTGATTTAGATATAATTCATCCTTTTAGAGAAGGTAATGGAAGAACAGAAAGAGAATTTGTAAGACAACTAATTGATTATATATGTAAAATTAACGGATTAGATGAATATAACTTAGATTATTCATTAATAGAAGATAGAAATGAATATATTAATGCTGTTGTTAAAGCAGATGCTTTACTAGATTATAGTGATTTAATGGTTATATTTGATAGAATATTAGTTATTAAAGATAAAGAAAAAGATAAAAAAATGGGTAGTATAGAATAAACAAATTTAACATTTGTTTATTTTTTTTATAAAACATTTGACTCCCCGTTAACTGTAATGATAAGTTAACATTACAAAGGGGGGATTAAGATGTGTGCAGGATGTAAACATTTAAAAATTAATGACAAAAAAGATGGTATAGTAAGTGGAGCTTTATTCTATTGTGATTTAAAAAAAGAATATATAAGTGCTTGTGATGAAAAATGTGAAAACTATAATAAAGATGATTATCGTACACAAGAAGAAAAAGAAAAAATTATTAAAATAAGTAAAGATTATGATAATGATCCATTATCTGCAGAAGCTTATTTTACAATCTTTGGTATTTTAGTTATAATTTATATAGTAATGAATATTATATAAGGATTTTAACATGAATTTAATAGTATATAAAATAGGAGAATTTTCTAATAAGACTAATGTACCAATTAAAACATTAAGATATTATGATGAAATTGATTTATTTAAACCATCATATATAGATGAATTTAGTGGCTATAGATATTATGAAATAAATCAAATAGGTCAAATAAAAAAGATAATAAAATTAAAAGAATTAAATTTAACATTAAATGAAATAAAAGAATATTTAAAAACAAATGATATTAATATATTACTTAATAAAGAAAGGGAGTTTAAAATGAAAGTAGATGCAATTAATAATT
Organism: uncultured Bacilli bacterium; assembly: GCA_947625535.1. Lineage (GTDB taxonomy): Bacteria > Bacillota_I > Bacilli_A > RF39 > UBA660 > Coprovivens. The sequence goes on from CANQOR010000027.1 coordinate 20,784, forward strand.
ATGTAGAAGATATAAATTATGAATTTAAGAAGGGGACATATGATGATTTTATTAAATGGAATGGTTTAAGAGTAGCTCATACACCTGCTGCATTAGAAATAAAGGATAATAATGCTGATTACTATATGATATTTAAAAATGGAGAATATGATGAAGATTTCTTTATATATATTAATGATGATAATATAGCATCAATTAATAATACAAGAATTATATATGATAACTTAAATCAAGTATTAGAATTTTTGAAAGATAAATATGATTATATAACTGTAACAGAACAAAATGAAAAGAAAATAAATATAATACGTGAGAATTGTAAGATAATTAGTGAAAAAGATTTAGAACAAAAAGGTTGGGATGGAACCATTTGGCATTTTAAAGAGTTTAAGATTGCATTAAAAGATAACATAGATAAATAAGTTATCTTTTTAATTTGCTTTAATTTCTATTTAATAATATAATAACAAACAAGTCTTGGAGAGTGCTGTTATGAATATTACTAATAGATTAATTAATTATATAAATAATAATGATGTATCAAACTTTCTAGTATCTTTAGATATGGTATTAAAAGATCAAAGTAATACTATTGATTTTAATATAGTAGATAATACATTATTAAATAATAAAGAATTTGATTATAGAACTAAACTTTATTATGCATATACATTTAAAAGACCTTTATATAAACAATTAAGAGATGATGCTTTAAAAAGTTCATATAATGTATCAAGAAATGCCTTATACTTTATAGCTACTAGAGAAGATACTTTAAGATATAGAGTATTAGATATACTAGCTTTAAGAGTTAATACTATGGAACAAGCACTAGAATTTAAAAGATACTTAGTATCTCATAACTTATATAGTTCTTACTTAGAACATTTAATAAAGAGTAATAACTTATCTTTAAAAATACATTTTGTTTTATATATAAATTATTCATCATTAAATAAATTATTTACATCTTCTTTAGAATTAGCTCAAGCTATTATAAGATGTAAAACATTAGATAATATTTATATGGGTAAGAGTGAAGCTTTAATAATATTAACTAAATATATTAAAGATAAAGATACATTAAATTATATAAAAAATAAATTAAAACAAGTAGTACTTAAAGAACGTCAAAGATATTTAGATATACATAAAGAATATGTATCTATAACAGGTGATAATAATATAGAAAGAGAACAAGATATACAAAATAGAACAATAGAACTATTAAGTTATTATCAAAAACAATTTCAAACTAATACTGGTATAAGTATGAAATAAACATCAAATTAAAGAAGGTTTTATTATGGAAATATCAGAAGAAAAAGATTATGAAATAAGTGATTATGAATTATTAAATATGTTAGATAGAGAACTAAATAAATACTATTATTACTTATATAGTACTGGTTTAGATATAGAAGATTATGAAGTAATAAAGAAAAATATTAAAGAAATAATGTTTATTAAAAAAAGAGCTTATTTAGATTGGTTTGAATATGTAAGATTGTATAGTTATATATTAAGACAAAAAGGTAATGAAAAAGGTAAAGAAGATTATATAAGTATAAGAGATAATAAAAGAGCTTGGTTAGAACAAGTATCTTTAGTATTAGCTGATTATAATAAAATGTTAAGATTATTAGAAGATGAATTAGTACCTAAATCATTAGGTCAATATATACAAGAAGAATGTTCTTTAACACACTTAGTATATACTAATAATACTAATCCTAAAATAAAACCTTATTCATTAGATTCTTATTTATTTAGTTGTCAATTTCATAGAGAAAAAAATCCATCACTTGGTATAAGTAATGGAGTAGGATTAGGTAGATGTTTTGCGTGTGGGGAATCTTTTAATATAGTAGGATATATTATGAAATATGAAGGTTTATCATATCAAGAGACAGTTAAATTATTAGCTAAAGTATATAAGATAGATATAGGTAATAATGATTTAGATGATAATAATGAACTATATACAAAGTATAGTAGTTCATTATTAAGTGAGGGATATAAATCATTATTACTTAAAGGATTAGATAGAACTAGTAAGAAAGAAGATTCTTATAATAAAGAAAGATCAATACTTAAATTTAACCATGATATAGAAACAATAGATAGAGTAAAAGAAGATAGATGGATTAAGTGTGTAGATGGAGTAGATAAACCTAAGAGGTTAGTGATGGAGATACCTAGAGTGGAAGAATGATTAAGTCATTAAGATAACCATGTATTTGTTGATAATATGGAATTTATTAACAGGAGGTTTAAAACGTTTATATTGTTAATAAATTCTATGGAATTAAATAGATAGATTGATGTAGAACTAGTTAAATTGGGAAAATAAACATGTAAATGCAGGAGGAGGAGATAGTCATTGTGTAACTAATGTATAACAATTAAAGCCAAAATTATAGAAAGAATTGAGGTAAAGTTATGAACAATGGTTACATTAATGAAGAAGCAATGGAGGGTGATATTTCAGATGAAGAATTTGAAAGAAAATATTTGCCATGTATAGATAATTTTTATGATTATATGAAAAAATTTGTAATACCAGATGCAGTAGCATTTTATTTAGCAAA